>DATFWE010000352.1:0-22273 GCA_035259575.1 Haliangiales bacterium
CCGAGTCGCTGGCGATCCTCGAGTACCTGGAGGAGACGCACCCGAGCCCGCCGATCCTGCCGCGCGATCCGTACCTGCGCGCGCGGACGCGCATGCTCGCGCAGATGATCAACTCGGGCATCCAGCCGTTCCAGAACCTGGAGACGCGCAACCGCGTGAAGGAGCTCGGCGGCGATCCCAAGGCGTGGAGCGCAAGCTGGATCCAGGCGGGGCTCGCGGCGGTGGAGCAGGTGATCGGCGCGACCGCGGGCGCGTTCTCGGTGGGAGAATCTCCGACGATGGCCGACGCGTGCCTGGTGCCGCAGCTCGCGACGGCGCGCCGGTTCAAGGTGGATCTCGAGCCCATGCCCACGCTCCGCCGCATCGACGCCGCCTGCGCCGCGCTCCCCGCGTTCGCCGCCGCCCACGCCGATAAACAGCCCGATGCCCCCGTGGTAGGCTAGGCGCATGGGCAAGCTGCCTTCCGTCGGCGTGCAGAAGCTCGAGGCCATCCACTATTACGTTCGCGATCTCGAGCGCAGCCGCCGCTTCTACACCCAGCTCATGGACTTCGCCGAGGTCGGCGAATCGAGCCCGGAGCTGACGCGAGCGGGGCGGCAGAAGTCGGTGCTGTTCGAGGCCGGCGATTGCCGCGTCCTTTGCTCCGCCCCCGCCGGAGAGGGCGGCCGCGCGTGGCGCTTCCTGCGCAAGCATCCCGACGGGGTGGGGACGCTCGTGTTCCTCGTCGAGGACATCGAGCGGACGTTCGCGCTCCTCGAGGAACGCGGCGGGACGCCCATCGACGACATCCAGCGCTACCAGGATGACGGCGGGACGTTCGCGACGTTCAGCATCACCACGCCCTTCGGCGACACGACGTTCCGGTTCGTCGAGCGGCGCGGGTACCGGACGCTGTTTCCCGGGTTCGTGGAGGAGCGCCGCGGCGACGGGCGCAACGCGTTCGGATTCACGCACTTCGACCACGTGACGTCGAACTTCCAGACGATGAAGCCGGCGCTCCTGTGGATGGAGCACGTGCTCGGCATGGAGGAGTTCTGGCACGTCGAGTTCCACACCGACGACGTGGCCAAGCGGCAGAAGGCGGGCCACGGCTCCGGCCTGCGCTCGGTGGTGATGTGGGATCCGGCCTCGGGGGTGAAGTTCGCGAACAACGAGCCGTGGCGTCCGTCGTTCAAGTCGTCGCAGATCAACGTGTTCAATGAAGATCTGCGCGGCGACGGCGTCCAGCACGTTGCGCTCGCGCTGCCGGACATCGTCTCCGCCGTCCGGGGCATGCGCGAGCGAGGCGTCCAGTTCATGCCGACCCCGGGCTCGTACTTCGACATGCTGCCCGCGCGGCTCGTCGAGCACCGCATCGGCAAGATCGACGAGGACATCGACAAGCTGCGCGAGCTCCAGATCCTCGTCGACGGCGACGGGCCGGGCGCGTACCTCCTGCAGATCTTCCTCAAGGACTCCGCCGGGCTCTACGGCGAGTCGGCGGCCGGACCGTTCTTCTTCGAGATCATCCAGCGCAAGGGCGACCAGGGGTTCGGCGCGGGGAACTTCCGCGCGCTGTTCGAGAGCATCGAGCGGGAGCAGGTCCGCGAAGGAAGGGTCTGATGCTCGACCGCGTGGTCGCCGGCGAGGTCCCCCGCAAGCACCACATCGCGCTGCGCGACGCCGAGGGCAACCTCCGCTACGAGGAGTGCTTCACGCGCGACGGGTTCGACGGGCCGTACTCGATCCTCTACCACGCGCGCCGGCCGCACACCCAGCGCCTCGCCGAGGCGCATCACGGCTTCGATCTGCCGCGCCCGGCGCCCGAGCGGCCGCTGGCCAAGCGCCACTTCCTCACCGGCCGCGTGGAGCAGACGGCGAAACCGCCCGTCGACGCGCGCGTGCCGATCCTCTACAACGAGGACGTCGTCCTGTCGATCGCGCGTCCGGGCGTCGAGGATCCGGTGTACTTCGCCAACGGCGACGGGGACGATCTCTACTTCGTGTGGAAGGGCGGCGGCACGGTGCGCAGCCCGTTCGGCGACCTGCGCTTCGGGGTCGACGACTACGTGTGCGTCCCGCGCGGGATCCCGCACCGGATCATCCCGGACGCGGGCGAGCAGCACTGGCTGGCGATCGAGTGCGCCGGCGGGCTGGGCCTGCTCAAGCAGTGGCGCAACGACGTCGGTCAGCTCCGCATGGACGCGCCGTACAGTCATCGCGATTTCCGCCGGCCGACGTTCTCGGGGCCGCGCGACGAGGGCATCCGCCAGCTCGTCGTCAAGCGGAGCGGCGGCTTCCACGGGTTCGCGTACGTCGATTCGCCCCTCGACGTGGTCGGCTGGGACGGGACGGTGTACCCGTGGGCGTTTCCCATGCTCGCGTTCCAGCCGAAGGTGGGGCTCGTGCACCTGCCGCCGATCTGGCACGGCACGTTCGGCGCGCGCGGCGCGCTGATCTGCAGCTTCGTGCCGCGGCTCGTCGACTTCCATCCCGAGGCGATCCCCTGTCCGTACCCGCACTCGTCGCCGAGCTGCGACGAGTTTCTGTTCTACGTGCGCGGTCAGTTCACCTCGCGCAAGGGCGTGGGGCCGGGGAGCGTGTCGCTGCACCCGGCCGGGATCCCGCACGGCCCGCACCCCGGAGCGTACGAGGCCAGCATCGGCAGCAAGGAGACGGGAGAGCTGGCCGTGATGATCGACACGTTCCGCGCGCTGCGGCAGACGACGGAGGCGGCGCGGATCGAAGATCCGGGGTATCAAGAAAGCTTCATCTAGGAGGAGACTATGCGGCGGATCTTGGCCTTGACGCTTCTTGCGGGATGCGGCGGCAGTAGCACCCCCATGAACTGCCCTCCGGGGGAGACATGCTCCGACATGTATCCGGATCTGGCGTTCCGCGGGTCGAAGCTGGGCGAGAGCGACGCGGCCGGGCCGCCGCTGAAGGTCGGCGTCCAGGGCACGCAGAAGATCAAGGTGCTGGCGAATCCCGACGACGTGGTCGGCATCCTGGCCTTCCGCGCGGCCTCGTCTGGGGCGGCGATCTCCACCGGCCAGCTCGTGCCGCCGAACGTGACGGTGCTCGGCAACTCCCAGGGGGGCGCGTACCTGCGCATCCTCGACCCCACACCGGGGAAGGACCTGCTCCTCGGGCGGACGCTGATCGAGGTGGCGCCGATCGCGTCCGCCGACATCCGTCCCCAGACGTACCAGAACGATCTGTCGGACATGGCGTTTGCGGCGGACAAGTCGGCGAAGTGGGTGCTGTTCGCCGGCGGAACGGAGAACGTGGTGGTGCGTCTGTTCGACGGGTCGGGGAACCGTCTGGCGGACGAGGGCGTGTTCCTGGGCGTGTCGGGGCCGCCGCTCGTCCTGGCCGGCGCGCAGCCGAACTGGGACACGGTCGACCTGATGGCGACGAAGAACGCGGGCAGCCAGGGGACGGTGAAGATCCGCACCAGCGACGCGCAGAACCGAGACCAGAACCTCGACATCGTGACGGCGGTCGACCAGATCATCCGCGTCGACGCGACGGGCGCGACGACGGATCCGTCGACGCCGGTCAAGGTCGGGGACATGCGGACGTATTGCTTCCGCGCGATGAACAACTCGCGGCTGGTGGCGGGCGTGACGTGGCTGCCCCCGGCGCTGGCGAACGCGGTGGCGGCGGCGACGTCGCAGGCCAAGAATTGCGTCACCATCACGGGCACGACGTCGGGGACGGGGATCCTGACGGTGACGGCGGAGAATTTTCCGAAGACGTTCACGCTGAACTTCACGCGTTAACTCGGAGCCGCGGCCGGAACCGGAGCCGGAGCCGTGTCGCGTCCGGCGAATACCGCCGACGTCTGGGTGACCATCGCGCGCAGGGACAGTCCTTTGTGCAAGCACCCACCCGCGCTGGCGGCCGCAGTAGCGAGTCGGAGCCGGAGCCGGAACCGGAACCGGTGCCGGAGCCGGAACCGAAACCGGAGCCGGTGTCGGTGCCGGAACGGGAACCGGTGCCGGCGGCGGAGCGTGTCGCGTCCGGCGAATACCGCCGACGTCTGGGTGATCATCGCGCGGCGGGGTGCCGCGCCAGCCGCAGCGGCTGGCACGTCCCCCCGCATGCGCCGGCCCAGGGCGGATCCAGAGGGACGTCCTTTGCGCGAGGGCCCACCCGCGCCGGCGGCCGGCCGGAATGGGGTGAGACCGGCCGCCGGCGGGGTGGGGCGGTGGGGTCCGGGGCGCCCCCTTCGGGGGAGCCGGCGATCTACGCAGAGGGAGGTGCCAACCATGACGTTCGACGCAGAGAGAGTTTCGCTGGAGCTCATTATCGCGTTGCGCGAGCCGCTCGAGAGGCTCGAGCTGCGCAACCGCGCGCATGCGGATCAGACGCGACGCGCCGCCAGCAGCGTCGCCCACAACTTGAGTGAAGGTCGACGACGCAGGTCGAGACCGATTTCACGTGTGGCGTACAGCCGCAGGCTCCGCCGCCGAGCTCCGCACGGCGTTGGTGGCCATCGCCGAAGCGTGGGGATGGCTCTCGTCGGAGGAGCTCCGGCCCACCGACACGCTCCTCGACCACGTCCTCGCCATGACCTGGCGCCTCGTGCACCCCAAAAATACGGCGGCCACCGGCCGGTGATGCTCCGCCCACGGCGGCCGACCGCCCGGACAGCGCGCGCTCCACCGACGCGTGCGGTGGTCGATGTCCGCGGCGGACGACACTGCGCTCAGCTCGGCCGAGTCGCCAAAGGCCGCCCCCGCGGGCGCGGCAAGTTAGCCAGCCGCGTGAGCGAGGGGCGGCGGCGACGAGGCCGACCGCCCGGACCTCCGCGTGCTCCTCCGGCGCATGCGGTGAGAGTTGCCCCTCGGCGGCAGGCACTCCACTCCGCTCGGCCGAGTCGCCAAAGGCCGCCCCCGCGAGCGCGGCACATAGAAAGAGGGCGTTACCGGCGGGGGCTCTCGATTCGGCGAGGGAGGGGGGCCATCGCCAAAGGGCCACATCCACCGGTGCGCCCCCAGAAAACATTGTGACGTCATTCCGCGCGCGCGCCAGTTGAAATCGCCGGGCCGAAAAAGGCATCCTTTTCCCATGGCCCTCCGCTCCACCGTGGGGAAAACGGGGCAAATGTACCACCGCACGAGGAGGCGGTGCGCCTGAGACGCGTCCTCCTCGTCGCGTTCCTGTTCGCGCCGCCGCGCCTCGCGGGCGCCGACGCGTGGATCGCCGCGCGCGCGGACCTCTCGTCGAAGACGAGCCCCGCGCTCGCCGCGTTCCCCCAGGTCGGCGGCCTGCTCCAGCTGTGCAAGATCCACGGCCGCCTCGACCGCATCGAATTCGCCGTGGGCGGCGGCAAGCTCACCCTCCGCGCCCAGGGCCGGCTGTCGCCGGCCGACGTCGGATGCATCGTGGGCACGGCGCCCGACGAGCACGGTTCGCTCGCCAAGGGCGGCCCGCGCATCGTCGCCGAACGCGGCGGCGTCGTCCTCTTCACCCCCGGCGGCGAGGCGGTCGTGCGCGGTCGTCTCGCCGCGCGCCTCGCCGCGGGCAAACGCTCGCCCGTCGCGATCGCGTTCGCGCTCGAGGGCGCCGACGGGTTGCTCACGCTCGACCGCCGCGGCGGCACGCTGCACGTCCACCTCGGCACCCGCACCGGCCTCGCGCCCGCCGTCCAGGCGATCCGGAACGCCGGCGGGCGCGGCATGAAAGTCGACGCCCGCGGCACAGACATAACCGTGCGCTCGAGCTCACCCGAGGGGCTGGTGCGCGTCGCGCGCGCCGCGTTCCTCGACCTCGTGCCGGTGAGCGGCGGCTCGATGCGCCCCACCCTCGGCGTCGGCGAGGTCGCGCTCATCCTCAAGAAGCCGATCGCCGGGCCGGCGCGTCCGGGCGACGTCGTCTTCTACAACGACCCCGACGCCCCCGTCACGCAGGTCAAGCGCGTGCTGGCGCTCGCGGGCGAGCGCATCCAGGTCGAGGGCCACCGTCTCGTCGTCAACGGCGAGAAGGTCGAAGCCTTCGCCCGCAACCAGGCGTTCGTCTACGAAGACGGCGAGGGACAGACCACGGGGCAGCTGTGGCGGGAGAAGCTCGGCGACACCGAGTGGAACACCCTGCTCGCGCCGACCCCGGCCGATGCGCCCCGCGTCGATCTCGTCGTGCCCAAGGGCACGCTTTACGTCCTCGGCGACAACCGCGACGCCTCGCGCGACAGCCGCCACACCGGTCCCGCCGCGTTCGCCGCGGTGCTGGGCCGCGCGGTCATGATCGCCTGGGCGCCGCTGTCGCGCTGGCAGAGGATCGGCCAGACAATCCGTTAGAGCGAGTCGGATACCAGCGTCGTCCCGACCGCGCCCGGCTCCTCGGCCGCGCGCAGCAGGTCGCCCGGGCCAAGGTGCCCGAGGATGTGGATCGCCCCCACCCCGCCGGCGACCACGGCGATCGCCTCCTCCAGCTTGGGGATCATGCCGCCGCTGACCGTCCCGTCGGCGATCGCGGCGCGCGCCTGCGCCACGGTCAGGAGCGGCAGGCGCGATGACGGATCGCGCACGTCGCGCAGCACGCCGGGCGCCGACGTCACCAGGAACAGATGATCCGCCGCCAGCGCCGCCGCGAGCTGGTTGCCCACGATGTCTGCGTTGATGTTGTAGACGTTCCCCGCGGCGTCCGCGCCCAGACACGCGACGACCGGCGTGTAGCCGCCGGCGAGCAGCGCGTCGAGAAGCGCCACGTTGAACCCGGTCACGTCGCCCACGTGGCCGAAATCGATCGGATTGGGCCCGCCGCCGGAGACGACGCGCGGCGGCCGCCTCTCCGCCGCCACGGCGAGCGCGCTTGCGCCGTGGAGCCCGACCGGGCGCAGCCCGGCGGCGACGAGCGCCGCGCACAGATCCACGTTGAGCTTGCCGGCGACGACCATCTTCATGACCTCGAGCGTCGCCGCGTCGGTGACGCGGCGGCCCGCGACCTGCCTGACCTCGATGCCGAGCTTCCTGGACAGATCCGACGCCTGCGGCCCGCCCCCGTGCACCACGGCCACCCGCGCGCCGCGCGCGACGAGCGCCGCCAGGTCCGCCGCGAGGACGCGCACCTCGCCCCCGGCCAGGATCTCCCCGCCGACCTTGACGACGACGCGGCCTACGGCCATGGACCCAGGTCCTCGAGGCTCGCCTTCTCGTCGACGCCGAGGACGAGGTTCATGTTCTGGATCGCTTGGCCCGCGCCGCCCTTGATGAGGTTGTCGGTCGCGGCGAAGAGCGTCACCGTGCGCATGTCGCCGTGGGGGGCCCCGGCGTGGACGCCGACCTCGCACCAGTTGGAGCCGGACACGGCCACCACCTCGGGCAGGCGCTTTTTCGGGCGGCGCACGAACGCCGCGGCGGCGTAGAACTCGTCGTACAGGCTCGCCAGGCGCTTGCCGTCGTAGTCGGCGGGAAGCTCGACGAAGCACGTCGCCCAGATGCCGCGCGTGAGCGGCGCCGACACCGGCACGAACTGCAGCGCGACGCCCTTGGCGCCCGCATCGTGGAGCGTCTGCGCGATCTCGGGGATGTGCTGGTGCTCGAGCGGCTTGTAGGTGCGCAGGTTGCCCGCGCGGCTCGGGTGGTGCGTCGTCGCGCCCGGCGCGATCCCCGATCCCGACGAGCCGGTGATCCCGGTGACGTGCACGACCTGGGGGAGGATGCCGGCGCGCGCGAGCGGCAGGAGCGCGATCTCGATGGTCGTGGCGAAGCACCCGGGTGACGCCACGCAGCGAGCCTTGCGGATCGCGTCGCGGTTGAGCTCGGGAAGCCCGTAGACGAACGTCCCGAGGAGCTCGGGGTGCGGGTGGTCGGCGCCGTAGTACTGCTTGTAGACGGCCGCGTCGCGCAGGCGGAAATCCCCCGACATGTCGATGATCTTCACCCCGGCCGCGAGGAGCTCCGGCACCTTGGCGGCGGTCACCTTGTGGGGGAGCGCGAGGAGCGCGACGTCGCAGCCGCGCGCGGCCTCCGCCGGCGTGAGGTTCTCGAAGCGAAAGTCCACGCCCTCGAGGTTCGGGTGGACCGCGCCGACGGGCTCGCCGACGGCGTCGATCGACGCGACGCGGGCTAGCTCCACGTCGGGGTGGATGAGCAGGCGGCGGATCATCTCCGCGCCGCCGTATCCGGATCCGCCGATCACGGCGGCCTTGAAACGTCTGGTCATGGCGGCATAGAAGGATACACCATGGCGACCTTGGACCAGGCCCTCGCCGCCCTGCGGCGGCGCGAGCGCGACATGCTGGCGCTGACGCGACGCTGGGTGGAGGTCAACAGCTACAGCGAGAACGTCGCGGGCGTGAACCGCGTCGGCGCGATGATCGCGGAGGCGTTCGCGCTGCCGTCGCTGACCGGCGAGACGATCCCGGCGACGCGCCATGGCGATCACCGCGTCTTCCGCACCGCGGCGCCCGGCGCGCCCATCCTCCTCATCGGACATCACGACACGGTGTTCCCGCCCGGCCATTTCGAGGGCTGGCACGAGGAGGGCGGCCGCGCGCGCGCGCCGGGGAGCTTCGACATGAAGGGCGGCCTGGCGATCGTCTGGGGCGTCCTCGCCGCGCTCGACGAGGTGGGCGCGCTCGCCGGGCTGCCCCTGGTCGTGATGTCCGTCTCCGACGAGGAGATGGGCTCGCCCGAGTCGCGCCCGCACCTCGAGGCGCGCGCGCGCGGCGCGGCCGCCGCGCTCGTCTTCGAATCGGGCCGCGCCGAGGACCGCATCGTCACGGCCCGCCGCGGCGTGGGGGCCATGCGCGCCGTCGCCGCCGGGCGCGCCGCGCACGCCGGCAACGCGCACAAGGAGGGCATCAACGCGGTGTGGGCGATCGCGCGCTTCATCGATCGCGCCCAGCGCCTCACCGATTACCCACGCGGGCTCACGGTCAACGTCGGCACGGTCAAGGGCGGGACGAGCAAGAACACGGTGCCGGAGGCGGCGGAGTGCGCGCTCGACCTGCGCTTCGAGACGGTGGCCGATGCCGACGAGCTGGTCGCCGCGCTGCGCCGGGCCGCGGCCGAGGCCGCGGCCGAGGTGCCCGGATCGTCGATCGAGCTCACCGGCGGAGCGGCCCGCCTGCCCATGGAGCGCACCGCCGCGTCGGCGGCGCTGTACGAGGAGTACGCCGCGTGCCAGCGCGCCGCCGGCCTGGGCGCGGGCGAGATGCCGATGGTGGGCGGCGGCAGCGACGCGAACACCGTGAGCGCCGTCGGCGTGCCCGCGATCGACGGGCTGGGCCCGCGCGGCGCCGGCTTTCACACCACGAGCGAGTTCGTGGAGCTGGCGAGCTTCCTCCCCAAGGCCGAGGCGCTGCTGCGGTTCTTGTGGGGGAGACGACCGGCCTAGCTCGACGCCGACGTGTAGTTCGCCAGCGCCCGCGTCCACACGAAGCGCGCCAGCGCGCCGAACGCGAGCGCCCCGCCGAACGCCAGCGCCGCCGACGCCGGGGCCAGGGTGCCGAGGAGGGCGCGCGCCGGGTAGGTCGTCATCAGCCCGAGCGGGATCACGAACGTGAACAGGATCTTCCATACGCCGCGGAATACATCGAGCGGCCAGCGCGCCGCGTCGAAGATCGACGAGAACAGGTACGCAAGGTTGTCGAGCTTCACCACCCAGAACGCCGCGCTCACCGCGAGGATCCAGATCGAATAGAGGATGGTGACGCCGGCGGTAAGGAGGACGAGCGACGCGGCGATGTCGATCGGCGCGGGCGCGCGGCCCATGCGGGTGAACGCGATCGCCGCCATCGCGACCGCGGCGACGACGTCGAAGACCTTCCACGGGGCGAACTTGGACGTCGACACCAGGAACTGCGCGTCGGCCGGCTTCACCAGCACGAAATCGAGCGTGCCCATGCGGATGTGGTCGGCGATGGCCACCAGCGACGGGTTGACCACGCCCTCGATGACGCCGCGGAGGAGCGTGAACCAGGCGGCGACCACCAGCGCCTCGGGGAAGCTCCACCCGGCCACCGCCTGCTGCCTGCCGAAGACGATCGCCAGCGGCACCAGCGTCCACAGCATCCACCACAGCGAGATCACGCCGTCGACGAGGAAGTCGGCGCGGTACTGCATGGCCATCGCGAGCGAGGCCCGCAGCTGGATCCACACGAGATAGATGTAGCGCCGCATCAGTTGCCGAACGCCTCGAACCGCTTCACGCCCGCGTTCCAGGTCCTCACGCCGAAGAACGCCAGGACGACGACCATCGCCCACTGGATGCCGAGCTCGGCGAACGCCGCGCCGCGCGTCGTCATCCCCGTCAACAGCTCGACGGGGTAGCCGAGCATGTAGCGGAACGGCAGCCAGCGCGCCAGCTCGCCCATCCAGGACGGCAGGAGCTTGATCGGCACCAGGTAGCCGCTGAGGAGCGCGAACACGCCGAACCACACCTCCCAGATCGTCGTCGACCGGTCGATCATCATGGCCAGCGAGCCGATGATCATCATGGAGAAGAACGTGATGAACCACGCCCCGGCGATCGCGACCGGCAGGACCGCGATGAGGACCGGATCGGTGACGACGTGCCCGTGGCTGCTGGTGATGAGCAGGATCAGCGCCACCGGCACCGCCACCGCCGCGCGCATGGGCACCGCGGCCAGGTGCTCCGCCGCGTAGAAGAAGATGGGATGGATGGGGCGGAGGAGCATCATCGACAGGTAGCCCATCCGCACCTGCTGGTTGATCTCCCACACCAGCCAGCAGCTCGTGAGCGTGCGGACGATCAGCGCCGCGAGGTAGTAGGCGACGAAGTCGCCCGGGCCGAAGCCCTGGAACGGCGCCTCCGCCGCCACGGCCGTCCACAACGCCATCATGACGAGCGGCATGGTCGTCGTGAGCATCCACACGAAGAACTCCGCGCGGTACGCGAACGCCTCCATCAGCCCGACGCGGAACAGCGCGGGGAACGCGCCGACGACGTGCCGCAGTCTCATTGTTGCCCCGCCGTCTCGTGTCGGCCCGGCGCGCCAGGTCGCTCGGTTGCACCTCGCTCCAGGGGCGCGTCTCTCCGGGCCTCCGCTCGCCGGCTCATTGTTGCCCCGCCGTCTCGCGTCGGCCCGGCGCGCCAGGTCGCTCGGTTGCACCTCGCTCCAGCGGCGCGCCTCTCCGGGCCTCCGCTCGCCGGCTCATGCCGTCGCCTCCTTCGGCGCCGCGGCGGCCGGCTTGTTCAGCGCGAACACCTGGCGCATGACCTCCTCGAGCGGCGGCTCCTCGACGGTGAGGTCCTGCACCGGCAGCGTGGCCAAGATCGACGCCACCGCGTCGCGCAGAGCGCCCTCGGCGATGTTGATCTTGACGAGCGCGTCGCCGTGCTCGACCACCTTGCCGAAACGCCCGAGATCCGCCGCCGCCACCGGCTTGCCGAGCTTGAGCGTCACCAGCTTCTCCGGGCGGATGCGCTTCACCAGGGCGTTGAGATCGCCGTCGTAGAGGAGCTTGCCGACGTCGATGACGATGACCCGCGGGCAGAGCGCCGCCACGTCGGCCATGTAGTGCGACGTCAGCAGCACCGATGCGCCATAGCGCTCGTTGTAGCTGCGGATGAACTCGCGCATGACCGCCTGCATGCTGACGTCGAGGCCGATCGTCGGCTCGTCGAGGAACAGGATGCGCGGGCGATGGATGAGCGCCGCCGCGAGCTCGCACTTCATGCGCTCGCCCAGCGACAGCTGGCGCGTCGGCTTCGTCACCAGCGGCTCGAGGTCGAGGAGCTTGGTGAGCTCGGCCAGCGTCTCGCGGAACCTCGGCCACGGCACGTCGTAGATCGCGCGGTTGAACGCAAACGTCTCCGCCGGCGGCAGATCCCAGAACAGCTGCTGCTTCTGCCCCATGACCAGGGTGATGCCCGTCAGGAACGGCGCCTCGCGCCGCTGCGGCACGTGCCCGGCGACGCGCACGCTGCCCGACGTCGGATGGAGCAGGCCGGACAGCACCTTGAGCGTCGTCGTCTTGCCGGCGCCGTTGGGCCCGAGAAAGCCGACGCGCTCGCCGGGCGCGATCTGGAACGACAGCCCTTCCACCGCCTTGACGATCTCGTACTGGCGGCGGAACAGCGACCGGATCGCCGCCAGCATGCCCGGCTTGCGGCGGTGAACCTTGTAGTGTTTGGTGAGCGCGTTGACTTCGATGTCGGCCACGTGTGCCCCAAGTGTAGCGCGTGGTAAGTAAACGGCGTGAGCCTGGAGATCTTGACCTCGCCGGTGATTCCGCGCGACGGGTTCGTGCACGGCTTTCCCACGCGCCACGGCGGCGTGTCCACCGGCAAACGCGCGTCGCTCAACCTCGGCACGCGCTGGGGGGACGACGCCGACAACGTCGCCGAGAACCGGCGGCGCGTCGCGCGGGCGGCGGGCTTCGACGTCGCGCGCCTCCAGGTCACCAAGCACGTCCACGGCACCGACGTCTGGGTCGTGGGCGACCCGGCGCCGGAGCTGGCCGAGTTCGACATCCTCGTCGGCGACCGGCCGGGCGACACGCTCGCGGCGTTCGCCGCCGACTGCATCCCGATCCTGTTCTGCGATCCGGTTCGGCGAGTCGTCGCCGCGGCCCACGCCGGCTGGCGCGGGACGGTGAACGGCGCGGCGGCGCGGGCCCTTGCGACGATGAGGGACCGCTTCGGCAGCAAGATCGAAGATATCCGCGTCGCGCTGGGACCGTCGATCGGCCCCTGCTGCTTCGAGGTCGGCCCCGAGGTGGTCGACGCGTTCCGCGCCGCCTTCGGCGAAGTGCCCGGGCTCGTCGTGCCGGGCCCGCGCAAGGACCACATCGATCTCCGCGCGGCGACGCGCGCCCTCGCCGAGCGCGCCGGCGCACGGCCGGAGCACATTGACGACCGCCCGCCGTGCACGCGCTGCGACGGCGAGCGGTTCTTCTCCTTCCGCCGCGACGGGCAGGAAGGCGGCGTTCACATGGGGTTCATCGGGCTGCGTCTTTGAGCTGGATGCCGTAGCGGGGAAGGATCTCGCCGGTGAGCTGCTCGAGCACGGCCACCGACTTGAGGTAGTCCGCGGACGCGCGCGCCTGGCGGAGGCGGCTCTGCGCCAGCTCGTCCTGGCGCCGGACCACGTCGAAGTTCGACGACCGCCCCACCTCGAAGCGCGCCTTCTCCGCGTCGAGGTTCACCACCGCGAGCTGGGTGCCGACGGCGTCGACCTCGAGCCGCTTCTGCGTCGACTTCACCACGTCCACCGCCCGGGCCACCGCCACCGAGACCTGCGCGCGCACGTCCTCCTCGCTGACGCGCACCTTGTGGAGGTTGGCCAGCGCCGACGCGTAGGCGCCGCGGGGGCCGTGGTTGCCGATCGGCGCCGAGAACGTCAGGCCCACGAACGCCGTGTAATTCTTGAACGTGGCGAGATCGCTCAGCGCCTGGCCGAACTCCGGTCCGGCGGCGCTGGGGCCGAACGACGCGTTGAGGTCGAGCTGCGGCAGGAGCCCGTTGTCGGTGACGTCGACCTCCACCTGGGCCTGCCGCCCGCGCGCCTTGATCGTCGCGAGCTGGGGGTTGGCGGCGTACGCCTTGTCGAGGGCGCCGCCGAGCTCGACGGGGAGGGGGTTCGCGAGCAGCTGCTCGCGCGTCGACACGAGGATGGCGTCGGGCTTGATGTCCATGCCGGAAAGCTGGCGCAGGTTGAGCGACGCCTGCGCCACCGACTGCGCGGACAGGAGCACGTCCTCCTCGCGCGTGGCGATCGTCTGCTTCACCGCGGCCAGGTCGGTCGGGGCCCCCACGCCGACGTCGAGCCGCGCCTGCGTGATGCGGAGCTGCTCCTTGGCCAGGTCGAGCGACGACTTGCGGATCTCCAGCTCCTCGATGGTGTACGCCAGCTCCCAGTAGGCCTGCACGACGTCGCGCACCACCGCCGACGCCTTGTCGAGCCGGTCGAGCGTGTTCACGTCGCGCGTCGCCTGCGCCCGCTTGCGATCCACACGCGCCGCCTTCTCGCCGAGCCCGCGCAGCAACGGCGTGAAGAACGTGAGGGTCGCCGACGGCTGGAAGTAGTCCGAGGTGGTTTCGACCTCCGTCCCGGAGCTGGCGAAGATCGACTTCGCCCGCGTGTAGTCGTTGGAGAGCTGGAGGCCGACCCGCCCGCCGAAGGGCAAGGGCTTGGTCAGCGAGGCGTCGGTGTGGAACGTATTGGTCTCGGGAAAGCTCACGAACTGTCCCGGGACGACCTGCTTCACCGACCGGGTGAAGTTGGCGTTGGCCGCGACCAGAAAGTCGTCGGCGCCGGTCTGACTGTAGACGTTGTCCTCCGAGATCTCGAGGTCCAGGGATGCGGTGCGGACGGTGCGGTTCTGGACGATCGCCGTCCCCAGGGCGTCCTTCAGCGTGAGCGAAGGTTCCTCGGCAGCGGCGAGCACGGGTGATACGAGCAGAGCTAGCGCGGGTACCAGTGTGTGTTTGGGCATGGCGCAACGGGAAAGATGCAATTGGGGGGCGGGGGTGTCAAACCGCAGGCGCGGTCAGCGACGGGACATGAGGATGCGGAGCACGTACCAGAACATGAGCGCGATGGCCGAGAACAGTGCCAGCGCAGCGGCCACGTGGAAGCCGATGGGGTAGCGGTGGAGGATGTTCGACGTGTAGTAGAGGATGTAGCCCGCCGCGAGCAGGACGACCGCCGCGCAATAGATGATGCCGACCTGGAAGCCGAAAACGAGCGACGCGATGAGCACGCCGAAGGCGACGAGCGAGCCGGCCCACAGGAGCGTCCGCATCCACGAGAAGTCCGCCTTGGTGAGGAACACGACCGCGGTCAGCCCGGCGAACGCGATCGCCGTGATGATCCCGGCGGTGCCGATGAGCCCCTCGAACCGGGTCACGTAGGTGCAGATGAAGAGGATCGGCACGAAGATGACCGCTTCCGCCACCACGTACGCGCCGAGCCCCAGGTACTGAATGCCCGGGGAGGTCGTGCTGCGCGACCACCGGTCCGCGAGCCAGCCGACCAGCAGGAACGCGGCGAGCACCGCCAGCCAGCCGAAGCGCCCGTTGCCCAGCGTCAACTGGGTGATCTTCATCCCGAGCGGGGACGTAACGAGCAGGTACTCGAGCCCGATGAACGCAAAGATGGCCGCCGCCAGGTGCGCGTAGGTCTTCTTGATGAAGTCCCGGCGCGCCTCGAGCGGCGCTTCCGACGCCAGAACGGCCTCGCGGCGCAGCGTGTAATCAGCCATGTCGCCTCCCTTTCCCACAAAGGGTAGCACGTGTTACTTTCCGGGCCGATGGCGAACGTCACCCTGCGGACATACACGTTTCTCGACGCGCTGCAGCCGCAGCTGGCGACGTTCATGGGCAAGACCGCGCGCGGGTTTTTGCCCGTTCCCGGGCAGGCTTCGCTGTTCATCGAGATCGCGCCCGGCATTGCCATCAACCGGGTGACCGACGTTGCGCTCAAGGCCACCAAGGTCCAGCCCGCGCTCCAGGTCGTCGAGCGCGCCTACGGCCTGCTCGAGATCCACCACCACGACCAGGGCGAGGTCAAGTCGGCGGGCGCCGCCGTGCTGCGCTACCTCGAGGTGAAGGAGGACGATCGCCTCAAGCCGAAGGTCGTCACCAACCAGATCATCC
This sequence comes from Haliangiales bacterium, assembly GCA_035259575.1. Taxonomy (GTDB): domain Bacteria; phylum Myxococcota_A; class Polyangia; order Haliangiales; family SHYZ01; genus DATFWE01. The sequence goes on from DATFWE010000352.1 coordinate 15,556, forward strand.
GCGGCGTCGAGGCGTACCAGACGCAGATCATCAACCGCAGCTCGTCGGGGATGATGATCCTCCCCGGCCAGTCGCTGTTCATGCTGGAGACGGAGCCGGCCGGCTACGTCGCGTTCGCCGCCAACGAGGCGGAGAAGGCGGCGAACATCTTTCTGGTGAACGTCACCCCCTACGGCGCGTTCGGGCGCCTCTACCTCGCCGGAACCGAGGCCGAGATCGACGCGGCCGCGGCGGCGGCCACGGGCGCGCTCGACGCCGTCCAGGGCAAGGCCGGCGACAAGTTCGTGGACAAATAGGAGACGAGGTCAATGGCTGACGCGCTGGGATTGATCGAGACGAAAGGATTCGTCGGCATGGTCGAGGCGGCCGACGCGATGGTCAAGGCCGCGAAGGTCGAGCTGGTCGGCTACGAGAAGATCGGCGGGGGATACGTGACGGCGATCGTCCGCGGCGACGTCGCGGCGGTGAAGGCGGCCACCGAGGCCGGCCAGCGCGCCGCCGAGCGCGTGGGCGAGCTCGTTTCGGTGCACGTGATCCCGCGCCCGCACGCCAACATCGACCTGGTGCTCCCGCTGGGCCGACAGAAGGAAGCCAAAGAAGGGAAGTAGCCGTGCAGATGGGGATCGTGGTGGGGACCGTCGTCGCCACGCGCAAGGAAGCGGAGCTCGAGGGGCTCAAGCTCCTCGTGGTGAAGGCCTGCGACTTCGACGGCAAGCCGACGGGCGCGTCGGTCGTCGCCGCCGATGCCGTCGGCGCCGGGCTGGGCGAGGTCGTCCTCTACGCGTCGGGCAGCTCGGCGCGGCAGACCAGGGTCACCCAGAACCGTCCGGTGGACGCGACCATCATGGCGATCGTCGACACCGTCGAGATCGACGGCGCGCGGCGCTACGTGAAGGCCTGACGTGCCCACGCTCCCCACGCTCGATGAGCGCCGCATCCAGGAGATCGTCGAGCGCGTCGTGGCGCGGCTGGGGTCCGCCGGTGGGAGTCCGACGCCGGCGCCGGCGCGGCCCGCGGCGGCGGCGGGGCCCGAGCCGGCGCGCCACGTGCGCATCCCGCCGGCCAGGAACGGCGTCTACGACTCGATCGACGCCGCGGTCGAGGCGGCGCGGCGCGGCTTCGTCGAGAACGAGCGCGCGCCGCTCGAGCTCCGCCGCAAGATGCTCGAGGCCATGCGCGAGACCACGCGCCGCCACGTGCGCGAGCTGTCGCAGTACGCCGTCGACGAGACGACGTTCGGCCGCGCCGACGACAAGGTGAACAAGAACCTCCTCGTCGTCGAGAAGACCCCGGGGACAGAGATCCTCCGGCCCCAGGCGTTCACCGGCGACGACGGGCTGACGCTGATCGAGCGCGCCCCCTACGGCGCGATCCTCGCGGTGACGCCGTGCACCAACCCCACCGAGACGATCCTGTGCAACGCGATCGGCATGGTGGCGGGCGGAAACTCCGTCGTGTTCAACGTCCATCCCGCGGCGGCGCGGCTGTCGGCGTGGCACGTGCACCTCCTCAACGAGGCGATCCAGGCCGTCGGCGGGCCCAAGGACGTCGTCGTCTGCGTCGCCACGCCCACGATCGAGAGCGCCCAGGCGCTCATGAAGCACAAGGGGATCCGTCTCGTCGTCGTCACCGGTGGTCCCGGCGTGGTCCAGGCGGCGATGAACTCGGGCAAGAAGGTCATCGCCGCCGGGCCGGGCAATCCGCCCGCCGTCGTCGACGAGACCGCGAACCTCGACGTCGCCGCCCGCGGCATCGTCGCCGGCGCGTCGATCGACAACAACATCATCTGCACCGCCGAGAAGGAGATCATCGCGGTGGCGGCGATCGCCGACCGCCTGAAGGAGCTCCTCGGGCGCAACGGCGCGCTCATCCTCCACGATCGGCAGGTGCGCGACCTCGAGAAGGTCATCCTCGAGGGCGACGGCACCAACAAGAAGTGGGTGGGCAAGAACGCCGGGCTCATCGCCAAGCAGATCGGCATCTCGGCGGGCGACGACCTGCGCCTGCTCGTCGCCGAGCTCGACGAGGCGCACCCGTTCGTGCAGCACGAGCTGCTCATGCCCGTCCTCGGTCTGGTGCGCGCGCGCGACGCCGCCGAGGCGATCGCGGTGGCCAAGCGCGTCGAGCACGGCTTCGGCCACACCGCCGTCATGTACTCCACGAACATCGACAACATGTCGGCGATGGCGCGCGTCATCAACACGTCGATCTTCGTCAAGAACGCGTCCAACCTGGCCGGCCTCGGCCTCGGCGGCGAAGGCTACACCTCGTTCACCATCGCCAGCCCCACCGGCGAGGGGCTCACCACGGCGGTGAACTTCACCCGCGAGCGTCGCTGCACGCTCAAGGACGCGTTCCGGGTGGTATGACGATGCCCAGGCGGCCGGTGCGGGGGAGTCAGGTCTTCGGGGCGGTGCTCCTGCAGGAGACGGTGGGGACGATCGCGGTCGTCGATCTCAAGGGCTTCACGCGCATGACCGCCGAGCTCAGCCCGCTCGACCTCGGCGTGGTGCTCGGCCACTACTACAGCTTCGCCGAGAGGATCATCCAGGAGAACGACGGCCGGCTGGTCAAGTTCATGGGCGACGCGGTCCTCGGCGCGTGGCTGTCCACCGACGTGGCGGGGCACAAGAAGCTGGCGCTCGCCGCCGTCGCGCAGGCGCTCAAGGAGAAGCCGGGGTGGATGGCCGACAACCAGAAGGGCGGCATGCCGCCGCTCGACTTCACGATCGCATCGGCGGCGGGCGCGGTGCTCGCCGGGCAGATCGGCACGCCGCGGAACCGCACGTTCGACGTGCTCGGCGCGCCGGTCAACACGGCGGTGCGGCTCGTCGATGTGGCCGAGGCGCGCGGGATGGATCATCTGCTCGCGCTCGCCGAGCCCGACCCGGGCTGCATCGAGGTCGAGGGGGTGGAGATCGCGGGCAAGCTGACGCGCCTGTACCGCCTGGCGGGGGCGTGATGGCCGAGCCCGCGCTCGGGATCGTCGAGGTGTCGTCGATCGCCCGCGGCGTCGTCGTCGCCGACGCGATGGCGAAGAAGGCGCCCATCCGGATCCTGCAGAGCCACCCCGTCTCGCCGGGGAAGCACATCGTGGTCGTCTCCGGCGAGGTCGCCGAGGTGGACGAAGCGATGCAGGCGGGAGTGGCCGCGGCGGGAGCGACGCTCGTGGATCGGCTGTTCCTGCCCGCGGCGCACGAATCGCTCCCGCCCTTGTTGCGCGGTGCGTCGAATCCACAGCCCATCGATTCCGCTGCGATTTTCGAGACCCACACGATATGTGCCGCCGTGCTCGCCGCGGATGCCGCGGCCAAGGCCGCCGAGGTGACCGTCGTAGAGATGCGGCTGGGGCAGGGCATCGGCGGCAAGGGCGTGTTCATGCTCTCCGGCCGGCTCGACGCGATCGAAGCCGCGGTCCTCGCCGGCCGCGAGGTCGTCGAGGCCGCGCTCGTCATGGGCGTCGAGGTGATCGCCAGCCCGCACGAGGACCTCCGCCACAGACTCGTGTGGTAGACTTCGCGCGCATGGTGACCAGCGAAGCGGCGAAACGCTGGGTGGACGAGATTGCGCGTCTCACCCAGCCCGACGACATCCATTGGTGCGACGGTTCGGAGGAAGAGCGCAATCGCCTCACGGTCCTCGCGATGAAGCAGGGCGACCTGCTCGAGCTGAACGCGGACAAGCTCCCCGGCTGCTACTACCACCGCTCCAGCCCCACCGACGTCGCGCGCACCGAGCACCTCACGTTCATCTGCTCCGCGGACAAGGATGACGCGGGTCCGACGAACAACTGGATGTCGCCCGACGAGGCCAAGGGCAAGCTCACCCCGCTGTTCACGGGGGCGATGCGCGGCCGCGTCATGTACGTCGTGCCGTTCGTGATGGGCCCGCTCGGCTCGGCGTTCTCGCGCGTCGGCGTGCAGATCACCGACAGCATCTACGTCGTCCTAAACATGCGCATCATGACGCGCATGGGGAACCAGGCGTGGGACCAGCTCGGCGGGCCGGTCGGAGACCAGTTCACCCGCTGCCTCCACTCGATCGGCGACCTCAGCCCCGATCGGCGCTACATCTGCCACTTCCCCGCGACGAACGAGATCTGGAGCGTGGGGTCGGGCTACGGCGGCAACGCGCTCCTCGGCAAGAAGTGCCTCGCGCTGCGCATCGCCAGCGCGCTGGGGCGGAAGCAGGGCTGGCTCGCCGAGCACATGCTCATCGTGGGGATCCAGTCGCCCGACGGGCAGACGCGCTACGTGACGGGCGCGTTCCCGTCCGCGTGCGGCAAGACGAACCTCGCCATGCTGGTGCCGCCGGCGCGGTTCAAGGGGTGGAAGGTGTGGACCGTCGGGGACGACATCGCCTGGCTGCGCGTCGGCGACGATGGGCGGCTGTGGGCGGTGAACCCCGAGGCCGGCTTCTTCGGCGTCGTCCCGGGGACGAGCTCCAGGACGAACCCCAACGCGATGGCGACGATCGATCGCAACACCATCTACACCAACGTGGCGCTGCGGCCCGACGGGACGGTGTGGTGGGAGGGCCATGACGAGCCGCCCGGGCCGGGGCTGCGCGACTGGCAGGGCCGGCCGTGGTCGCCCGACAGCGGCGAGAAGGCGGCGCACCCCAACAGCCGGTTCACCGCGCCGGCCGCGCAATGCCCGTCGATCTCCCCCGAGTGGGAGAGCCCGCGCGGCGTGCCCATCGACGCGATCCTCTTCGGCGCGCGCCGCCAGAAGGTCGTGCCGCTCGTCTACGAGTCGTTCGGCTGGGAGCACGGGACGTACCTCGGCGCCACGCTGTCGTCGGAGACGACCGCCGCGGCGACGGGCAAGGTCGGCGTGCTCCGGCGCGACTCCATGGCGATGCAGCCGTTCTGCGGCTACAACATGGCCGATTACTGGGCGCACTGGTTCGCCATCGGCAAGCGGCTCACGCGCCCGCCCAAGATCTTCCGCCTGAACTGGTTCCGCACCGGGGAGCAGGGGAAGTTCCTGTGGCCGGGGTTCGGGGAGAACCTGCGCGTCCTGCAATGGATCCTCGACCGCTGCAGCGGCGGCGGCAAGGCGCAGGAGACGCCGATCGGCATGCTTCCCACGCTGGACGCGATCGACCGCGGAGGGCTCGACGTGTCCGACGCCGCGATGGGGGAGCTCCTCAAGGTGGACCCGGCGGACTGGACCGACGCGCTCCTCGGGCAAAAGGAGTACTTCGACAAGTTCGGCGACCGCCTGCCCACGGCGATGTGGGACCAGCATCACGATCTCGCCCGGCGTCTCGGTCAGAGACACTGAGGATGCCCCGCTACGAGCTCTACTACTGGTCCGGCATCCAGGGCCGGGGGGAGTTCATCCGCCTGGCGTTCGAGGAGGCGGGCGTCAAGTACGACGACGTGGGGCGCGGCGACGGCGGCGACGACGCGATCGGGCGCTTCATGGCGGGCAACGGCGAGGGGCTGCGCCCGTTCGGACCGCCGTTCCTCAAGGTGGGGCGGCTGGTCATCGCGCAGACGGCGAACATCCTTCAGTTCCTCGGGCCGCGCCTCGGGCTCGTCCCCGACGACGAGGCGAGCCGACTGGCGGCGCACCAGAACCAGCTCACCATCGCCGACCTCGTCGTCGAGGCGCACGACACGCACCATCCGCTCGGAGGCGCGTTCTACTACGAGGACCAGAAACCCGAGGCCAAGCGCCGCTCCGCCCTGTTCGTGAGGGAACGGATGCCGAAGTTTCTCGGCTATTTCGAGGCGCTCCTGGGCGACAACAAGCGGGGCAAGGGGCGCCACATCGTCGGCAAGGACCTGACGTACGTCGATCTCTCGCTGTTTCAGATCATGGAGGGGCTCGCCTACGCGTTCCCGAACGGAATGGCCCGCCTGCGCCGGCGCACCCCGCGCCTCCACGCGCTGCGCGATCTCGTCGCGGCGCGGCCGCGCGTCGCCGCGTACCTCGCCTCCCCCCGGCGCATCCCGTTCAACGAATACGGCATCTTCCGGCGATACCCGGAGCTGGATCCGTAAGCTTCCCCGCGCGACCCGCCTCTGCTAGGTTACCCACCCATGTTCGACACGCTCCGCTCCCGATTGAGCTTTTTCAGAAACCCGCTGCCGCGCGACGCGTTGCGCGCCGGCGTCGACTACATCCGGCGCAACCCCAGCGAGATTCTCACGGTGGTGAAGGCGGCCGCCGGCCTGCGCGCGACGGTGCCGCTCGACGCGCTCCGCTGGCTCATCGACCACGCGCCCAAGGGACGGAAGGGCCCGAAGGACCTGGTGATCGGCTCGGCGCCGCCGGCCCTGTCGTTCGGCGTCACCAGCGAGCTCATGGGGAACGAGTTCCGCGCGTCGGGCGAGATCATCGTCGAGGACGTCGGCGCGGGCGCGAACGACCTGCGCGTCACCATCCGCGTGTCGAACCTCAAGCTCCAGGCGCTCGCCGGAGACAACACGCCGATGGGCAACCTGTTCAAGGCGATGGACCTCACCAAACCCGCGACCCTGCTGCAGTTCCTGCCGTCCAGGCCGCCGGCGATCGTCGAGGCGTCGGGCGACCGCTTCACGCTCGATCTCCTGAAGGTGCCGAAAATCGCGTCGAACCCGGTCGTGCGGCGCGCGCTGGAGGTGGTGACGCCCGTCGTCGCCATCACCGAGATCCGTACGGAAGACGACCACTTGGTGATCGGGTTCCGGCCCAAGTCGGGCGGGCTGTCGTCGGCGCTCGCCGCC
>DATFWE010000353.1:0-5147 GCA_035259575.1 Haliangiales bacterium
CGGGCCGCGGCCCCGACCGCGCCGCCCAGGGTGTCGGCCGCGAAGTCCCACACGCTCGCGTCGCGCCCCGGGGTGAACAGCTGGTGAAACTCGTCGAGCGCCCCGTAGGCGGAGGCGACCGCCGCGGCGACGAGGAACGCGCGCGCGCTGCCCCCGCCGACCGCCCGCGCGACGAGGAAGCCGAAGACGGCGAACACCCCCATGTGCGCGAGCTTGTCCACGCCGGCGACCCCGGCGATCTCGGGAAAGCTGCGGCCGGGGATCGAGGACAGCGCGAAGATCACCGCGGCCCACAGGACCGCCGGACCCCAGCGGGTCAGACCTTCCATTTGAACGCCGGATCGATGACGAACCCGCCGGGCGTCTCGGGCGCCTCGTACACCACCGTCGGCAGCTTGTGCCTGTCCGCCTGGCGGCGCACCTTGTCGAGCACTTTCTTGGTGACGTAGATCGGCGCGCCGGTGCGCAGCGCCAGCGCGATCGCGTCCGACGGACGGGCGTCGATGCCGGCCGCCGCGGCGCCGTCGCGCCCGTCCGGCCGCACGATGTGGATGGTCGCGAAGAACGTGCCGCCGCGCAGGTCGTGGATCTCCACGTAGGCGACCTTGCCGCCGAGGACGCCCAGCACCGCCTTGAGCAGATCGTGGGTCATCGGACGGTCCAGCCGCACGCCCTCGAGCTCGGCGGCGATCGACGCCGCCTCGGGGTGCGCAATCCACAACGGCACCGAGTGTCTTCCCGTTCCATCCCGGAGGATGACGATGGGTGTTTCCGTGAAGGGGTCAAAGCTCAGAGACGACACCTTCATTTCGATCCGCATGCGTCCCTCGGCCTAAGTCCGCAGAAAGTCTAGATGGGGGTCCCGCGTCGGTCAAGTCCGACCCCGCATCGTCAGAGCACCAGTTCGTCCACCACCTTACGTAAAGACTCGAGGTTGTAGGCGACGACGACGCGATCGCAATGGGGCTCGTAGTCCCGCATCGCGCTGTCGCCGAAGCCCCACGCGCCGGGGAGCTCGGGGTTGAGCCACAGCAGGCGCTTGGCGCGACGGCGCACCTCCGCCAGGCGGTCGGCATTGGGCGGGTTGTAGTTGTTGCGGGCGTCGCCGATGACGATCACCGTCGTCTTGCCGGTCACCGCATCGGCGTGGCGACCGGCGAACGTCTCGAGCGCCCGCCCGTAGTTCGAGTTGGCCTGCACGCTCACCACCGCGCCGCCGCCGGCGAGCTCGACCGCGCGGTCGATGTCGTAGGTCGCGAACAGCTGGGTGACCTCGCCCAGGTCGGCGACGAACACGTAGGAGCGCACGCGGTCGAACAGCTCCTGGAGCGTATAGACGAGCTCGAGCATGAACCGCGACACGTGCCGCACGCTGTCGGAGATGTCGCACAGGATGACGAGCCGCGGCCGCTCCTTGCGGCGCGTGCGCCGGCGCAGCGCGAACGGCACGCCGCCCGTGCCCAGCGCCCGGCGGAGCGTGCGGCGCACGTCGAGGCGGCCGCGCCGGCGGACGCGGGGGCGGAGCGACGCCTGCGCGCGCAGCTTGCGCGCCAGCCGCGTGACCTCCTCGCGCAGCCGGCGGATCTCGTCCTCGGTGAGCGTGGCGAACGGCTTTTCCGCGAGCGAGCGCAGGCGCAGGTCCTGCACCCACTCGCGGTTCTGCTTCTCGAACTCGTCCTTCACGTGGTCGCGCACCGCCTGGCGCAGCGCGATCATGTTCTTCTGGATGACCGCGCGCAGCGCCGCGGCCGCTTGGTCCCCGAGCGCCCCGGCGAAGCGGCGCACCAGCGCCTCGAGCTCGCGCTCGGCGTCGGCGACGCCCAGCGCGGCGAGGATGCGGTGCGCGTGGTAGCCGACGTGGAGCGGCGACACGATGCGCGTCCCGTCGAGCGTCATGCCGGCGAGGCGCAGGAGCCCGCCCGCGTCGTGGCCGCGCAGCCCCAGCCCGGCGCGCGCCGCGGCCGACAGCGCGTGCGCCTCGTCGGCGAGCATGGCGAGGATGCGCTCGATGTCGTCCTCGCCGAGGCCCATGTCGCGAAGCAGCGGCGCGAGCGGCGCGCCCTCGAGGTCGCGCAGGAGCTCCCCGCCGCGCAGGAAGAACAGCGCGAACAGCTCGTCGAACGTCGCGCGGTCGCCGGGCTTCTTGACCAGCGCCGCGGCGAGCGCCGCGCGCACGTCGTCGCCGCGCGCGAGGCCGGTCGCCGCCACGGCGCCGGCGGCGTCGATCACCTCGCTCGTCGACACGCGCACGTGGTTCCGCCGGAGGAGCGCGGCGAAGGCCTCGATCTGGTCGACCCGCACGGCTAGAGCAGCCCGGCGAACGCGGCCTCGATCGCGTCGAGCCGATCCCCCGCGCCCACGTCGACGTAGCGCACCTTGCCGTCGCGGCCCGCCACCACGAACGTGGGGATGGCCGGGACGCGGAAGCGCGCGTAGGCCCTCTGGTCGCGATCCTCGAGCATCGTCCACGGCGGCAGCTTGCCGGCGAAGTGCTTGTGCACCTTGTCGGACGGCTCGTCGCTGAGGCTGACGATGCGCAGGCCGCGCCCGGCGTACTTCTTGTGCCACTCGCGCAGGCGCGGATACGCCGCGCTGCACGCGGTGCACCAGGTCGCCCAGAACTCGACCACGACGACCTTTCCGGCGATGTCGGCGCGCGCCGGCAGCTCCGGCAGCGGCTTGCCCAGTAGGCTCGAGCGGAGGATGTCGAGCTCCTCGGGTCGCGCCGCGAGCGCCAGCGACACACGGAGCTCCTTGCCCGCGCGCCGCAGCGTCAGCTCGGCGGTCTCGCCGATCCCCTTCAAGCCCACGCGCTCGATGAGCTCGGTCGGCGTGGTCACGCGCGCGCCGTCGATGGCGAGGATCTCGTCGCCGGCGCGCAGCCCGGCCCGCTCGCCGGGCGCGCCCTCCATGACCTCGCGGATCTTCACCCCCTCGGGCTCGAGGGTGATGCCGATCCAGGCGCGATTCTGCGCCGAGGACGGCGCGGCGACGAGAAGGGCAACCAAGGGAAGCCAGCGCATGTGCGGGAAAGACTAGCAGCAGAAGCAAGAGCAACAGGCGACAGGCAACAGGCAACCGGCAACTGGCAACTGGCAATGTGTAGGATAAAGTGAGATTTTTGCCTATATGTAGGGAACGTGCGAGGATCTCCCCATGGCCGTTCACCTGCACGTGGAAAAGCGCGCGAGCATCCGGTTCACCAAGGTCTTCGAGGTCTTCGTCTCCTCGGAGGAGTTCGGTGAGCTCGCCGCGATCGCCCGCAACATCTCCGAGGGGGGCATGCTCATCGAGACCGTGTCGCCGTTCCCGCTGGGGAGCGAGTGCCGCGTGCGCTTCCAGATCCCCGACAGCGACGCGAGCCTCGTCGCGCGCGCCGAGGTGAAGAACCACTACTGCTTCAACTATGCCCACCGCGGGCGCCTCCGCTGGGCTCGCGGCATGGGCCTCAAGTTCGTGGAGTTCCTCGAGGACCAGGGCGAGCTGTTCCGCGTGACGCTCTCCCGCATGCGGACGTTGCATTAGCCCGGGCAACCTGGTACCAGACTCCCACTTGCGCCGTCTCGTCGTGCTCCTGCTGTGCGCGGCCGCGCCCGCCCTGGCCGCGGAAGACGTTCCCGCCCTGGCCGCGAAGCTGAAGCAGCGCACCGCCACCGACGCCGAGCTGCGCGCCGTCCTCGCCCGGTTCGGCGCCGAGGTGCCGAACGACAAGGGCCTGTTCGTGCAGCCGCCGCGTCCGGACCCCAAGAAGAAGGCCGATCCCGACTGGCTGGCCGAGCTCGGCAAGCTTTCCGAGGGCGAGCCCGGCCGCACCGACGCGATCGCGATCGTCGCCGCGCTGCGCGCGCTGGCGTCGGCGGGCACCGAGCCGGCCGCCGACGCCCTCTTGGACTTCGCGTTCGCGCCCGAGGGGCTGGTGTTCCGCGACGAATGCGGACGGCAGCTCCGCGCCATGTCCCCCCACTCCCTGCCGACGCTGCTGCGCGCGTCGATGGACAAGCGGCGCGACAAGGGCGGGTATTCGCGCTACGCGATGTACCAGCTCGACCGTCTGGGCAAGAACCGCCCGGCCTACGCGCTGGCGGCGGCGCCCGACGACGAGTGGGAGGCGCGCATGCTCGACGCCGTGCGCGACGTCAAGCACCCGGACGCGGTGACCGCGGTGCTCGACCGCATCGACGCGCCGTCGGCGCGCGTGCGCAAGGCCGCGCGCGAGGCCTGGCTCGCCTACGTGACCGGACCGGCGCCGCCGCCCGCGCCCAAGGCCAAGCGCAAGCTGCCCGGCGGGAAGCTCTCGGACAAGGAGCTGCCGCTCTACCTCACCTACCGCGAGTTCGCCGAGAACGAGCTCCGGCGCGTCCTGCAGCAGCAGACGGGGACGGCGCCGTCGGCCAAGCTCGACGCGGCGGCGATGACCCAGCTCCTGTTCGACCTCTACGATCGACGGCGCGCCGATCGCTGGGACGACACGATGCTCAAGGCGCGCGAGCTCCTCGGCCAGAAGAAGGTCGCCGAGGCCGTCGCCATCTACGACAAGGTCCTCGTCACCGACCCGACGTACGCGAAGCGGGCCGACATGGTCGCCGGGTACCTCGAGCGCGGACGCGCCCTCAAGGCCGAGTTCAAGCTCGACGACGCGATCGCCACCTTCCACAAGGCGTGGTCGATCGATCCCGACGGCGCCCGCGCCAAGGAGGCCGAGGCCGAGCTGTTCGCCGCGCGCGCGGCCCGCGAGCGCACGGCGGGGCGGAGCGGGGCGGAGGACATGGCGCGCGCCGTCGCCGCCGACCCCGCGGTGGCGGGGGCGGGGTCGCCGCGGCGGTGGATGCTGATGGCGGGCATCGGCGTGGGCGCGGCCGGGCTGTTCCTGGCGGTCCTGGGGCTCGCCCGCCGGAGACGGCCATGAGCCGGCGAGCGGCGGCGAGGATTGGCGCGACCCTGGAGCGAGGAGCAGCCGAGCGACCTGGAGCGCCTCGCCGCCGCGAGACGGCGGTGCAACCTTGAGCAGACTCATCGTCTTGGAAGGCATCGACGGCGCCGGCACCACCACCCAGGCGCGGCGGCTGGCGGACCGGATGGGCGCGCACCTCACCCGCGAGCCGTCGGACGGCCCGGTGGGGCGGTTGCTGCGCGAGGCGCTGGCGGGG
>DATFWE010000354.1:0-19689 GCA_035259575.1 Haliangiales bacterium
GCTAGTGTCCCGGATCTGAAGTCCGCCACCAGCCCTGAGATCCGAGCGTTCGCAGACAGAATCGACGGATGCTCGCGAGAATCTGGTCTGCGGATTTGATCCACGTGAACGGCTTGGGTTCCTCGTTGTGAACGTCGATGAAGTCGTAGATCGCCCGCTCGAGCTCCGTTGCGCTGCGGTGCGCGCTGCGCTTGAGCTGACGCTGTTCCAGCAGGGCGAACCAGCGCTCGATCTGGTTGAGCCAGGAGCTGTAGGTCGGCGTGAAATGGACGTGGAAGCGAGGATGGCGGGCGAACCACCGCTGTACGCTGGCTGTCTTGTGGGTCGACAAGTTGTCGAGCACGACATGGACGTCGAGTTCGGCGGGCACGTGGGCATCGATTTGCTTGAGGAAGCGGAGAAACTCGGCGGCGCGGTGCCGGCGCCGGCACTGACCGATCACCTTTCCGGTAGCCACGTCGAGTGCAGCAAAAAGGGCCGTCGTGCCGTTGCGGACGTAGGTGTGCGTTCGTGACTCAGGTCGGCCGGGTTGCATCGGCAGCATCGGTTGGCTGCGATTCAGGGCTTGGACCTGAGATTTCTCGTCGACGCAGAGCACCACAGCGCGCTCCGGCGGGTTCAGATATAGCCCTACGATGTCTCGCACCTTCTCGATAAAGAGAGGGTCGTTCGAGAGCGTGAACGTCTCGGACTTGTGGGGAGCCAGGCCGAATGCACGCCAGATTCGGCCGATGGTCGAATGACTCAGGCCCACGTACTTCGCCATCTCCCGAGTGCTCCAATGCGTCGCGCCCCTTGGTGTCGTCTCGAGAGTGGCGATAACCACGCCCTCGACATCGGCATCTGACACTGAACGAGGGGCACCAGGTCGAGGCTCGTCGTGTAGCCCGTCGAGTCGTTGCTTGGCGAAGCGCCGGCGCCACTTGCCGACGGTGCCCCGTTCGACACGTAGCTCCTCCGCCACCACCCCATCGTGCCCGCCTTCCGAGCACCGAAGAATGATCCGGGCTCGCAAAGCGAGAGCCTGCGCGGTCTTGCGTCGTGAAACGTACGATTCGAGAACCGATCGCTCAGCGTCGGTCAGCTCGATTCTTGCGGCCGAGAACTGGTTACCCACGTCAGGAGTTGATCACAACCCTCTGACGCTGATCACCTTTTTCTGGTCCGGGACACTAGCTCCCGAACCTCTCCACGAACCTGTCGATCTGCTTCTGCGCCGTCCCGCGGTCCGACTCCACGGCGTCCGCCAGGGCCCGGATGTCGTGCTTGGCCGAGGGGTTTCTCGCCGCCCCCGTGAGATGCGCAAAGATCAGGGGTTTCAAGTATTTCTCGATATATGCCTTGACCTCGTCCCAGGTTTCCGGCGCGCCCTTGTCCATGTCCTCGGCGAACGCGCGCACGGCCTCGGTCGAGAGCTCCTCCCACGGGATGGCGCCCGGCTCGGACGCGGGGGCGGATGGGGGGCGGGGCTTCGGCGGCGGCTCGAGAGAGCCCTGCGCGAGGGCGTCGCGCGCCTGGGCCGCCGTGACCCGCTCGCCGCGGATGCGCCCCAGCCGCCCCAGCCGGTCGACGAGGTTGCCGAGCTCGCGGAAGTTGCCGCCGAACGGATGGGATGCGACGAGCTCCTGCGCGTCGGGCGCGAGCGCGTCCCAGGCGCTCACCTCCGACGGGAGCTTGCGCAGGCGGAGGAACGCGACCACGTCCTCGGGGCGATCGGCGAGCGGCGGCACCGCGACGATCGACACCGACAGGCGGTACCACAGGTCGGCGCGGAACTCGCCCGCCTGCGCCGCGCCGCGCAGGTCCTTGTTGGTGGCGCACACGATGCGGAGGTCGGCGCGCTTGGGCTGTCCGTAGCTGCCCAGCGGCTCGTACTCGCCCGAATCGAGGAAGCGGAGCAGCATCGGCTGCACCTCGCCGGGCATCTCGCCCAGCTCGTCGAGGAACAGCGTCCCGCCCGCGGCGCGGTCGACCGCGCCGACGATGCGGTGGGTCGCGCCGGTGAACGCTCCCGCCTCGGCGCCAAAGAGCTCCGAGCGCAGGAACTCCTTGGAGAACATCGCGCAGTTGCGCGCCACGAACGGCCCGGATCGTCCGGTGTGGCGGTGGAAGCAGCGGGCGAGACCCTCCTTGCCCGAGCCCGACGGACCGACGAGGAGGAGGGAGCGCACTCCGGACAGCGCGGCCTCGACCACCTGCCGGTGGGCGGCGCGGCCGGCGCGCGAGCTCAGGATGAGGCCTTCCTGCGCCGCGTCCTCCTCGGCCTCGTAGAGGACGTTCTGCCGCCCGATGTAGCGGTAGAGCGCCGACCACAGCTCCGGCCAGCGGCCGTCCAGGGTGTGCGCCGGCACGACCTCGAGGTCCTCGCCGCTCGCGAGCGACATGAGGCCGAAGGCCTCCTCGGCGGCGCGCCGTCCCTTGCCGCGGCGCGGCTTGAGGGCGACCTCGGCGGCGAGACCGCGCTGCTGGAGCCAGGCCTCGACGGCGCGGACGAGCGCCTGGCCGTAGTCGTCGCGGCCGCTCCACTCGGCATCGGCGGGCTCGCGCGCGACCGCGGGCTGGCTCGCCGAAACGGCGGTGAGGTGGAGATCGAGCGGCGCGTCGCCGCGCACGGCCACCGGCACGCGCGCGGGCAGGCGCAACCACGAGCCGTGGCGGCTGCCCACGTCCTCGAGGCAGGTATCGTCGCCGTCGCGCCAGACCAGGATGTGGTTTGCCGACACCGTGGGGGCGTCGAGCTTGTGGGGGACCGCGCGGCCCCGGACCAGCTCGCGGGGCACGCGGGTGGCGTCGGGATCGCGGCCGAGGAGAAGCGTCTCGCCGGGCGACACCTGAACCTTTTCGGGCTCATCCCGTCCCGGGACGTGCACGTCTACACGGGGCATGCCGCATCGTAGCGCCGCGTCTCCGCAATCCGCAACGTCGCATAATTGATATTATGTCAACTACACGTTTCCGCGGAACCGTCCGGGGCGTTTCCGCGGGAACGGCGCCGGCGCCCACGTTCGCGCTACGCTCGCGCGATGCAGCCCCTCCGCTGGGCCCGCCTCGCCTTTCTCGCCTCCCTCGCGCTCGCGTGTCGCATCGAGCCCATGCCGGCGCCGGCCAGCGCGCCTTACCCGACCCCGGCGGCCCCCGCGCCGACGGGCGCGGTGCGCTGCGGGCCGATGACGTCGGGCTTCTACACGCCGCCGGAGCTGCCGCCGCTGTCGGCTGAGACGCTCGGCATGATCCTCCGCTGCGAGAACGTCGACGCCGAGACCGCGGCGCAGCTGTCGCGCACGCCGATCTGGCGCCAGTCGGCGCCGCCGGAGACGCCGGCGCGGTTCGGGCTCAAGCACTACCGCATCCTCTACCTGTCGCAGGGACCGCTCGGCAAGGCGACCGCGGTCAGCGCAACCGTCTACCTTCCCACCGACGCCGGCGGCCGCTGCGCCGCCGCGACCGCCGCGCCCATCGCGGCCGTGCAGCACGGCACCGTCGGCGTCGCCGACGCCTGCGCGCCGTCGCGCGAGACCGCGTTCATGGACTACATGGCGCTGCCGCTCGTGGGCCGCGGGTTCGCCGTCGTGGCGACGGACTACCAGGGGCTGGGCACGCCCGGCGGGCACCCCTACCTCGTCGGCGAGTCCGAGGCGTACTCGGTGCTCGATGGTCTGCGCGCGCTGGCGCGCCTCTCCGACGACGCGGTCGACCCGGGCTGCCTGGGGCGCGACGTCCTCCTCCTCGGCCACTCCCAGGGCGGCCAGGCGACGCTGTTCGCCCAGCAGTACGCGGCGAGCTACGGCATGGGCGCGGGCATGCGCCTGCGCGGCGCGGTGGCGTGGGCGCCGGGCTTCGGCGCGCGCATCCTCAAGAAGGGCATCTCCTTCCCGCCCGGGACGCCCAACAGCACCGTCACCGTGCTGTCCACGATGTACCTCTACGGCGTCGCGCACTACCGCGGCGCGCCCGCCGACTCGGACTGGCTCACGCCCGAGGCGCAGAGACAGCTCCCCGGCCTTCTCGAGAACGAGTGCGTCCTCCAGCTCCTCCAGGACGTGCCGGCGCGGTTCCCGACGCTGGGGAGCCTGTTCACCCGGTCGTTCCTCTCCGATCCCGCCGCGGGCCCGTGGGTCGGCTACGTCGACGCCGACCTGGCGGGCTCCTTTCACAGCGACGCGCCCACGCTCGTCGTCCAGGGCACCACCGACGACCTCGTCCCAGCCTGGACCACCCGATGCATCGTGGACCGCATGGTCGCGCACGGCACCCGCGTGGATCTGTGCGTCAAGCGCGACGGGCACATGACGATCGTCGGCGCGGCCTGGCAGGACATCCTGCCCTGGGTCACGGCGGCCGCGCGCGGCCGCGCCCCGGTCGCGCCGGCCTCGTGCGCCGGGACGCTCCCGGCGTGCCTGGCGCCGTGACGCGTGGCGTCCCCGTCACAGTGTGTCAACACACGGCGGCGACGCGCGCGCCGTAACTATTCGAGATCGCCCGTGGCATGGGCCGTGCTAGGCGCGTCGGGAATGAGACGGCTCGCCTCGCTCCTCTTCCTCGCCGCGTGTGGCACGACGATCACCGCGGTCCCGACCAACCGCCCGCTGCGCGTGATGTCGCCGCGCGACCCGATGTCCGTCGAGATGTTCACGTCGGGGATCCCGCAGCGGCCCTATGTCGAGGTCGCCTACCTCGAGTCGCAGCAGGAGAGCGACCTCAGCTTCGACAACGCCCCGACGGTGATGATGAAGATGCGCGAGGAGGCGGGCAAGATGGGCTGCGACGGGCTGATCATCGGCGGCGCGAACGACGCCGTGGTGGGGGGCACGTTCCGGGGCACCGGGTCCACGACGACGCTGCGCGGCTACCGCGGCACGTGCATCCAGTGGACGGATGGGCCGCAGGCGGCGGCCCCCGTCGCGCCGCCGGTCGCGAACCAGTAAAGGCTCAGTGCCGGTGCTCGGCGAGACCGCACCGGTCGGCGGTCTCGCGCGCCCAGTCGAACTGGATCAACACCGCCGCCTCGTCGCCGACGGTCCAGCCGTCGTGCCCGGGCGCGACGACCACGACCGCCGGGGCGACGAAATCCACCCGGCAGCCGTCGGCATATTCGACGGCGACGTGCCCTTGCGCCAGGTAGCCGACGTGGGCGTGCATGCAGCGGTCGGTGCCGACGACCGGGCGCATGTTCGCGCTCCAGCGCCAGCCCACCGGGTAGACGATGCGCTTGACGCGGCCGTTGCCGGCCGCGACCTCGTCGACGATCGCGCCGCCCACGTCGTGGCGGATGGCGCCGGGGAGGGGTTGGTCGAGGGGCGAGCTCATGCGGACATGGTGGCGCCGGGCGGCGGTCCGTTCAAGATCACTTCGCCTCGACGGCGATCCCGCGGGCGAGCATGTCGTCGAAGATCGCGGTCGTGTCGGCGCGCGCCCTGGCCACCAGGCGCTCCATCTCCGCGCCCAGCCTGGCCAGCTCGTCGGAATACGGCTGCATCGACTTCGACAGGGCCTCCATCTCGGCGGTGAGGGGCTCCATCTCGGCCTGCAGGCGCCGCAACTCCTTTTCCAGGCGGGCGCGCTCGCCGTCGTCGAGCCGGCGCCGGCCCAGCCGGATCCCCACCTCCCCCATCTTCTGGCCGATCGGACCGATCTTCTCGCCGACGGCCCGCTGCCTGTCGCCGATGGGAGCCAGCTTCTTCCCGACGGCCTCCATGCGCTTGCCGAGCTCGTTCGTCGCCGCCCAGGCGGCGCGCACGCGATCGAGGGTGGCGGCGTCGCGGATGACCCAGGCCCGGTCGCCGCGCCGGAAGTACAAGAGGGCCTCGTCGCCCCTCTGCTGCGCGCGCGCGGCCTTGATGTCGGCCATGGAGCCGGAGTGCTGGTTCGAGGTCTTCCCTTCGAGGAGCACCCAGGTGTCGTCGTCGGCCGGCCGGGGCGGGTCGCTCGCCCACGCCACGGACGCAACCAGGATGGGTAGGGCAATGGACCACATGCCGGGCTTCATAAAAACATGTGTCGCGACCGAGCTTCCGGTTACACCCCCGTGCTATGGTCGAATGAGGAGCCTCGGGCGGCGGCTCGGACCCGAGCTCAACCCCAGCCGAATGGAGGTTTGTGATGGGACTCCTCGATCTGGGCCCTATGCCACCTCTGGTGTCGCCGCATGCTTCGGTGATGGAGGCGGTGGAGCGGATGATGGAACAGCACGTGGGCGCCATCGCGGTGGTCGACGACGATCAGCTCCTCGGCGTGTTCACGGAGCGCGATCTCATGACGCGCGTCGTGGCGCGCGGAAAGGATCCGAGCTCGACGCGCATCAGCGAGGTGATGACGCGCAACGTGTACGCCGTCTCCGATCACACGCCCGTGGCGGCGGCGGCGGCGCTCATGCGCGCCAACCACTTCCGCCATCTCCCCGTCGTCGACGACGCGGGACGGCTGTGCGGCATGGTCGCGCTCCGCTACCTCCTCTACGATCTCATGGACCACTACGAGATGAAGATGGACGACCTCGAGCGGTACATGATGGAAGACAGCCGGGGCGGCTGAGCGTCAGGGGAGCAGCAGGACCTTTCCGGTCGTCGCGCGGGAGGCGAGCGCCCGGTGGGCGGCGGCCGCTTCGGCGAGCGGGAACGTCGCGCCGATGCGCACCGACAGCGCGCGCCCCTCGATCCAACCGAACAGATCGCGCGACCGCCCGAGGAGCTCCTCGCGCGTCCGGGTGAAGTGGACGAGCGTGGGGCGCGTGAGGAACAGCGAGCCCCCGGCCGCCAGGCGCTGGGGATCGAACGGCGGGACCGGGCCGCTCGATTGCCCGTAGAGCACCATGACCCCGCGCGGCGCCAGCGCGCGCAGGCCGGCATCGAACGTCGTCTGTCCGACGGAGTCGTAGACGACCTGGGCGCCGCGCCCGCCCGTGGCCGCGTGGGTCGCCGCGACGAAGTCGTCGCGCGTGTAGAGCACCACCACGTCCGCGCCCGCGCCGCGCGACAGCTCGGCCTTGGCCTCGGTCGACACCGTCGCGATCACGCGCGCGCCGGCCGCCTTGGCCATCTGGGTCAGAAGCAGCCCCACGCCGCCGGCGCCGGCGTGGATCACGCACGTGTCGCCCGGCCTGAGCGGATACGTGGTGTGGGTGAGGTAATGCGCCGTCAGCCCCTGCAGCATCGCCGCCGCCGCGATCCTCCCGTCGATCGATGCCGGCACGGGCACGGCCTTCTCCGCCGGCACCCGCACGTGCGACGCGTACGAGCCGGGCGCGGCGCACCAGGCGACGCGCAGGCCGGGCGCGACGTCGCGCACGCCCTCCCCCACCGCCTCGACGATGCCCGCGCCCTCGAGGCCCGGCGCAAACGGCAGCGGCACCTTGTAGGCGCCGCTCCGCTGGTAGATGTCGATGAAGTTCACGCCCGCGGCCTCGACGCGCACCAGGACCTCGCCGGGCCCCGGCGCGGGCGTGGGCAGCTCCTCCACCTTCATGACCTCGGGATCCCCCGTCTGTGCGGCGCGAATGGCTCTCATGGTCCGATAGTATGTTCGACAGGCGCCGCCCGGTGTGCTCTCCTTCTGCCGACTGATTTCACGGAGGATGATATGGCGCACCGCATCACGTTCGTCGCCGCGAGCCTGCTGCTGGCGGCGGTGGCACACGCGCAGCCCGGTTACTACCAGTTCCCCGATCTCCACGATCACACCATCGTGTTCGCCGCCGAGGGCGACCTGTGGCTCGTGTCCGACGCCGGCGGCGTCGCGCGCCGCATCACCACCCATCCCGGATCGGAGTACTTCCCGCGCTTCTCGCCCGACGGGAAATGGATCGCGTTCACCGGCGAATACGACGGGAACCGCGACGTGTACGTCATCCCCTCCGAGGGGGGCGAGCCGCGCCGGCTGACCTGGCACCCCGTGCCCGACGAGGTGATCGACTTCACCCCCGACGGGAAGCGCGTCATCTTCCGCAGCCGCGCCGCCAACCTCACCACCAGCGGCCTCGAGACCCACCTGTTCACGGTCCCCCTCGAGGGGGGCGAGCCCGTCGAGCTCCCGCTCGGCTGGGCGGGCCGCGTCGCCATCGACGCCCGCACGGGCCTGTGGGCCGTCAACCGCGGCCAGGTCGAGTTCCGCACGTGGAAGCGCTACCGCGGCGGCACCGCCCCGACGATCTGGGTGGGCGACCCCGCGAAGGCGGACTTCCGCCAGATCACGCAGGTGCCCGGCGCGGCGGCGTTCCCCATGTGGAGCGGCGGGCGGATCTACTTTCTCAGCGACCAGGGCGGCGTCGGCAACCTGTGGTCGATCCGACCCGACGGCACCGACGCGCGCCGCGAGACGAACCTGAAGGACTGGGACGTGCGCTGGCCGTCGCTGGGGTCGGACGGACGCATCGTGTTCACGGCCGGGGCCGACCTGTACGTGTTCCAGCCCGACGGCGCGGCGGTGCGCAAGGTCGCGGTCGACCTGCCGAGCGAGCGGAAGCTCACCCGCGTCCGCTATCCCGAGGCCGCGCGCGACATCGACCGCATCGACGTGTCGCCGAACGGCGATCGCCTCGCGGTCGTGACGCGCGGGGAAATTTTCTCGGTGGCGGTGAAGAACGGCGTGACCCTGCCGGTGACGCGCGGCAGCGCGGCGCGCGAGCGCGGGGCTAGCTTCTCGGCCGACGGGCAGCGGATCGCCTACGTCACCGACGCCCCCGGCGAGGAGGAGATCCGGGTCATCGACGCCTGGGGCCGCGGCCAGCCGCGCACCATCGTTCCGGCGGGCAAGACCGGCTGGCACTTCCCGCCCGCGTTCTCGCCCGACGGCAAGTGGATCGCCTATGGCGACCAGACGCAAGCCCTTTACGTCGTGCCCACCGCCGGCGGCGCGCCCAAGCTCGTCGACCGCAGCCGCCAGGCCGAGATCACCGAGTACGCGTTCAGCCCCGACGGCCGGTGGCTCGCCTACTCGGTGTTGCTCCCCACGCAGTACGGGTCCGTGCGCATCTACGACACGACCACCGGGAAGGTCATCCCCGTGTCCACGCCGTCGACGAGCGACTACTCGCCGGCGTGGGATCCCCAGGGTCGGTACCTCTACTTCCTCAGCGATCGGTTCACCAACCCTATCCTCGACACGACGCGCGACCAGGAGAACATCGAGATCCGGTCGACGCGGCCGTGCATGGTCCTTCTGCGCAAGGACGTGAAGAACCCGTTCGCCAACCTGAGCGGGATGCCGGGGAGCGACGACGAGGAAAAGAAGGACAAGAAGGACAAGGACCCCGACAAGAAGGACGACAAGAAGGCCGACAAGCCCCCCAAGCCGATCGCCATCGACGTCGACGGGCTCGGCGAACGCTGGCTCGCCCTGCCCGTCCCGGCGGGCGCGTACGCGAGCCTGTCGGCGACCGCCAAGCGCGTGTTCTACCTGCAGGTCCGCGTCGCCGGCATGGCCGACGAGCCGCCGCCGCCCGACGCCCCCGGGGACAACGTGCTCGTGGCGTTCGACCTGGACAAGCGCAAGGCGAAGCCGTTCCTCGAGGGCATGACCGCCTACCGCCTGGCCGGCAAGGGGGAGAAGATCGCGGTCGTCCGCGGAAAGGACGTCTTCGTGCTCGACGCCGGCGGCGAGGTCGTCCCGGCGGAGCTCGGCGAGCACAAGGTGTCGTTCGGCGCGCTCGTCGTCGAGCTCAACCCCCAGGAAGAGTGGAAGCAGATCTATCTCGAAGCGTGGCGCCGGATGCGCGACTTCTATTGGGACGCGGGCATGGGCGGCGTGGACTGGAAGGCGGAGCGCGACCGGTACGCCGCCCTACTGCCGCGCCTCGGCGTGCGCGACGAGCTGCGCGACCTCCTCGGGGAGCTCATCGGCGAGCTGGCGACGTCCCACACCTACATCTTCGGCGGCGATCCGGGCGTGCGCCCGACGCCGGTGCCGACCGGGCTCCTCGGGGCGGAGGTCCAGCGCGAGGGGCAGGCGTTCAAGGTGACGCGGATCCTCCGCGGCGATCCGGCGGACAACGTGCGCTCCCCGCTCGACGAGCCGGGCGTCAACGTCCCCGTCGGCAGCTACATCGTGGCGGTCAACCACCGGCCGCTGCTCGCGGGGCAGCCGTTCCTGGCCGCGTTCGAGAACCTGGCCGACAAGGAGGTCGTCCTCGACGTGAACGTGCGCCCCGAGGCCAAGGGCGCGCGCGAGGTCGTGGTCAAGCCGCTCGCCGCCGACGCGCGGCTGCGCTACGTCGACTGGGTCCGACGCAACCGCGAGTACGTGGCGCAGAAGACCGGCGGCAAGATCGGCTACCTCCACCTGCCGGACATGGGCGACGCCGGGCTGATCGCGTTCGACACCTGGTTCTACCCCCAGCTCGACAAGGAGGGTCTGATCGTCGACGCCCGCTGGAACGGCGGCGGCTTCGTGTCGCAGCGCATCGTCGAGCGTCTCGGGCGGAAGGTGCTGGCGGCGCAGCGCGGCCGCGCCGGCGGCAAGTTCACCTACCCGGACCGGGCGCTGAACGGCCCGTTCGTGGTCCTGACCAACGAGTACGCCGGCTCCGACGGCGACATCTTCCCCACCGCCATCCAGCTCGAGAAGCTGGCGCCGGTCGTCGGCATGCGCTCGTGGGGCGGCGTCATCGGCATCCGCGGCGACAAGGCGCTGGTCGACGGCGGGATGCTCACCGAGCCGGAGTACGCGTGGTGGGATCCCAAGCAAGGGTGGTCGCTCGAGAACCGGGGCGTCCTGCCCGACATCGAGGTGCAGAACCTGCCCACCGACGTGGCGAAGGGCATCGATGCCCAGCTCGACCGCGCCATCGCCGAGGTCCTGCGTCTGTCGAAGGAACGCCCGCCGGTGCGGCTCGAGTTCGGCCCGATCCCCGATCGCAGCCGCAAGGCGTTCGAGAAGGAGCTCGCGCCGGGCAAATGAGTCAGTCCAGCCGCCACCCGTACGCCTGCATGTAGAGGCGCAGCTGGGGGTCGCCCGTCGACAGCGGCGGCAGCCACTCGCCCTCCTCGCTCCGCAGCCACCAGGCGCCCGACCCGGGCGGCGCCATCCGGTAACGATAGAGCCGCGCCCGGATGAACCGCGGCGGCGCGTCGGGGAACGGATTTCCGTCGAGGAGATCGAGCGTCCGCGCGTCGTTGTGGAGGAGCTTCCACACGAGGTGCAGGGTCCACGGCGCGTCGTCGGGCGTCTCCATGGCGGCGAACCAGATCTGCCAGTCGAGGCGGTAATGGTAGGGCGACATGATGCAGGGGCGCCGCGCCGGGTCGCCCGGCTTGCACTTCCACTCGTAGGTGCGCCAGCGCGCGCCGGGGTCGGCGGCGTCGTCCTGGGTCCCCTCGAAGACGATCTCGTGCCGCTCCTGGCCCACGCTGCCGAATGCGCCGTAGGTGTTGACCAGCGCGAGCGGCGTGAACGCGGCGTTCATGCGTTGCTCCCCCGAGGCGAGGTTGTCGATGACGGGGATGCTGAGGACGGCGACCAGCACGGCCATCGCCGCCGAGGTCCAGAACGCGGCGCGCGACGGTTTGGCGGTCGCCTCGGCGCGCTTGGCGGCGGCGCACAGGCGGCGCGGCAGGATGCGCCGCCAGAACGTGTCGTCGAAGCACGCCAGCGCGGGAATGATGGTGAGCCAGTTCAGGAACGACAGGTTGCCGCTGACGATGAGGAGGAGCTGGAACGAGACGAGAAGGACGCCGGCGGTGTGGCGGAACGGACGGGGCGCGAACGCGAACCACGGCGCGACGAGCTCGCACAGGTGGTTGAACAGCACGCCGGCGCGATGCATCCACGTCGGCGCGAAGTGAAACAAGCGGCTCAGCGGGTTGGGGATCGGCTGCGTCTCGTAGTGGAAGTCGAGGCAGGTGAGCTCGCGCCAGCAGGGGTCGCCGCGCAGCTTGATGAGCCCGGCGCCGATCATCATGCGGAAGATGAGCCAGCGGAACAGCCAGATGGTGACGGCGGGCGGCGGCCGCGCCGGGAACGGGCGCGCGTCCCACAGCGGCACCAGGAACAGCGCGAGGAAGCCGGTCTCGCCGAGCTGCAGCTCCCAGCCGTAGCCGTAGAACAGCTGCCCGGCGTGGACGACCGACAGGTAGAGCGCCCACAGGACGAAGAGGAGCGGCGCGTTGGCGAAGCCGGCGACGACGAATGCCGACAGCACGACCCCGATCCAGCCCACCGCGGTCATGAGTCCGTCGGAGGCGTCGAGCCAGAACAGCGACGGAAGCTGGAGGAAGCCGTCCCAGCGCGAGCCCAGGCGCTCGGCGACGCGCGCGAAGAACGCGTCGGCGGGAAGGAGCCCGTCGTGGCCGATGAGCGCCCTCCCCTGCTGCACGAACACCAGGAACGCGACGAGATAGACCACGCCGAGGAGCCGCAGCATCACGAACCGGGTGAGGAAGTAGCTCTGCGCCCGCCCCATGCGCGCGCGCAGGCGCTCGAGCGGGGTGAGCGGCGGGGAAGGCTCGTCCACGAGGGGATCTTACCGCTTTACCGGTGCTACCCTCTGCCCATGTCCCGACCCTCCAGGCTCGAAGGCGACGCCCGCGCCGCCGCCCTGCGCTCGCTCGCCGGCTGGAGCGAGGTCGCCGGCCGCGACGCGATCCAGCGCACGTTCCGCTTCAAGGACTTCAACGAGGCGTGGGGGTTCATGAGCCGCGCCGCGCTCATCGCGGAGGCGATGAACCACCATCCCGAATGGACGAACGTGTGGAACCGCGTGGACGTCACGCTGTCCACCCACGACGCCGGCGGCGTGACCGAGCTCGACGTCACGCTCGCGCGCGCGATGGACGGGCTGGCCGGTTAGGCGTCCTTGCGGATCGGGAACAGCCGCGCCGTCTCCATCGCGCGGTCCATCTGGTCGTCGGTCATGTGGAAGTACTCCTGCCCGCTGCCGAGCAACCAGATCTGCCGCCACTGCGTGTACCCGTCGGCGACGGCGATGATGCCCATGTACACGATCGCCCAGTAGCGATCCGAAATCGTCTCCAGCGCGCGCGTCAGGTTCTTCAGGCAGGCGTCGGGGTCCTTCCCGTCGATGCGGCGGAACGCCGCCTCGATCGACGCCTCGAGCTCGCGGTCGCCCAGGACCTGCATGTCGCCCACGCTCCGCAGCACGCCCCGCACCGCCGCGCGCTCCGCGGCGGTGATCGTGCCGTCGGCGGACGCCATGAGCGCCATCGCCTCGAGATAGAACGGCATGAGCCCCTGCAGGTGGCGCGTCATCTCCTCGACGTGGCGCATGCCCTGGCGCCGCTGCGCCGCCAGATAGAGCGCGTACGCGTCCTCGTCGGCGATGAGGAACGCGCGCTGCATCTGGTTCAGGTACTCGCGCTCCTCGGGCGATTCGCCGTCGGCCATCGCGATCTCGGAGGCCACCGCGTAGGCCGCCATGCGATGGCTGCGCGCCGGCAGCCCCTTGGCGAGATAGGGGATCCGACGCAGGGGGCCCCCCGCCAGCGCGATCGACTCGTTGGCGATCTCGACGAGCGTGCGCGTGGCCTCGGGCGACAGGCCCGAGAACATCTCGTGTTCCTGGAGGTTCGTTTCCAGGACCGCGAGCTCCTCCTTGTTGACCACCCCGTCGGCCTGCATCGCCCCCACGATGGCCTCGATGAGATACCGGCGCGGATCCGCCGGACGCAGGCTCCCGCCGTACATCTTGGAGAGCAGGTTCACCCGTAGGTTATATCACCTTACGGGAGCGGCCGACTCACTCGACGGCGTAGGGCAGGACGATGCCGGTGCACACCGCGTTGGGCGCCCCGTCCGTGAGGTACGGACGGAACCTCCACTTGCGGATCGCCGCCAGCACGGCGTCGTTCGCCTCGTCGTAGTCGGAGGACTTGAGCATCTTCGCCGAGCTCACCTGACCCTCCACGCCCACGCACACCTCCACGGCCAGGAGGATCCGCTTCACGCCGTCGCGGCGCGCGATCGCCTTGATGTTGCCGGGGAGCGCCGGCGACTTGTCCCCGGAGATGCGCAGGGCCTCGAGGTCCCCCGGCGGGATCTTCTTCACCGACCCCGAGGGACGGCCCGGGGGCGGTGTCGCGGCGGCGGGCGCGGTCGGCACGGCGATGGGCGGCTCGACCGAGGCGAGCACCTTCGGCGCTTCCCCCGGTCTGATGGCCGCTGCCGTGGGCGTCGGCTCGATCGCGGGCTTGCTCCCGGCGACCGGCGTGTCGGCGCGGTCCTCGCTGCGCTTGTCGATCGACGCGACCTCGGTGCGCTCGGGCTTGTCTTCCTTCGCGGGGCGGCAGCCGGCCACGACGTCGTCGATGTGTCCCTTCACGTCGGGGAAGTACTCTCCGGTGACGCGCACGATGCGGCGCGCGTCGTCGCAACGCCCCACCTTCGCCAGGTTGCGCGCGTCGTTCTCCTGCGACGCCACGTACGTCGCCTTCGCCTTCTCGTACGCCGGCCGCGCCTTCTCCTTGTAGAGGCTCGCCTCGGCGATGTTCCGCCACGCCTTGGCCACGCCGACGTTGTCGTTGGCCCCGGCGGCCTTGGCGAACGCCTGGTAGCTCTGCTGGTTGGGGGCCTCGAGTCTGGCCTGCTCGGCGATCGCTTTCGCCTCGGCGTGGGCGGGCGCCTCCTTGAGCAGCGCCTCGGCGGCCGCGGCCGCCTCGAGCCACTTCTCCGCCGCGGCCGCGCGCCGGGCGTCGGCGAGCGTCTGCTCCGCGCTCACGAACGTGTACACCGGCACGGCGGAGGACACGTCGCCTTCGGTGAGCGAGCCCGAGCCGCCGCTGTTGCGGGTGCGGGACTTTTTCTCGCAGGCGACGAACAGGAGAAGCGCCGCCATCAGCAGCAGGGGGAGCTTGCGCGAGCGTGGCATTGCGCCCGCGATGTTACCACCGAGATGGCCTGCGCAAAGGATTTTCATGAAAAATTCCGCCACCTTATGAACCACACCGGCCTACATGTGCACAGAATAAGACGTATTTCAGAACACTTAATTTTTGTGGCATGAGGTCGAAGGGGGCAAGTATGCGAGCGCTTTTTCTGGTGGCCGCCCTCGGCGGCCTGGGTGGGTGCATGACCTCCTTGCGCCCCTATTCGCCCTGGGTGATCCGGACCGGCGCGACCCCGAATACGGCGGTCGCGGCGGCGACGGCGGCCCTGCGCGATTCCGGGTTCGCCGACCCTGCAGTCGACGCCGGCACCGTCACGGCCGTGACCGCGACCGAGCGGGGCGTCCGCGACCACGCGGTCATCGCCGTCGGCGCCGGCGGCGACGTCGCCGTGGACGTGCGGACCGAGATCGCCGACGGCACCGCGTGGCTCAGCCCGCAGTCGACCTGCCCCAGCTACGACTACATGCGCGAGAAGCGCCTCGCGGCGCTGATCCTCGCCAAGCTTCACTCGATGGAGTAGCGGAGCACGACCGGCGCGCACACCGGGCTGGGCCTGCCGTCGACGAGATAGGGACGGAAGCGCCACTGCTTGATGGAGGCGACGACCTTGTCGTTGGCGTCGTTGTAGTCCGACGGCTTGAGCAGCCGCACCGACAACGGCGCGCCGTTCTCCCCCACGCACACCTCGGCGGCCATGACGATGTCCTTCACGTTGTCCCGGTGCGCGATGCTGCGCGCGCCCGCCGGCAACGACGGGAAGCGGTCCCCTGCCAGGCGAAGCGACTCGAGATCGCCCTGGACGATCTTGCGCGGCGCGACGTGCTGCGCGGGCGGCTCGCTGGATGACGAGGACACCGGCGGGGCGACCGCCGGCTTCGGCGCGGCGGTCGCGGCCTCGCCGAGGGCGGGCTTCGCGGGCGGCGCGGCGGCCGGCGGGAGCTCGAGCGCCGCGGGCTTGACCGCCGGCGCGGGCTCGGGCGCGGCGGGCGTGGTGTCCGCCGTTTCCTTCTCGACGCGGCGATCGAGAGAGGCCACTTCTTTGCTCGGCCTCTCCTCGCGCGCGGGACGGCAGCCGACCGGGATCGCGTCGAACCGCTCGCGCGCGTCGGGGAAATACTCGGAGATCGTGCGCGCCACGCGGCGCGCGTCGTCGCAGCGCCCGACGCGCGTGAGCCGCGTCGCCTCGTTCGCCTGGGCCTCGACGAAGCCCGCCTTGACGCGCTCGAACTGGGCGCGCCCGCGCTCCTTGTAGATGCTCTCGTCGGTGATGTCGCGCCAAGCCTTCGCCATCGCCAGCCCGTCCGCCGACGCCGCCGCCTTGGAGAAGCGCGTGAAGCTCGACTGGTTGGCGAGCTCGGCCTTGGCGCGATCGCGGAGCTTCTTGGCCTCGGCGTTCTCCGGCTGCTTCTCGAGGAGCGCCTGCGCGGCGGCCTGCGCCTCGCTCCATTTCTCGGCGGCGATCGCGCCGCGCGCGTCGCTGAGCGACTGCTCCGCCGTCACGAAGTTGTACACGGGGAGCGGACGTTGCTCGATGTCTTCGGTGAGCGAGGATGATCCGGCGCTGTTGCGCGTGCGCGAGCTCCGGTCGCATCCGGCAACGAGCGCGAGAGCACAAGCTAGGATCGCCCCGCGCGCTGACATCAAGCGGCATTTTATCACCGTAGGTAAAAAAGCAAAATCTTTCCAACGATTTTGCTGTAGTCGCGTGAAGTCAGAAGTAGTAGCGCACCCCGATTCCGCCGTTGATGTCCGCCCGATCGTGGTCATCCGGATAGCTCCCCGTGTAGATGATGTCCACGACGACGGCGAGCTCCAGGAACACGTCGAGCTGGATTTGCGGGAAATCCATCAGGATACCGAACGGCACGCGCACGCCGACGTGCACGTGGTCGTTGTAGGGGTAGGGCGCATTCGTGTGATCGAGAAACCGCGCGCCCACGCCGAGGTAGAACGGCATGACGAACGACGGCTGGCGCGTGATGATCGCCGGATGCCACAGCACGTCCACGTTCACGTCGAGGCCACGGTAGTAGCGGCAGCACGGTTCCCACCCAAGGCCGAACTGCAGTGCCATCGGACGGCTGAGGTAGAGCTTCGCCGACAGTCCGGTCGGGGCGCCCAGCACCAGGCCGAAACCGAAGGGATGGTCCTGCGCGCGCGCGAGACACGGGAGCAGGAGGAGCGGGAGCACGAGGATGAGGCGTCGCATGCCCATCTGCCGAGCAAGCCTTCTGCCAGAAATATAGCGTGTAATTGCAACATCTTATGGAAATGACGACGGAGCCGCTCCGCTCCACGGAGCGAACCGGCTCCGTGGTATGGTGGCAAATGTGGTTGCCATCGTCAGCACCGTGAGGGACGTCGGGAGGCTGGGCGAGATCACGGCGACGTTCGTGCGCCACGGGTTCGGGGAGCTGTGCGCGCGCGCCGGCCTGCCGATCGGAACGGCCCGATCGGAGGATGGGGCCAAGGTGACGTTCGCCGCCCGACTCCGGATGGCGCTGCAGGAGCTCGGGCCCTCGTTCATCAAGCTGGGGCAGATCGTGTCGACGCGCACCGACCTCATCCCCGCCGACGTGTGCGCCGAGCTGAAAAAGCTGCAGGACGGCGTGCCCCCCATCTCCGACGCGGACGTCCACGCCACGATCCAGGAGACGCTGGGCGCGCCCGCGGAGGAAGTGTTTCGCTCGTTCGAGCCCAGGCCGCTCGCGTGCGCCTCGATCGGCCAGGTCCACCGCGCCGTGCTCGCCGCCGCCGACGGGGGCGCCGACGTGGCGGTGGTGGTGAAGATCCAGCGGCCCGGCATCCGCGAGACGATCGAGCGCGACATCGCCCTCCTGCATTTCCTCGCGCGCCTGCTCGAGCGGGCGGTGCCGGAATCGCGCGTCTACTCCCCCGTCGGCCTCGTGTCCGAGTTCGATCGCGCGATCTTCGCCGAGCTCGACTTCGCCCTCGAGGCCGACAACGTCGATCGCTTCCGCGCGAACTTCGCCGAAAGCGCGATCGTGACCTTTCCCGAGGTGTACCGGCATGCGTCGGGCAAGAAGGTCCTCACCATGCAATTCCTCGACGGCAAGAAGGTCTACGCCGCGATCGACGCGGGCGCCTCGGCGGAGACGATCGCCAAGAACGCGCTCGCCGCCATCGCCCAGATGGTGTTCGAGGACGGGTTCTTCCACGCCGACCCCCATCCGGGGAACGTGCTCGTCATGGGGACGGAGCGGCCGGTGATCGGCCTCATCGATCTGGGGCTCGTCGGGCGGCTCAGCGCCGAGCTCCGCGATCGCCTCATCGATCTCATGGTCGCGGCGGTGCGCGCCGAGCCGGACGCGCTCGCCGACGCGCTCCTCGCCATCGGCCGCCCGCGCGGCAAGGTCGACCAGCGCGCCTTCCGCGCCGAGGTCGCGACGCTGTCGGAGAAGTACCTCGGCCGCGCGCTCGCGGAGATCGAGGTGTCGGGGCTCCTCCGCGACCTCGTGCAGGGCGCGATCAAGTACGACATCGACATGCCGAGCGAGCTGCTCATGGTGGGCAAGGCGCTCGTGACGGTGGAGGGCGTCGGGAAGGAGATCTACCCCCAGCTCGACGTGTTCTCGGAGCTCAAGCCGTTCTTCCTCAAGCTCCTCTGGCGGCGCTACCACCCCGAGCGCGTGGGCCGCGAGCTCCTGCGCGGCCTCGCCGCGCTGGGGACGACCGCGACGAACCTCCCCCGCCAGATGGGCGTCATCCTGGAGGATCTCGCGAACGGCCGCCTGGAGGTGAAGACGCAGGATCCCGGCCTGCCGATCGCCGCCGACCGATTGGGACGGCGCGTCGGAAGTGCGATCGTCCTCGGCGCGTTCGCGCTGTCGGGCGCGCACCTCATGGCGTCCGGAAACGCGACGGTGGGCACCGCGGCGTTCGTCGCCTCCGGCGTGCTGGCCGCAT
This sequence comes from Haliangiales bacterium, assembly GCA_035259575.1. Classification (GTDB taxonomy): domain Bacteria; phylum Myxococcota_A; class Polyangia; order Haliangiales; family SHYZ01; genus DATFWE01. Next base: position 18,759 of record DATFWE010000354.1, read on the forward strand.
GCATGCTGCTCGCGCACCTCTTCGGCGACGCGCGACGAAAGGGGCGGCCTTGACCGACCGGGATCCGGGTGCTAGTCACCAAGAGGGGCGATGCGCATCCTGAAGGCGCGCTTCAAGAGTGCCGGCGATCTGCTGGCGGCGGTGCAGGGCGACCTCGCGGGCGGCGGTCTGTTCATCGCGACGCGCGAGGTGCGGCACCCGGGCGAGCCGGTGCTCGTCGAGGTGCGCTTTCCCGAGCTGTCCGATCGCATGCTGCTCCGCGGCACGGTCGCGTGGCGCCGCCCCGGGCGCGCCAAGGAACGCCAGGGCGGCGTGGCCGTGGAGTTCGTCGCCGACGAGAAGCCCAAGCTCGAGTTCATGCTCGCCGTCGCGCGGGGGGAGAAGCGGCCGCGCCTCGTCGCGCGCAACCACCGCCGCCTGCCGGTGACGCTGCGCGTCGACTGGCGCGTCCGCGAGGAGCGCGCCAAGTTCACGTCGACGACGCTCGACATCGGCCCCGGCGGCGCGTTCATCCGCACGATCGAGGCGTATCCGGTGGGGACGCCGCTCGTGCTCGAGCTGACCCCGCCGGGCGCGGCCGCGCCGCTCGACATCGAGGCGCGCGTCGCCTGGCGCCGCACCGAGCCGGGGAGCGAGGGGCTGGGAATCGAGTTCCGCTGCCGCGACACCGGCGGGTTGCGCCGGCTGAAGGAGCTGGTGCGGCGCCTCGAGCAAGACACCGCGGCGTAGACGGGACGCGACGCGCAGCGTCGCGGAACCCGGCTATGTTCTACACTCTCGGGACGTGTCTGGCGCAGCCGCGCACGCCGTCTTGCTCCTGGCCATCGTCTGCGTGTCGACGAGCGGGCCGTTCATGGTCGCGGCGGGCATCGACGCCTTCGCGATGGTGCTCCTGCGCATGGCCTTCGGCGCGGCGCTGTTCCTCGGCTTC
>DATFWE010000355.1:0-29499 GCA_035259575.1 Haliangiales bacterium
GCGCTCGAGGCCGACCTCGCCGGCGCCGACGACGAGGAAGCGATGGAGATCGCCGCGCGCATCGCCGAGCACCACGACGAGCTCGACGCGTTCGAGGAGCGCTACGGCCGCCACCGCACCGAGGAGATCCTGTCCGGCCTCGGCTTCCCCGAGGCCGCCTGGGACCGGCCGGTGTCCGAGCTGTCGGGCGGGTGGAAGATGCGCGCCGCGCTCGCCGGGCTGCTCCTGCTCGAGCCCGACCTCCTCCTCCTCGACGAGCCGACCAACCACCTCGACGTGCCGTCGCTGGAGTGGTTCGACGACTTCCTCCGCCGCTCCCCCAAGGCGCTCCTCCTCGTCAGCCACGACCGCCAGTTCCTCGACCGCCAGATCGCGCGCGTCCTGTCGTTCGAGCCCGAGGGGCTGCGGTCCTACGTCGGCGACTACGAGGACTACCGGCGCCAGCGCGACGAGGAGGAAGAGAACCTCGAGCTGCGCGCCAAGCGGCAGGCCGCCCAGCGCGCCGAGACCGAGCGCTTCATCGAGCGCTTCCGCTACAAGGCGACGAAGGCGCGCCAGGTCCAGAGCCGCGTCAAGCAGCTCGCCAAGGAGCAGGTCGTCCAGGTACGCGACCGCCACAAGACGGTGCGCTTCCGCTTCCCCGAGGTGGAGCGGTCCGGCCGCGAGGTCGTGCGCCTCGAGGGCGTCCGCAAGGCGTTCGGCGACAACGTCGTCTACCGCGGCCTCGACGCCGTCGTCGCCCGCGGCGACCGGATCTCCGTCATCGGCGTGAACGGCGCCGGCAAGACGACGCTCCTGAGGATGATCGCCGGGGAGCTTCCGCCCGACGCCGGCACGATCGCCCTCGGGCACAACGTGAGCATGGCCTATTTCGCCCAGCACCACACCGAGCTCCTCGACCGCGACAACACGGTGCTCGACGAGATCTGGGGGCTGGTGCCCAAGCAGCAGCAGTCGTGGGTGCGCGGGATCCTCGGCGCGTTCCTGTTTTCCGGCGACGACGTCGACAAGAAGATCGCTGTCCTCAGCGGCGGGGAGCGCGCGCGCGTGTCCCTGGCGCGCCTGCTGGTGGTCCCGTCGAACCTGATGCTCATGGACGAGCCGACGAACCACCTCGACCTCGACTCGTCGGAGCGGCTGGTGGCCGCGCTCAAGGACTACGGCGGCACGCTCCTGTTCGTGTCGCACAACAAGAGCTTCATCAACCAGCTCGCGACCAAGGTGTGGGACGTCTCCGACGGCGGCATCACCGAGTGGCAGGGGAACCTCGACGCGTACCTCTACCACCTTCAGCTGATCGGCCGGCCGATGGGCGGCGCGAAGGCCGAGCCGCCGCCGATCGACCGGCCGGCGCCGGTCGAGTCCGACCGCGACCGCCGCCGGCGCGAGGCGGTCGCGCGCGAGGCCGTCGCGGCCAAGGTCCGCCCGATCAAGGCTGCCATCGCCGATCTCGAACGGCGCATCGCCGATCTCGAGGCGGAGAAGAAGCAGATCGAGCCCAAGCTCGCCGACCCCGCGTTCTACGCCGACTTCGGCAAGTCGCGGCCGCTGCTCCTGCGGTACGACGAGATCCGGGAGAAGCTGGACGAGCTGTACGCGCGCTGGGAGCACCAGCACGAGGCGCTAACGCTAAACCAGGGAGGCGAGGTCGGCGACTGACGCGACGACGGGGGCGTCGGGGAAGCGGGCGGCGAACTCCTCGCGGGCGAATGTGCCCGCCCGTGCGCAGAAGCGCACGCCCGCGGCGGCGGCGATCTCGCCGTCGCGCAGGGAGTCGCCGACGAACAGGAGCGCGTCGCGCGCGACGCCGAGCTTTTCCTCGACGACGCGGACGTGCGGCTCCCCCTTGCCCTCGCTGCCGTCGAAACCGAGCGCCAGATCGAACAGGCCCGTCCGCTCGGCGAACGCGTCGACGTGCTCCTGCATGCCGTTCGACGACACCACCAGCTTGATGCCTTTGTCGCGCAGCTCCCGCAGCGCCGCCTCGGTCGCCGGCTCCATCCGGGCGGCGGCGGCCACATCGTGCTTGCGGGTCTCGAACTCCATCGCGGCGGCGTCGTTGTCGGCGTGGTCGCCGAAGATCACGTCGAGCTGGCGGCGGAACGGGATGCCGCTCGTCTGGAGGTAGAGCCGGCGCGCGTTCCGCCGCGACAGGCCGAAACGCGCCGCCATCACCTCGGCCGCGATGTCCGCGAACGCCTCCATCGTGTCGACCAGCGTGCCGTCGAGATCGAAGAGGATGACCGCCGGGGCTGGTGAAAGTTCGACACTTTCAACGGGTGGTATGTCGTAGGCCTGGCGAAGCTTCACCGCAGTGTGGGTCCTTCCGCTAGGATAAACGTTCGAAACTACTAGCAACTGATCGTTGTCACTTGTTTGTAGCAAGAATGCCGCCAAGCTGTCTACGGCGCGTGACCCACATGTGGACGGCCAACATACCAGCGAAGACCAGCGCTCCGCCGAAAAGGATGAGGAACGGTGCCCGGCGCGCGCCGCCGCAAAGTAGGATGGCGACGAGCGTCACGAAGGCGTCACGCCGGAACAAAAACGAACACGCGTAAAACGCGCGGCCCAGGCGCCCCGGCCGCCCGCCGGGGGAGCCGAAGAACCACGGGTACTGGGCGGTGTCGATGGGGAGCCCGAGGCGATGCAGGTCGAGGTAGAGCTTCGCCTCGGTGCCCAGGCCGCACAGCGCGCCGACGATGCCGAGCAGCTGCCACGTCGGGCCGTACCCGTCGGCGGCGAGACCGACGCCGAGGCCGAGGAGGAGGCCCAGGGTCGACACGTCGTCGGCCAGCGTGTCGAGCCACTCGCCCAGACGCGAGCCCTGCAGACGCAGGCGGGCCAGGTCGCCGTCGACGCAGTCCATCGCGGCCCCCAGCCAGAACAGGATCCCCGCGATGGCGTACTCCCCCGACGCCGCCGAGATCGCGGCCGTCACGCCGGAAAGGAGCGCGAGCATCGTCACCTGGTTCGGGGTGACGGGCGTGGGCAGGAGCAGGCGGGTCAGCAGGCGCGACAGCGGGCGCATCGCGTAGTACGCGACGACCCCGTCGAGGTCGACGCTCTTGCGCAGAAGGCGGAACAGCCGGCGCTCGGCCGCCGAGCGCCCGGTGGGCGTGCGGGCGTCGCCGACGGGCTCGAGGCCGGCGACGTACACCTTGGCTCCGTCCAGCGCGGGGCCGTCGGGGGCGCCCGCCACGACCTCGACGGCGAGGCCGGCCGGCGCGCGCGCCAGCGCCGCGGCGGCGGCGGCGCGTTCCGCCTCCCCCGCCACGAAGAAGCGCGCCGACGTCTGGCCCTCGCGCGCCAGCAGACGCGCGTGGCGAAGGACGAGCGGAACGCCCGCGACCCGTTCCAGCGCCGCCGGGTCGCGCGCGTCAACGCGCATGCCGCCGCGGCTCGACGAGGAGGGCCTCCGCGCGACGCAGGTCGGCCTCGTCGTCGATCTCGATCGTGACGAGGTCGGAGACGTCGACCACGCGGAACGGCCCGGCGCCCCGGACGATGAGGCGCTGGTAGGCGCGTTCGTAGTATTCGTCGGTCAGCCCTTCGTCGGCGAGCCGGGCGAGCTCGGCGAACACCACCTGCGCGAGCGGCGGATCGACGCGCGACACGCCCACGAACTCACCGAGCGCCCGGCGGGCGTCGAGCCGCTTGGAGATGGCGCGGATGGTGCCGTCGGCGGCGGCCTCGACCTTCATTGTCTCGGCGTCGAGGTCGGGGCGGACGTCCACCGACAGCGCCGCCGGCCCGGGCGCGCGGAGCACGCGCCGGATCACCTCCGCCTCGAACAGGACGTCGCCGTCGAGCTGGAGGAAGCCGCCGTCGCCCGCGGCGTGGCGCGCGAGGTAGAGCGACCAGAAGTTGTTCCACACCTCGTGCTTCTCGTTCGACACGACGGTGACGCGGCGTCCCGCGACGGCGTCGCGCACCATGGCCTCGCGGTAGCCGGCCACGACCACCACGTCCGGGCCGCGCAGGCCGCAGTCCGCCAGGCAATCGAGCGTGCGCAGGAGCAACGGCACGCCGCCGACCTCCACCAGCGGCTTGGGCCGATCGGCGGTGCGGGGGAGCAGGCGCGAGCCGACGCCGGCGGCCAGGATGACCGCTTTCATGCCGCCTTCTCGAGCGGCATGCCGCCGCGCGCTGCGTGAACGATCGTCATGAGCAGGTAACCGGTTGACACGATCGCATACCACAGGACCGCCACCTGCGGGAGGCGCGCCAGACACAAAAGCATGAATGCGAACAGGAACGTGTCCCGGCGGGCCAGTGCGTGGAGCACCGCGGCCGCGCCGGTCATGCGCGCGGCGACGGTGCGATCGTCCTTCTGGTACCACCAGCGGAACGCAAACGGATTGCCGCTGCCGCCGTGGCGGCGGATGAGCTGCGCGTAGACGACCGCGTCGTAGGCCGAGATCGCGCCGGCGGCGTAGACGCCGAGCCACCACCACAGCGGCTGTGCGCACAGCACCGACGAGGCGTACCCCAGCCCCAGCCCGAACGCGGCGTTGACGAGATCGTCCGTGACGTTGTCGAACCACTCGCCGAAACGGGACGACTCGAGCTTGAGCCGCGCGATCTCGCCGTCGCAGCCGTCGAGGATCGACTGGAGCTGCACCAGGACCGCGCCGGCGGCGAGCGCGCCCCAGGTGGCCCGGAAGACGAGCGCGACGCCGGCGACGCCGAACGCCGACGCGACGACGGTCATGAGGTTCGGCGTGATTCCCGTCGGAAGGAGGAGGCGGGTGACCGCGAGCGACAGGCGGCGGTTGAGGTGGCGCGACACGAATCCGTCGCTGGGCTTGCGCAGCGCGTCGTAGAGCGCCCGCTCGGCGAGGGCTCGCTCGGCGGGCGTCCCGGCCGGCAGCGCGGTCGCGGGCGTCCCGTCCTCGGCCTGGCGCCGGACCTCGGCCGGGTCGTACACCCGGTCGGCGATGAGCACGAGCGCGGCGGGGTCCGGGGCGGGCTCGCGGTCGACCACCTCGACGCGGCTCGCGCCGGCGCGGCGGGCCGTGCGCACCGCGCGCTCGAGCAGGGTGAGGCCGGCCACGCGCTCCCCCGAGACGTCGCGGCGCACGACCGTCGCCTGCTGGGTCATGGACATCGGGGGATAGTACTATCACGCCCCCATGGATCCGCTCGCCCGCCTGCGCGCCGCCGCGGCGTTCCTGCTCGACCTCGACGGCACGCTCTACGTCGACGACGACCTTTTGCCGGGGGCGCGCGAGCTGGTCGAGCTCCTCGACGGGCGCGGGATCCCGCGTCTTTATCTGACCAACAACTCCGCCGCGGCGGCCGAGGACTACCGCGCGCGGCTCGCGCGGCTCGGCATCCCGGCGCGGCGCGAGGACGTGCTCACCTCGGGCGACGCGACCATCGCCCACCTCCTCGCCGACACGCCCCACCGCTCGGCCTACGTCGTCGGCACGCCGGCGCTCGTGGGCGCGTTCTCCGCCGCCGGGATCGACGTCGCCGCGGCGGATCCCGATTGCGTCGTGGTGGGCTTCGACACGACCGTGACCTACGCCAAGCTCGAGCGCGCCTGCCGCCTCCTGTTCGCGGGGAAGCCGTTCTACGCCACCCACCCCGACCGCACGTGCATCACGCGCGAAGGCCTCGTGCCCGACGTCGCGGCCATCATCGCCGCGTGCCAGGCGACGACCGGGCGCGCGCCGAAGATCCTCGGCAAGCCCATGCCCGAGATGGTCGCCGCGGCAATGGCGCGGCTCGGCACCGCGCCCGGCGCGACGGTGATCGTCGGCGATCAGCTCGACACCGACATGACGATGGCGGCGCGCAGCGGGCTCCTCGGCGTCCTCGTGCTCTCGGGCGAGACGACGCCCGAGCGGCTGGCGGCATGGCCGGACCGCCCGCCGCTGGTCGTCGCCAATGTGGGGGAAGTCGCGGCGTTGCTGAGGTAGACTGCCCGTCCGTGAGAGTGAAACCATGAACGTCATCGTCCTGGCCGCCGGCACCGGCTCCCGCCTCGGCGAGCGCACGCGCGACGTGCCCAAGCCGGCCGTCCCCGTCGCCGGGCGCCCGCTCCTCGGATACACCGTCGCGTTCGCGCGGCGCGTCGGCGCCGCCCGCGTGGCCGTCGTCCTCGGGTTCAAGAACGAGGTGTCGGAGCCGCTGGCGCGCGACCTGGGCGTGGACGCCGTCCTCTACAACGCGGCGTTCGCCGACGCGGGGAACCTGATCTCCCTCGGCGTGGCGCGCGACGCCGGCCAGTGCGACGACGGCTTCCTCATCATGAACTCCGACCACATCTATCACCCCGCCATCGCCGACAAGGTCAAGGCCGCGGCCGCCGCGGCGACGTGGGTCACCGCGTTCATCGATCGCGACCGCACGCTCGGCGCCGACGACATGAAGGTGCGCCTCGACGACGAGCAGCACGTCGTGTCGATCGACAAGCAGCTCGAGAGCTGGGACGCCGGCTACGTGGGCATGACGTTCGTCCCGCGCGCGGCGGTGGCGAGCTACTTCCGCCACGCCGACAACGTCCGCCTGGAGAAGGGCGACGGCATCCACGTGGAGCAGGTCCTCTACCGCATGGTCGGGGTGGAGCCCGCGGTCACCGTGGACATCTCCGGGCCGGGCTGGCTCGAGGTCGACGACGAGCGCGACCTCGCCCGCGCCCACGCCGCGCTCGCGCAGGATCCCTGGTACGCCCCATGAAAGAGAAAACGTCCGTCTACCTCACCACGCCGATCTACTATGTCAACAGCACGCCGCACATCGGGACGGCGTACACGACGGTCGTCGTCGACACGCTGGCGCGCTACCACCGCGCGCGCGGGCGGAACGTGTTCCTCGCCACCGGGACCGACGAGCACGGCCAGAAGGTCGAGGAGTCCGCCCTGGCGGCGGGCGTGGCGCCCAAGACGTTCGTCGACGGGATCACCGCCAAGTTCCGCGCGACGTGGAAGAACCTGCTCATCTCGGAGGACCGCTTCATCCGCACCACCGACCCCGATCACGCGCCGGTGGTCGTCGACCTGTGGAAGCGCATGCAGGCGGCGGGTGACATTTACTTCGGCGAGTACGAGGGCTGGTACTGCGTGGGCTGCGAGTCGTTCTACACCGACGCCCAGCTCGTCGACGGCAACTGCCCGGTGCACCAGACGCCGGTGCGGCGCCTCAAGGAGGCGTCGTATTTCTTCCGCCTGTCGCAGTATCAAGACCGGCTGCTCGCGCACTTCGAGCAGAACCCCGGTTTCGTCATCCCCGAGGGGCGGCGGAACGAGATCGTCTCGTTCATCAAGGGCGGGCTGCGCGATCTATCCGTGAGCCGGTCGACGTTCCACTGGGGCATCAAGGTCCCCGGCGACGACACGCACGTCATCTACGTGTGGCTGGACGCGCTCGCGAACTACGTGTCGATCCTGGGCGGACCGGGCGCGCCGCCCTACGAGACGTTCTGGCCCGCCGACTGCCACGTGGTGGGCAAGGACATCCTCAGGTTCCACTCCGTGTACTGGCCGTGCTTTCTCATGAGCGCGGGGCTGCCGCTGCCCAAGACGGTCCTGGCGCACGGCTGGTGGACGGTGCGCGGGCAGAAGATCTCCAAGTCGATGCCGGCCACGCGCGTGGACCCGAACGCGCTCGTCGCCGACATCGGCGCCGACGCGCTGCGGTACTTTCTCCTGCGCGAGGTCCCGCTCGGTCTCGACGGGGATTTCGCGTTCGACGCGCTCATCGGGCGCATCAACAGCGACCTCGCCAACGACCTCGGAAACCTGGTCAACCGGACGCTGGCGATGGCCGAGAAGTACGTCGGCGGCGTGGTGCCGGCCGCGTCGCCGGCGCTGGACGGGTCGGGCGTCCACGCCGAGCTCGGCGCGCTGGCGGTGCGCGCGCGCGCCGAGGCGGAGCGGCATTTCGAGGCGTACGCGCCGTCGCGGGCGCTGGAGGCGATCTGGGAGCTGGTGCGCGGGGCGAACCGCTACGTCGACGCGGCCGGGCCGTGGGCGCTCGCCAAGGATCCGGCGCGGCGGGCCGAGCTCGACCACGTGGTGCATACGTTCCTCGAGGCGGTCCTGTGGTCGGCGCGGCTCGTCGCCCCGGCGATGCCGAACAAGGCGGCGGAGATCCTCGCGGCGCTCGGGCTCGGCGCGGGGGGCTGGCCCGCGCGCTGGAACGAAGACCTCGCGCCGGGGGGCCGGGTCCACCGCGGCGCCCCGCTCTTCCCCCGCATCGACGACGCGCGCGCGCGGGAGCTCATCGCGCGCTGGACGCCGGCGGAGACCGCCGCCGAGGCGACGCCGCCCGCCGCTCCACCCATCACTCCAGCAGACGACGGGACGGTCACGTTCGACGAGTTCGCGCGCCTCGACCTGCGCGTGGCCGAGGTGAAGGCGGCGGAGAAGGTGCCCAAGGCGCAGAAGCTCCTCAAGCTCGTCCTCGACATCGGCGGGGAGACGCGCCAGGTCGTGGCGGGGATCGCCGAGAGCTACGCGCCCGAGGAGCTGGTCGGCCGCCGCGTCATCTTTCTGGCCAACCTCAAGCCCAGGCCCATCAAGGGCATCGAGAGCCAGGGCATGATCCTCGCCGCCGGCGCCGACTCCGTGCTGGCGCTGTCGGCGCTCGACCGCGACGTCCCGGCGGGGACGAAAGTTCGTTGAATAGACCTCAGGCTTCAGGCCGTTGGCGGGACCGTTGTCTTCCGAAGGGACGGCCAACCAGGGAGGCCTGAAGCCCGAGGCGTGGTCCTTACGCGGTCTCAGCGAGTGACGGGAATGCCGCGAATGCTGCTTCCCTAGTGGTGCACCTCGCACTCGCCTTCGTGGCACACCTGGCCCACGGGGCAGTCGGCATCGACGGTGCAGGCCACGCCGGCGTCCCGGTGCTCTTCCGCCTCCGGGTTCTCGCACTCGCCGTTGTCGCACACCAGAGGCGGTGGGCAGTCCGCGGTGACCGTGCACGCAATCCCCTCCTGGTGCTCGCACTCGCCGTTCTCGCATACCTGACCCACTGGGCAGTCCGCGTTCACGGTACAGGCCACCTCCTCCGCCTCCGCGTTCTCGCACTCGCCTTCCTCGCACACCTGACCCACCGGACAGTCGGCGTTCACGGTGCACGGGAGTTCTTCCTCCTCGACCTGGCAGATGCCGTGCTCGCACTCGAGACCCGGGTTGCAGAGGTGCGTCGCGTCGCAGGCCGCGCCGACCCCGATCGGCGCTCGCGTCGAGCCGGGATCTTTGCTGCAACCGCTGAGGACGAGGGCAAATACGAAGAACAGTCCGGAGAGCAGCGCAAACCCGAGGGCTGCGTGGAAACGATTCTTATTTGGGTTCTTAAGGGGGGTCTGCATGACCCAGGCCCGGTGCATCCCTCGTGCCTGCCCTGGGCCTCGTGCATCCGGGGCATTGCGCGCCTCGAAGCGTACGAACCTTGCACGCCGTCCGAAGTTTGCGCTACCGTCCGCCGCGGGCGCGCGACGAGCGGACCTCGCGCGCCGCCGCGGCGCGGGGCGGCGGCGGCTCTGCGATACGCACGTGCATGTGGTCGTCGTGCGCCGCCGAATCGGAAGGTTGACCGAGCACGGACAGCGCGCGGAGGATGAGCCCCGTTCCCTCCCCGCGCTCGCGCGCGTAGTCGAGGAGGCGATCCTTGATCCACTCGGCCATGAAGATCGCGGTGACCTGCACCGCCGGATCGGTGAGGAGCGCCTTCACCAGGAGCCAGTTGCGGCGCACGTCGAACGTCGCGCCCTCCTCGTCGAACGAGCTCATGGCGCGCGGCGGCGGCGCCTGCCGCCCCTCCGCCGTCGACGCGAAGTAGAGAAGATCCACGTCGATCCCGAGGCGGTGCGAGCGGTGCCACTCCGTCGCGCCGCCGGACCGCAGCGACAGATCCGCGACGTAGACCGTCGCGCTCCGATCCCAGGCGCGCACGCGCGCGGCCGCGCGCTTGACCAGACCGACGAGCTCCGGCGTGCCCCACCGCAGGCCGCGTTCGCGCCACGTCGTCGGGACGAGATAACCCCTGCCCTCGGGCGGAAGCGCGACCGCGCGAAAGCGCGGGCGCGCGGGTCGAGCATTGGCGGATGTCACCGACGTAAGGAGAAGAACCAAGCCGGCGATAAACCGCATCCTTTCCTAGAGTACGGGATGCTCCCTCCGGCGCGCAAGTTTCCTACATAGACTTACATATAGATGCGCGCGCGGATGAGCTCGTCGAGCCCGCCCGACGCGAGCTCCTTGTGCCCCACGCGCTCGCCGGTGGCCTCGTCCTCGGCGAACTTCCCCTCGATGCCGTACCGGCGGACGACGCGATCGAGATCGCGCGCCGGACGGTGCACGCGCGCCTCGAGCCAGTCGAGCACGGCGTCCTCGGCGAGCTCGCTGCCGGGCACGCTCGCCTCGACGGCCACGCCGCTCGGCGCGTAGGTGGCGACGACGTCGAGCCGCCCGCCGCGGCTCATGCGCTCGATCTTCACGTCGCGGCGCCCGAGGCGCCGCTCGCCGTCGACGAGCGGCAGCACCTCGACGCGGACCATGACCGGCGCTTTCTTTTCCTTGCCGTCGAAACGATGCAGCCCCTCCTCCCCCTTCAGCAGGCCGAACGGCGAAACGCCGTCGATGCGCCACACCGCCTCGTCGTCGGTGCGGCTCACCACGCTCACCGCGAAGCGCCGCCGCTCCGCCCAGCTGCGGTACATCTTCTCCAGGAGCTCGAGCGGATCGGGGACGTCGCGCGCCGGCCCGATCCGCGTGAGCCACAGGAGCGCGTCGCTGCGGTCCGCCGGCGTGCCGGCGATGCTCTGGTGCTCGACCTCGCGCAGCTTGTCGACGCACCCGGCGAACGACCGCTCGAACCGGCTCCGCAGGCTCGCCTGGCGCGCGTAGGCCTTGGCGAACTCCTTGAGGTCGTCGAGCTTGCGCCGCGCCGTCGCCAGCCCCTCGAGCAGCGCCTCCAGGTGGACGAGTTCAGCCAGCATCTCCCGCGCGCGCGCCGGGTCGTCCCAGAACGTCGGCTCGGCGGTGGCGGCGACGATCTTCGACTTGCGCCCGGCCGAGCCCGCCTGCTCGGCGTTCTGCTCCAGCCGGACCAGGCGCCGGTCGAGCTCGGCCAGGAGCTTGGCCAGCTCGGCCGGCTTGACCGCGCGCGGGCGCTCGTCCTCGGGGCTGGGCAGGCGCAGGCGCTCCGCCACCCGCTGCGCGCGCGGGGCGACGCGGCGGATGGCGATGCGGTCGTCGTCGACGACGACGCGCAGCAGCGAGCCGCGATCGTCGGCGCCGAGGCGCACGATCTCGCGCCCCAGCGGCACGAGCACCAGATCGGCCACGCGCCGCTTGAGCGGCCGCGCCCCGAGCGCCGACGAGAAGCCCTCGCGGCACAGGAGGTCGACGACCGCGGGGTCGATGTCGACGACGAGTCGGCGCCGCACGATCCCCGAACGCAGGAGGACCTTGCCCAGCTCGCGCCGCACGATCTTGCGCATCACCTCGGCGGTGAGCGGCTTGAACACGACGATCTTGTCCAGGCGGTTCACGAACTCGGGGCGGAAGAACCGCTTCACCTCGCGCAGGACGAGCTCGGTCGACGGCACCGACTCGCCGCCGCCGGAAAACCCGATGCTCCCCTCGGCGATCCGGCTCGCCAGGTTCGACGTCATGACGATGATGGCGCGGCGGAAGTCCGCCGTCTGCCCGCGCGCGTCGGTGAGCCGCCCGTCGTCGAACATCTGCAGGCACAGGTCGAACACCTGCGCGTGCGCCTTCTCCACCTCGTCGAGGAGGAGGACCGAGAACGGCTGCGCCCTGACGCGCGCCACCAGCGTCGCGCCCGTCTCCGGCCGCCACGGGCTGCCGATGAGCTTCTCCACCCCGTCGGCGCCCATGTACTCGGACATGTCGACGCGGATCATCCGGTCGGCGCTGCCGAAGATGTACTCGGCGAGCGTCTTGGCGATCTCGGTCTTGCCGACCCCGGTCGGCCCGACGAAGAACAGCACGGCGTAGGGCTTCTTGGGGTCGGTGAGGCCGGCCTTGATCAGCGTGATGAGGTCGACCATCTTCGTCACGGCCTCGTCCTGGCCGAGGACGCGCTCGTCGAAGAACGCGCGGGCCTCGCCGGGATCGAGCGGCTTCCGGTCGGACAGCAGGCGCTCGGGCAGCCCGGTCTGCGCCGCCAGCCCGGCCACGACGTCGTCGACGCCGATCTCGATCACCGGCTCGCCGCCGGCGGCCTCGATCTTGCGCCCGAGGACGTGGGAGAACAGCGCGACGCTGCGGCCGGGCTGCTCGACGCCGCCCGAGAAGCTGCGCGCCAGATCGATCGTGGCCTCGATCACGTCGTCGCCGAGGAGCAGGTTGTGCCCGCCGCGGCGCTCGATCTCCGCGGCCAGCTTGTCGAGGATCCGCGCCGTCTCCTCGTCGGTGGGCGGCTCGACCTGAAACGGCGCGAGCAGGCGCGCGAACCCGGGCAGGCGGAGCAGGCCGAGCTGCATCTCGCGGTGGGTGGTCTCGCCGGCCATCACCAGCTCGCCGCGCTCCAGGTGCGGCTGGAGGTAGCTCGCGAAGTTGGCGTCGCGCTGCATCGTCGCGCCCTGGGTGACCACGAAGTTGATGTCGGTGAAGTAGAGCACCACACGCTTGTCGCCCAGGCAGCGGACGACGACGTTCTTGAGCTTGGTCTCCCACTCGCCGATGTACTTGGTGTCGGTCATCACCTCCGACGTCGATGTCTGGAGCATGAGCCACGGCGGCGACGCGTCGCGCAGGCGGCGCGCCAGGTTGTGGAGGACGTGCGACTTGCCGCTGCCGGCCGGCCCGACGAGGACGAAGCTCTTGCCCTTGCGCACGTGCTGCTCGAGCTGGTCCACGAGCTTCTCCCGCCCCCACGCCGGGACCAGGGCGCGGTCGTCGCCGAGGACGCGCCCGAACGCGCCGAGCTCGGCGATGACGGTCTCGAGGCTCGGCGGCGGCGTGGGCTTGGCCATGGCTGGCTTACTTTACCCAAATCTGGTACGAAACCCGTCCCGTGCTGTTCCCCCGGTCGACCACGATCACCTTCGATGCGGCGCTGCGCGACCTGCGCGCGCCGGATGCGCGCGCCCGCGTGGCCGCCGCCGACGCGCTCGGCGACCTGCCCGAGGGGGAGGACCGCGCCGCCGCCGTCCGCGCGCTGACCGAGGCGCTCGCCGACGAGCGCTTCGAGGTGCGCCGGTCGGCGGCGCTGTCGCTCGGCGACCTCGGCGATACCGGGGCGACCGACGCGCTGCTCGAGCGCGTCGACGACGGCCACGCCGAGGTGCGGCAGGCCGCGATCATCGCGCTCGGCCGCCTCGGCGACGCGCGCGCGTTCGACCCGCTGGCGCGCGCGCTGCGCGACGGCCCGGCGGACGTGCGCTTCCAGGCGGCGATCTCGCTGGTGGAGATCGACGCCGAGCGGTCGTTCGAGCCGCTGACCGGCGCCGTGGGCGACGGCGACCCGGAGGTGCGCGCGAACGCCGCCCTCGCCCTGGGCGCGCTCGGCGACCCGCGCGCCGCCGGGTGGATCGTGGGTCTCCTCGAGGACCGGGCGGAGGGCCCGCGCTTCGAGGCGGCGGTCGCGCTGGCGCGGCTGGGCGACGCCCGCGCCCTCGAGCCGCTGCTCGGTTTTCTCCCCGGGCGCGACGATCGCGCGTACGAGGCGATCGAGGCGCTCGAGGCCCTCGGCGACGCGCGCGCCGCCGACGCGCTCGGCGACAAGATGCGGAGCGTGCTCGCCCCCCGGACGCTGCGGGTGCGCGCGGCGGGAGCGCTCCTCGCCGTCGCGCCCGGGCACGCCCTCGCCGCCGACGCCCGCCACCTGCTCGAGAAGGCGAAGCGGGCCTGGCGCGAGGACGTGCGCGGCCTGGCCACGGAGCTCCTGGACAAGCTCAGGTGATCGACTCTCACGCCCACGTCGACGGTCGCGAGTTCGACGGCGATCGCGCCGAGGTGCTCGCGCGCGCGCGCGCCGCCGGCGTGTCGCCCATCGTCACCATCGGGACCGGACCGACGCTCGCGGACATCGGGCGCGCCGTCGCCCTGGCCCGCGCCGAGCCCGACGTCTGGGCCACGGTCGGCGTCCATCCCCACGACGCCGCGCGCATCGGCGACGGCTGGTGGGACCAGCTCGAGATCTGGGGCCGCGACCCGCGCGTCGTCGGGATCGGCGAGACCGGGCTCGACTTCTACTACGACCACTCCCCGCGGGAGGCGCAGGCGGCGGCGTTCCGCCGGCACGTGGCGCTCGCGCGGCGCCTTCGCAAGCCGGTCGTCTGCCACGTCCGCGATGCGCACGCCGAGACGCTCGCGATCCTTCGCGAGGAGGGCGCGACCGGCGGGATCATCCACTGCTTCACCGGCCTCCCCGACGATGCGTCTGCCTATGTAACGATTGATTTCTACGTGTCTTTTTCCGGCATCGTGACGTTCAAGACGGCCGGGGCGCTGCGCGAGGCCGTGCGCCGCGTGCCGCTCGATCGCCTGCTCATCGAGACCGACTGCCCCTACCTCGCGCCCGTGCCGATGCGCGGAAAGCGCAACGAGCCCGCATACCTCGTGCATACGGCGGAGGTGGTCGCGCGCGAGGCGGGCGTGTCCTCCGCCGAGCTTGCCGCCGCGACCGAGGCGAACGCCCGGCGCGCCTTCGGCTTGACAGGGGGCCCCGGGGAAGGTAAGTAGTGGCGCTTCCAAGGAAGAAGGAGCGAACACGTCATGGCTCTGCGGATGGGTCTTCTCGGCAAGAAAATCGGCATGACGCAGGTCTTCGGGCCTGACGGCGAGCGCGTCCCGGTGACGGCGGTCTCGACCGGCCCCTGCGTCGTCCTCGCCAAGCGGACTCCCGAGAAGGACAAGTACGCGGCGATCCAGATCGGCTTCGACGAGCGGCGCGCCTCGCTGGTGCCGCGCCCGCAGGCGCGCCAGTGGGCCAAGCTCGAGGTCAAGGCGCCGCGCGTGGTGCACGAGATCCGCCTCCCCGAGGCCGAGCTCGGCAAATACGAGGTGGGTCAGGTGCTCAAGGCCGCCGACGTGTTCGTCAAGGGCAACTGCGTCGACGTCGTCGGTCAATCGAAGGGCAAGGGGTACCAGGGCGTGATGAAGCGCCACCACCTCGGCGGCTCGCGCAACACGCACGGCTCGCACGAGTTCTTCCGCCACGGCGGATCGATCGGCTGCCGCCTCACCCCGGGCCGCGTCCACAAGGGCAAGCGCATGAGCGGCCACATGGGCGACGAGCGCGTGACGGTGCAGAGCCTCGAGCTCTTCGACGTCCTCCCCGAGGAGAACGTCATCCTCATCCGCGGCGCCGTCCCCGGCGGAAAGAACGGCTACCTCCTCATCTCCAACGCGGTGAAGAAGGTCACCTACCAGAAGAAGAAGCGCGAATCGCTGGAGGAGAAGTCCAAGAACCCGATGAAGGCCTCCAAGGCGGGGGCCACCGCGAAGAAGTAGCCCTGTCCAAGCTCCGCGACCGCCGCCACCGCCACGACGTCTTCCACCGGCGGGCCAAGCAGGAAGGTTTCGCCGCCCGCTCCGCGTTCAAGCTCGAAGAGATCGACGCGCGCCACCACGTGATCGGCGCGGGCGCGCGCGTGCTCGATCTCGGCTGCCGGCCGGGGTCGTGGCTGCAATACGCCGCGCGCGCGGCCGGCCCGCACGGGCGCCTGGTCGGCCTCGACCGCACGCCGCTCGATGCCGACGTGCCCGGAGCGCGGGTCGTCGTCGGCGACGTGTTCGAGGTGCCGGCGGAGACGCTCCTCGGCGACCTCAAGGCGTTCGACCTGGTGCTGTCGGACATGGCGCCCGACACGAGCGGGATCCGCTCGATGGATCAGGCGCGCTCGGAGGCGCTGTTCGAGCGCGCGCTCGACATCGCCGTCGCGACGCTGGCGCCGGGCGGGGCGTTCGTGGGCAAGCTGTTCCAGGGGCCGACGTTCCAGACGCTCATGAAGCGCTGCCGCGCCGAGTTCGCCCAGGTGGCCACGCAGAAGCCGAAGAGCTCGCGCCCGGAGTCGATCGAGCTTTACGTCGTGGCCAAGGGCAAGCTCCCTTGACGCTGGGGCTCGTGGTCAGCCCGGAGCACCCCGAGCCGCGCAAGATCGGCCAGGCGGCGCGCATTCTCGACGACGGCGGCGTTGCGTTTTACCCCACCGACACGGTGTACGCGCTGGGCTGCGCGGTCGACGCGCGCCGCGCCGTGGATCGCATCTATCGCCTGAAGCAGATGGACCCGCGCCAGCCGCTGGCCCTCCTGTGCCGCGACGTGCGCGAGGCGGCCGCCTACGCCGTCGTGTCGGACTTCGCGTACCGGCAGATGCGGCGGCTCACGCCCGGTCCGTACACGTTCGTCCTGCCGGCGACCCGCGAGGTGCCGCGCGTCCTCCTCGACAAGCGCCGCCAGGTGGGCGTGCGCATCTCGGCGAGCGCGATCTGCCGCGCGCTCGGGGAGGTCATCGGCCGGCCGCTGCTCACGTCGAGCGCGATCCCGCCCGGCTCCGACCGCCCCTGTCTCGACGTGGACGAGGCCAAGGAGGTGTGGGGGACGCAGCTCGACCTCACCATCGACGGCGGCCTCACCCCGGGAAAGCCGTCGACCGTGGTGTCGCTCGTCGGAGACGAGATCCAGATCCTTCGCGCCGGGCTGGGCGCGGACGAGCTGATCTAGCGCGCCGGAACGTGGACGTTGACGTTGACGTGGTCGTGATCGAAACACGTGGGCGTTGACGGCGACGGCGACGTGGTCGTGGCCGATAACGGGCACGCCGACGCCAACGCAAACGGGACGGTGCCTGGCAGTAACACCCGCATCCGCGCCGCGTGACCTACAGCGGCTGAAACACCAGATACGCCGCGACGGCTGCGCCGATGAGGAGCAGCACGATGGCCGCTATGGTCAGACCGCGGCGCGGAGACAGCGTCGTCGCCCCCTTCTTCCGCTCGAGCACCACCTGCACGTCCTCGCGCGTCATCGGCGGCGGCGTCGCCGCCGGCGGCGGAAATCCGTCGCCCGGATCTGCCGCGAACGGATTCTCCGGCGGCGGCTTGTGCCGCGCCACCTTCGACGACGGCGCGTCTCCGACCCGCCGGTCCGCGACGCGCTTGGACACGCGCTCCTCCACGGGGGTGCGCACCGCCGACGACTTGACCTTCAGGCGCGCGATCGCCGGCTGGCCCGGGCGCGAGCCGCGCGCGCTGTCCATAGCCGCGGTCACCCGGGTGAGCAGCTCACGCGCGGCGGCATGTGCCTGGTGCACCTCGAGCCCGCGCCGGAGCACATCGTAGGCATCCGCCATCCGTCCCGACTCGAGATAACGAGTCGCGAGCGCGTAAAACGACGCGGTCCGCGGGTCCCTCCTCCACTCCTCCTCGAGAGCCTCCAAACCCCGCGCGTCAGGCGTGGGCGAATCCGGCATCCTTACTTACAAGCCTAAAGGACCTTGACCCCGGACGCTACGGGGGGAATGTAGGGCGCGCGCGGACATCACAGCCCTTGAGCCCAGTTCTTGGCGTCGAGCGCGCGGAGATCCCTATCGGCGACCCATACTTCGACGACGACGTCCCCGTGGGTCATCACCTTACGGAGTCCGCCGGAGAGATCTTTTCCTGCCGTCACGAGCGCGCCCCCGCGCAGCTGGCCGAGGCGCCTCTTGCCCGCCGGGTCGGCGAAGACGGCCGTGTCCACGAGCGCCTCGTGCGTGGGGTTGAGCCCGGACGGCGGCGGGGGACGCGCGGGCGCGCCCTGCGCCGGCTCGAACGACTTCTTCGGCACGTAACCCTCGAGCTCGAGCTCGGCGTAGGTGCGGACGTGGACGACATCGGCGGGCGCGTCGAGCACGACCACGAAGGCGCCGGCGGCGAGCGTGGCGCGGACCGCGCCGCCCGTCGGCGCCGCCCACAGCGGCGCGTCCGCCTGCGCCTCGAGCTTGGGTCGAGGCTCCTCGCGCCACACGAACTCCGCGGGCGCGACGCCGAGCGCGGCCGCGTCGATCGCGATGCGCGCGCGCACCTCGCCGGGGACGTCGCACAGGGTGCGGCCGCCGGCCTTGCCCCCGGGGATCACGAGCGCGCCGGCGCGGATCGTGCCAATGCGCTCGCCCGACGGCGCATGCGCGTCGACGTCGCGCGCAACGCGCAGGCCGAGCGCGCCCGGCTCGACGCGACCGGCGATCTCGACCGGGCCGACGAGGAGCACGCGCCCGCCCTCGTCGCGGGCGAGGACGCCGCGCGCGACCTGCGCCGTGACGTCGCCGGCGCGGAGCAGCGTGTGGCGGACGACGACGCGGTTCGGCTCGGGGCGCGGCGCCGGCTTCCCGCGGGGCGGGCCGGCGGCGAGGAGCAGGAGCACCACCAGGGCAGAAGTCATCCCGCCGGGATCACCGTGATGCGCGCCGCCGTGGCCGGCTGGGGGTAGAAAAGCCAGTTCACCGTCGCGGCGGGCTGGCCGTAGCGCTCCTCGTAGTCCTCGTCGGCCAGGCCCTCGGCGTAGCGCGTCGCCGGCTTGGTGAGGAGGCCGAAGTCGAGGTAGGTGATGTCCGCGCCGACGAGCAGATCCACGAGCTTCTGGGTGCGCGGCAGGAGGATCGGGTCGTAGACGCCGTCGCGCGGCTTCTCCCGGACGACGTAGACGTCGCCCTCGCGGTCGAGCTCGAAGACGATCTCCTGGACGGCGGCGATGCGCGCCATCGACGACAGCGCCGCGCGCAGGTACCGCTCGCGGATGCGATCGCCGTCGGGGACCGAGAGCCGGGCGCGGTCGCGCAGCTCGAGCAGCCCCGGCTCCCGCCCGACGCACAGGACGTACACATAGTCGCAGCCCTCGGTCTCGTCGCCGGCGACGAACCGCGCCGGCGCCTGCAGAAGCTCCGCCGCGTTGCGCGCGAGCCGCCGCCCCTCGCGCGCGGGCACGCCCTGGCGGAACCCCGCCTCGTCGTCGGGGATGCCCCAGCGACCGCTGGGATACAGGCGCGGCAGCAACGCGCCGAGGAGCGTTTTCTCCTCGCCCTTGCGGACGCCGCAGCCGCCCTTGTTGCTGCAGTTGCTGCAGCCCATGGGCTTATCTTACCCGCATTTCGACCAGCCGCAGGAGTGGCAGGCCGAGCAGCCTCCCGCGACGACGAGCGGGGCGCCGCATTCGGGGCAGGTGGGCGCGGGCGCCGGCTCGGGCGGATCGTCGTCGCCGAAGCGGAGCACCTGCGCGTCGCGGCTGCGGTCGCGGTACACGGTGACGCCCTTGCAGCCGAGGTCGTACGCGAGGCGGTAGACGGCGGCGACGTCGTCGGGCGTCGCGTCGACGGGGAAGTTCACCGTCTTGGACACCGCGGCGTGCACGTGGCGCTGGAAGGCCGCCTGCATGCGCACGTGCACCTCGGGCGCGAGATCGTGCGCGGTCGAGAACAGGCGCTGGAGGTCGTCGGGCACGCCGGGGACGCCGCGGGCGCGACCGCGCTCCGCGAGCGCCGCGGCGAGCTCGGGCGTGTAGACGCCGCGCGCCGCTGCCATCGCGACGAACGTCGGGTGGACCTCGGGAAGGCGCGCGCCGTCGAGGACGTGGCGGACGTAGGACACCGCGAACAGCGGCTCGATGCCGCTCGAGCAGCCGGCGATGATGCTGATGGTGCCCGTCGGGGCGACCGTGGTCGTCGTGGCGTTGCGCAGCGGCGGCTCCCCGAGCTCCGCCCAGCGGCTCTGCGGGAACGACGGGAACGGGGCGCGCCGGCGCGCCAGCTCGCGCGAGGCGGCGATCGATTCGCGATCGAGAACCTCGGCGATGCGCCCCGCGAGCGCCAGCGCGTCGGGATCCTCGTAGGGGATGCCGTTCGCGATGAGTAGATCGGCGAGCCCCATGACGCCGAGGCCGATCTTGCGGTTGAGCCGGGTGATGCGCTCGATGGGCGGGAGCGGGTAGCGGTTGGCGTCGATGACGTTGTCGAGGAAGTGGACCCCGTCGTGGATCGCGTCGCGCAGCCGATCCCAGTCGACGCCGCCGCCGGGCGCGCCGAAGCGCGCGAGGTTGACGCTGCCGAGGACGCAGGATTCGAAGGGGAGGAGAGGCTGCTCGCCGCAGTTGTGCACCAGGAGGCCGTCGGCGAAGAAATGCGCCGTCGTCGGCTCGGTGGCGTCGAACACGTCCTCCTCGCCGTCGGGAACGACTTCGGCGACGGTCGCGAACGCGCGGCCGCGATACGGTCCGCGCGCGTACCCCTCACAGATGTCCTCGAGGCGCCGGGCCTTCGCCGCCACCAGGAACCCCACCTGCCGCGCGAACGCGGGCAGTCCGGCTCGGCTCACGCACAGCTCGTGCTGGGCCTCGCAGGGGTATTCCTTCAGGCCGCCCTTGCCGTCGGGCAGTCGCCGCAGTGCGCGCGATCGACGGTCGGCGTAGATCACGCTCGCCACGCCGAGGCGGAGGAGCAGCTTCTGCGCGTCCTGGAGCAGGCGGCGGTTCGACGACGCGAGCCGGACGCTGGCGCCGCGCTCGCGCGAGCCCTGCACCGATCCGTCCGACGAGAACAGACCGCGCAGGTAGCCGGCGACCAGGTCGTCGGTGCCCCGGAGCACGACCTCGGGAGCGGCCAGCTTGCACTCCGGGCCGACACCGCGCTCCGCGAGGGCGCGAAGGAGCCGCGAGCTGCGGAAGTAGGCGAGGTCGCATGCGCCGACGGTGCACAGGCCGAGGCGGGGGTCGCCGATGCAGGCGCGTGCGGTGTCGAGCAGGCGCGGGGCGGCCTCCGCCTTGTCGGGGCCGAAGAAGCTGAGCACCACCGTGAGCTTGTCGCCCTCGTGCCGCGTGAAGTGACCGTCGCCGGCGAGCCACCCGATGAGCTCGCCCAAGCGCGCGTCCGTCGTGTCGCGGCGCGTCCCCGGCGGTTCGGCCACGCACATGCGAATGCGGTCGCCGGGCTCGAGCTCCGCGGCGGGCACGTCGCCCTCGTCCGTGGCGACGCGATGGTCGGGGGTGAGCCTCAGCTCGAGGCCCTCGACGGTGCGCAGCCGGACCACTGGCCTCCGGCCGGTGCGCACCACCCGCGTCGCCCGGCGCATCGTGACGCGCGCCCCGTCCCAGGTCGCGATCGACGGCGTTCGCCCCAGCAGCTCACGGATGGGGACCAACCCTTCCCCGTCGACGAGGAGGCGGGTGTCCCCGACGACGCACGGATTCGTGCTTTCGATCTCCCCCAGCGCCGGCGTCGGCTGCGCCGCGTTGATGCGGTCGATGAAGATCACGCCCGGATCGCCGGTGGTCCACGCGGCGTTGGCGAGGAGGCGGAACACGCGGCGCGCGTCGAGGTGCTTGCCCTCGGCGCCGGTCGCTGGGTTGACGAGCGGATAGTCGCCGCCGGTCGCGACCGCGGCCATGAACGCGTCGGTCACCGCCACCGAGATGTTGAAGTTCGTGAGCCGGCGCGGGTCGAGCTTGGCGGTGATGAAGTCGAGGATGTCGGGGTGGTCGATGCGCAGGACGCCCATGTTCGCGCCGCGCCGCGTCCCGCCCTGCTTGATCGCGTCGGTGGCGGCGTTGAAGATGTCCATGAACGGCAGCGGCCCCGAGGCCGCGCCGCCGGTCGACCGCACCACGTCACCCGCCGGACGCAGGCGCGAGAACGAGAAGCCCGTCCCGCCGCCCGTCATCTGGATCACCGCCGCCCACTTCACCGCCTCGAAGATCTCCGGCATCGAGTCGCCCACCGGCACGACGAAGCAGGCGGCGAGCTGCCCCAGCTCGCGCCCCGCGTTCATCAGCGTCGGCGAGTTGGGCAGAAACTCCAGGCGCGCCATCCGCCGGTAGAAGCGCTCCTCCGCCGCGAACGGATCCGCGCCGTACGCCGCGTCCGGCGCGGCGACCGCGCGCGCGACCCGGCGGAACAGATCCGCCGGCGTCTCCCGCCTGCCCGCCGCGTCGCGCGCGAGGTAGCGACGCTCGAGCACCGCGAGCGCGTTGTCGGTGAGGACGGGCTCCTCGGCCATCACACCTTTCCGCCGAGCACGGACAAGATGTAGCATGGAAAACACGTGACTCCCCAGCGTGCCTACCCCCGCTACGCGCTCGAGGTCGACGCGGAGGTACGCGCGCCCGACCGCACCCTCCCCGCCCGCACCAGCAACGTCTCGCGCGGCGGGCTGTGCTTCCTGGCCGCCGAGCCGCTGCCGCTCGGCGCCGCGGTCGAGCTCACGCTGGCGCTCGTGTTCGACGCGGACACGCACTCCGAGCCGCTGGCGCTGCGCGCGCGCATCATGTGGTGCACGCGTCTCCCCGACGGCAAGCACCAGATCGGCGCCGCGTTCGTGCAGACCACCGGCGAGCAGCGGGCATACGTCAACCTGTTCATCGAGTTCCTGGCGAGAGGAAAGAACGTGTGACGAACAGGAGAGACGCCCGCTTCGAGGCCCGCCTGTCGTGCGACGTCGACAGCCCGAGCGCGGGCACGCTCACCGCCCTCACCCGCGACCTGTCCGTCGGCGGCGCCGCGCTCGAGACCGACGTCGCCCTCGCCGAGGGGGAGATGCTGCGCCTGTCCCTGTTCCTGGTCGTCGAGGGTATCGAGGACGAGCGCACCCCGCCGCTGGTGGTGGGGGCGCGCGTGCAGTGGGCGGCCGCCGGGGACGACGGCAGCCACACCGCCGGCGTCAAGTTCGTCGAGATCACCGACGCGCAGAAGGCGTGGCTGTCGCGCGTGCTGGCGTTCGTCAGCCCCGCCGGATGATCGCGTCCGCGACGCGCAACCCGTCGATCGCCGCCGACACGATCCCGCCGGCGTAGCCCGCCCCCTCGCCGCACGGGTAGAGCGACGGGTGGCTGGGCGAGGCCAGCGTCTCGGGGTCGCGCAGGATGCGCAGCGGCGAGCTGGTGCGCGT
Source organism: Haliangiales bacterium (assembly GCA_035259575.1). GTDB lineage: Bacteria > Myxococcota_A > Polyangia > Haliangiales > SHYZ01 > DATFWE01. The sequence goes on from DATFWE010000355.1 coordinate 22,839, forward strand.
CTCGACGCCCACGAGCTGCGCCTCGTCCGTGAAGAAGCCCTTCATGGTGCGGTCGAACGCGCGCACCGCCCGGCGCAGCGCCGCCACGACGAACGGCGGCAGCGCGCCGCGGAGATCCGCCCCCACGATGCCCGGGCGGTAGCTCGAGCGCCCGACGGACGCGGTCGCCCGGCCGGCCACGAAGTCGGTCAGCCGCTGCGCCGGCGCGCGGAACCCGCCGCCGCCCAGGCGGAACGCCGCCGCCTCCACCCGCCGCTGGAAGTCCACGCCGGCGAGGGGCCCGGGGCCCACGTCGGTGGGCGCGACCGTCACCACCAGCGCCGAGCTGGCGAACGGCGAGTCGCGCCGCTTGAGGCTCATCCCGTTCGTCGCCAGGCGCCCCGGCTCGGTGGAGCTGTTCACGATCCAGCCGCCCGGACACATGCAGAACGACCAGCAGCCGCGGTCCTCGACCTCGGCGGTGACGTGGTAAAACGCCGCGGGGAGGCGCGGGTGCTTGGCCGCGGCGCCGTACTGGATCTCGTCGATGAGCGGCTGCGGATGCTCGACGCGCGCGCCGATCGCGAACGGCTTGAGGGCCGTGGCCACCCCCGCGGCGACGAGGCGCTCGTACGTCGCGCGCGCCGAGTGCCCGACGGCGAGGACGACGCGATCGCAGGGAAGGACCTCGCCGGAGCCGAGGCGCGCCCCGCCGTCCACCCCCACGAGCTCCTCGGACCAGCGGTAGGCGACGCCGAGCGACTCGAGCCTTTGCCGCAGGCCGAGGAGCACGAGCGGCAGCTTGTTCGAGCCGACGTGGGGGCGGCTGTCGACGAGGATGTCGGGGTCGGCGCCGTGGAGGACGAGGAGATCGAGCACCTCGCGCACCGCCTCGCGATCCTTGACGCGCGTGTACAGCTTTCCGTCGGAGAACGTGCCCGCGCCCCCCTCGCCGAAGCAGTAATTCGATGCGACGTCGAGCGCGCCGCGCCGCACCAGGCCGGCGAGATCGTGGCGGCGGGGCTGGACGGGCTTGCCCTGCTCGACGATCGTCACCGCCGCGCCCGCCTCGGCCAGGCGAAGAGCGGCGAACGTCCCCGCCGGTCCGCTGCCCACGACGACGACGCGCTTTCCGGCGAGCGTCCGCGGCGGCGCGGGCCGCGGCGGGACCGTCGGCGCCGGCGCGCCGACGTGGATCTCGACGACGAGGCGGTAGCCGAGCGGCCGCCCCTTGCGCGCGTCGAGCGAGCGACGGATCACCGTCGCCGCGGTGACATCCTCGGCGCGCACACCGGCGGCCGCCGCGGCGAGGGCGCGAAGATCGGTGTCGAGCTCATCGAGCGGAAGGAAGAGCTCGACCTGCATGCCTCCAAAATACTAGAGATCTCGTTGGTTTGACCAATCGAGGCTGCGAAAACGATTGCGCACTTTCCTTTCGCGGCTGCGAATCGGCCTTCGCGTGCCTCGACTGAATATCAGCTACTTCCACGTGGCACGGGGGGTGCACGACGGGGGGGCGATATGGCTATCTCCAACATGCAGGTGCACGAGCCGATGACACCCAATCCTGATCCGCGTGCTCTCAAGATTCTGGCCAAGTCGATCTACAAGGAGCTGCGTACCCAAGGCTACGACGCCAAGCAGGTCGTCAGCCTCGCGACCGAGCTGATCTCGCAGGTCACGATCGAGCTCGAAAAAGACCCCGCCTCCCGCTGATCTTCTGATCCATCGCCCGGACGACCCGCCCGAGCCGTGTGCTAACCTGGCACCATGGCCAAGGTACGCATTGGAATCAATGGGTTCGGACGTATCGGTCGCGGGTTCGTGCGCGCGCTGCACGAAGACCGCGGCGCGTTCGACGTCGTCCTCATCAACGACATCACCGACAACAAGCAACTCGCCCACCTGCTCAAGTACGACAGCGTACACGGTCGGTTCGCAGGGACGGTGAAGATCGAGGGCGAGGACTCCCTCGTCATCGACGGCGACAAGGTGCTCATCACCAAGGAGACCGATCCCGCGAAGCTGCCGTGGAAGCGCCACGGCGTCGACATCGTCATCGAGAGCACGGGGCGCTTCACCGACCGCGCCAGCGTCGAGAAGCACCTCCACGGCGGCGCCAAGAAGGTGATCATCTCCGCCCCGGCCAAGAAACCGGACGCCACGCTCGCCTGCGGCATCAACCTCGAGACCTACGATCCGGCCCGGCACCACATCCTGTCCAACGCGTCGTGCACGACCAACTGCCTGGCCCCCGTCGCCAAGGTACTGAACGATACGTTCGGCATCATCAACGGACTGATGACGACGATCCACGCGTACACCAACGACCAGCGCGTGCTCGACCTGCCGCACGACGACCTGCGCCGCGCCCGCGCCGCCGCGCTGAACCAGATCATCACCAAGACCGGGGCGGCCAGCGCGCTCAAGGAGGTCATCCCGGCGCTCGAGGGCAAGCTCGACGGGATGGCGGTGCGCGTGCCCACGCCGAACGTGTCGTGCGTCGATCTCGTGGTGCGCGTGGAAAAGCCCGCCACCAAGGAGTCCGTCAACGAGGCGTTCGACCGCGCCGCCGCCGGCCCGATGAAGGGCATCCTGGCGGTGAGCCGCGAGCAGCTGGTGTCGACGGACTTCAACGGCGACCTCCACTCCGCCATCGTCGACGCGCCGACGACCAAGGTGCTCGGCGACCTGGTGAAGGTCCTGGCCTGGTACGACAACGAGCGCGGCTACGCCCAGCGCCTGTTCGATCTCACCAAGTTCGTGGCGGAGAAGCTGTAGCCATGATCCGTGGGGTCAAGGATCTCCCCGTCGAGGGCAAGCGCGCCTTCCTGCGCGTGGACTTCAACGTGCCGCTGACGCCGGCGCGCGGCGTCGCCGACGACAGCCGCATCCGCGCATCGCTCCCCACCATCCAGCACCTCCTCGACCGCGGCGCGCGGGTCGTGGTCGCGTCGCACCTCGGCCGGCCCAAGGGCGGGCCCGACCCGGCCTACTCCCTCGAGCCGGTCGGCGCGCGCCTCGCCGATCTCCTCGGCATCGAGGTGCTCCTCACCGACGAGCCGGTGGGCGACGGCGCGCGCAAGGTGGTCTCCGATCTGCGCGACGGCCAGCTCGCGCTCCTCGAGAACCTGCGCTTCCACCCCGGCGAGGAGGCGAACGAGGAGCCGTTCGCCCGCGCGCTCGCCTCCTACGCCGACGTCTACGTGAACGACGCGTTCGGCGCCGCCCACCGCGCGCACGCGTCGACGGTGGGGATGGTGCGCTACTTCGCCGACAAGGGCGCGGGGCTCCTCATGGACAAGGAGATCACGTTCCTCAGCAAGCTCCTCGGCGAGGTGGAGAGGCCGTACATCGCGGTCATCGGCGGGGCCAAGGTGTCCGACAAGCTCGGCGTGCTCGAGTCGCTCGCCGGCCGCGTCGACAAGATCCTCATCGGCGGGGCGATGGCCAACACGTTCCTGCGGGCGCGCGGCGCGAGCCTCGGCAAGAGCAAGATCGAAGAGGACAAGCTCGCGCTGGCGCGCTCGTTCCTGAAGAAGGCCGAGGAGCGCGCGGTGCAGGTGCTGCTGCCGCGCGATTTCATCGTGGCGCGCCAGATGGACGCGGCGGAGGGGCGCACGTCGCCGCTCGGCGGCGTCGCCGACGACGAGATGGCGCTCGACATCGGGCCGGAGACGGCGGGGGGCTTCGCCGACGAGATCGCCCGCGCGCGCACCGTGTTCTGGAACGGGCCGATGGGCGTGTTCGAGAGGCCGGCGTTCGCCGCTGGGACGGTCGCGGTGGCGCGGGCGGTGGCCGCGAACCGGCGCGCCGTCACCGTGGTGGGCGGCGGCGACAGCGTCGCGGCGGTCGAGCAGGCGGGCGTCGCCGCCGACATCACCCACCTGTCCACCGGCGGCGGCGCGTCGCTGGAATTCATCGAAGGGAAGACGCTGCCGGGAATCGCAGCGTTGGAAACCTAACCAGATGCGGGCCCCCAGCGTCCTCCTCGTCGAGCCCGAGGCGGCGATGCCCCTCGAGACGGCCTTCCGGGACGCGGGGGTCACGGTGTTCCGCGTGCTCGACGCCGAGGCGGGGTGGCGCTCGTTCGTGCAGACGCCGCCCGACGTGGTGTTCGTCGGCCTCACCACGCCGCGGCGCGACGCCGCCTGGCTGCTCCGCCGCATGCAAGAGGACTACCTCGGCTCGCTGCCGCCGGTGTACCTCATCGTGTCGGCGCCGGAGATCCACGCGGGGGTGCCGCGCCTCGACATCGACGGCGCGGTGCTCCGCCCCGTCGGGGGCGCCGGGCTGCCGGCGCTCCTCGGCCAGCGCGCCGGCGAGGCGGACGCCCCGGCGCAGGCGTCGCGCCTGCGCGATCTGTTCGACCTCACGCTCCTATCGGGCGACCTCGCCGCGGCGCTCAAGCTGGTGTGCGACCGCACCGCCCGCGCGTTCCGCAGCCACGACTGCGTGCTCGTGCTCGCCAGCGGCGAGCGGCGCCTGTACGCCCACCGCACCCCCGAGACGACCGACCAGCGCGAGGCGCTCGCCGCGCGGTGCGAGCTCGCCGCGGCCGTCGGCACCTCCCTCATCTACAGCGGGCAGACCGATTGCCCGTCCTACCTCGCGGTGCCGATCGAGGCGCCCGGCGGCGGCGTGCTGGGTACGATCGCGCTGGTCTCGGACACGGCGCGGCGGTTCCTCCCCGACGAGCGGCAGGCGCTGCGCGGCCTGGCCCGCCGGGCGGGCGCCGAGCTGGCCTACCGCTCGGCGCACGATCGCCTGGCCAGCGAGCATGACCGGCTGCGGCGCGCGGCCGTCCTCGACCCGCTCCTCGGCGTCATGACCCTGGCGTCGCTCGAGGAGGCGAGCGCCCCCGAGCTCGCGCGCGAGCGGGGGTGCGTGGCGGTGCTCGACGTCGTCGGCCTGCGCCACGTGAACGATCGCTGGGGGCACCTCGCCGGCGACGCCGTGCTGCTCCAGCTATCGGAGCGCGTGCGCGCGTCGCTCCGCCCCGGCGACCTCCTCGGGCGCGTCGAGGGCGACGAGCTGGCGGTGGTCCTCCCCGGCGCCGACGCCCAGTCCGGCCACGATCTGTGCGAAGGCATCCTCCACGCAGTAGCCGCGACTCCGTTCGCCGTGCAGGAGGAGGCGGTCGACCTGCGCATCCGCATCGGCGCGGTCATCGTCGACCCCGACACGCCGGCGGCGGCCGCGCTCGAGCGCGCGCGCCAGTGCCTGCGCCAGGCGCGCGCCGCCGGCGCCAGCCTCCACATCCTCCACGGGGTGCCGCCGCCCATGCGCCACACGTCGACGCTGGATCTGGTGCCGGCGAGCCAGGTGCTCGCCCCCGGCACCACGCTCGGCGGCATGTACCGCATTCTCCACGAGATCGCCCAGGGCGCGATGGGCGTGGTGTACCGCGCCGAGGACATGGGCCTCAGCCGGCCGGTGGCGGTGAAGGTCCTCCGCCCCGAGCTCGCACGCGACGCGGCGCTGGTGGAGCGGTTTCGCGGCGAGGCGGCGATGCTCGCGTCGGTGCGGCACGAGAACCTCGTCGCGGTGTACACGCTGGGCACGCAGGCCGACCTCGTGTACTTCGTCATGGAGCTCGTCGAGGGGGAGTCGCTGCAGCAGCTCCTCCACCGCGTCGACGATGCGGGCGAGGCGGTGCCGCTCGAGCTCGTCGAGCGCGTCGTGCTCCAGGTGGCGGGGGCGCTCGAGATCCTGCACAAGGCCGGGGCGGTCCACCGCGACGTCAAGCCCGCCAACATCCTGCTCGACCGGGCGCGCGACCGCGTCGTCCTGGTCGACGTCGGCGTGGCGCGTGGCGAGGAGGGCGACGAGGCGTCCGGCACGCCCGGGTTCGGCGCGCCGGAGACGTTCCTGCGCGGCAACGAGGGCCCGGGGACGGACGTGTACGGGCTCGCCGCGACGACGTACATGCTGCTCACGGGGCTGGCACCGTTCGGCGGCGGCATCGCCAGCCGCGTCGTCAAGCGCCAGCTCGTCGAGACGCCCGCGTCGCCGTCGTCGCTGCGCGGGGACGTGCCCGCGGCGGTCGACCGCGTGCTCCAGCGCGCGCTGGCCGCCGATCTGCCCGGGCGGCACGTCAGCGCGCTCGAGTTCGCGCGCGAGCTGTCGCGGGCGCTGCGCGAGCCGGCGGGCGCGCCGCGGCCGCGCGGGCTGGCGCGCGGGACGGGGGATTTCACCGAGGGGGTGGGCGCGACGCGCGGGGCGGTGTTCCGCGTGGCCTACCGCATCCTCGGCAACCGGCTGGGGACGGCGTGGGTGCGCGAGACGTGCGAGCGCGCGCCCGACCTGAAGGAGATCCTCCGCCCGACGGTGGGAAACCTGCAGTGGTACCCGGTGGAGAAGCTCGGCGCGCTGCTCCAAGCCGTCCCCGCGTCGGTGCGCGACCCCAAGAAGGTGGCGCGCGAGCTCGGCCGCGCCGCCATGACCGCGGTGTTCGCCCGCTTCTACGGCACCGATCCGGCGACGGCCACGCCCGCCAAGGTCCTCGGCGAGGTGGGGCGGTTCTGGTCGCGGCTCCACTCGTGGGGCCTCGTCACCGTCGAGCAGCACGGCGAGGGCGCGCGCGTGGCGATCGAGCGCACCCCGAAAGACCCGCTCATCTGCTGCCTGGTCGAGGGGACGCTGGAGCGCATCGCCGAGCTGGCGGGCGCCGCGGGGGCGA
>DATFWE010000356.1:0-45078 GCA_035259575.1 Haliangiales bacterium
GGAGTTGGAGCCGATGTCGATCACGGCCACGGGCGGGGCTCTCATCCCCCCATCGTGCCGCAAATGCCGGCGGATCGTCGCAGGCGATCGCCTGCTGGGCGCAAATCCATGCGCGTTCGCCGCACAACGAGACCGCGCTCATGGCGCTCCAGGCGATTCTGCACCTCGCGCAAGATCCCGCGGGCGGCCGGCGAGTTCGTCGCCCTCGGGCAGTTCCAACTCGTCCGGAAGCCCGCCGCGCACCTCGAGCTCGAGGAAGTCTTCCGCCTGTTTCTCGCGCGTCGCCCCGACGAGGCGAAGGCGCGCTGCGATCGCCGGTGATGAGCACGTGGCCCGAGTCGGCGCCACCTGAGGATCGTGTCGTATGCGCGCTGCATGGCGGGGTGGGAGAACACCATTCCCGAGATCGGGCGCACCCTCCGCGCCGACTGGAGGCGCCGCAGCTGGCCGCGCAGGCGTCCGCGTTCGAGCTCGCGCTCGATGACGGCGCGCAACGCGCCGACATCGAGGGGTTTGGTAAGGGTGCCGGCCGTACCCTGGCGGGTGGGCTATGCGGTTGGAGACCGCATCCGATGCCTTCCGCGCTGAGGCCAAGCTGGACGATTTCGGGCCGGATCTCGTCTTGACCGATCTCCGACTGCGCGGAGGGGATGGGATCGGGCTCATGCGCCGGGTACATGCCAGCGAACCTGACCGGGTGGTCATCGTCATGACGGGGCGAGGGGACGTCGAGTCGGCAGTTGCGGCCAACGCACGTAGATAGTCAGCCAGCATCCGCCGGAACTGGGGGTCGTCCTCGACGACGAGAATCCTGCCGCGCGCCCGGCGTGAGCCCCCGGCGCGATGGCCGGAACTACGCTGTCCGTCGTCACGGCTGGGGTTAGCCTGGGCATGGCTTTGTGGGCATGAAAGCGGTTTGTCGCCCGCCTTCGCGTGGCGCCAGCTCCGCGCGATGAGGTGATTCTTCAGACCGCGACTCCCCGCGCCGCCCCTTGCGAGTCTGCTAGGCTTCGCGTCGGCATCATGGATTCGAGCCTCACGATCATCGACGCGATTCCGACGCTCGCGTGGCGCGGCCGGCCGGGTGGCTCGAACGAGTTCCTGAATCGGCGCTGGCACGACTACACGGGTCTGTCCGCCGAGGAGAGTCTCGGCTGGGGATGGAAGGCCGCGGTGCATCCCGAGGATCTCGGCCGGTTGATCGCGAAGTGGGAGTCGATCCTGGCCAAGGGCGAGCCCGGCGAGATCGAGGCGCGGCTGCGGCGCGCCGACGGTGTCTACCGGTGGTTCCTGTTCCGGGTCGAACCGCTCCGCGACGACGCCCGCCAGGTCGTCGAGTGGTACGGGACGGCGACCGACATCGAGGATCGAAAGCGGCTGGAGTCGTTGCGCGCCGCGGAGAAGCGGACGTTGGAGATGATCGCCGACGGCGCCAACCTCGAGGACACGTTGAACGAGCTGTGCCGTGCCATCGACGTCCAGGCTCCCTCGGTTTTCTCGACGATCCTCTTGATGGACCCCGACGGCCAACGGCTGTGGCATGCCGCGGGCCCCCGGGTTCCGCGCGGGTGGCTCCCTGCGATCGCGCCAAGGCCGATCGGGCCGCGCGAAGGTTGCTGCGGCGCCGCGGCGTATTTCAAGAAGCGGGTCATCGTCGCCGACGTGTCGACCGATCCCGTCTGGTCGACCGACGAGTTGCGACAGCTCGCCATCCAGAACGGCATCCGCGCCGCGTGGTCCGAGCCGATCCTCACCAAGGATGGCCAGGTGCTCGGCACGTTCGCGCTTTACTGTCCCGAGCCGCGGATGCCGACCGAAGCCGAGATCGAATTGATCGAGGGCGCGAGGAAGATCGCGCTCATCGCGATCGGCCGGCGCCGATCTCTCGAGGCCCTGAGGGAGTCGGAAGCGGAGATGCGCCGGATCACGGACGCCATCGACCAATCCATCGCGGTGCTCGGCGTCGATGGGCAGATGCTCTACGCGAATCGCGTGCTCATCGACTACTGCGGTTTCCGTCTCGAGGACTTGCGCTCCCTGGGCTTTCGCCAGCGGGTCGTCCATCCCGACGACGTGGAGCGCCTGAAGGACGAGCGGCCGCAGGCGCTGTCCGCGGGCGTTCCCTTCGAGATCGAGGTCCGGTTGCGCCGGCACGACGGCGCGTATCGTTGGTTCCTCGTCCGCTACAATCCTCTCCGCGACGAGCGAGGCAGCGTGATCCGCTGGTACGCCACCAGCACCGACATCCACGGACGCAAGCAGGCCGAGGACCGCATTCGCAAGGAGAACCTCGCTCTCCGCGAGGAGATCGCCGGGTCGTCGATGTTCGAGGAGATCGTCGGCTCGTCGGGCGCGTTGCGACGGGTGCTGTCGCAGATCGCCAAGGTGGCGCCGACCGATTCGACGGTCCTCATCACGGGCGAGACCGGCACCGGGAAGGAGCTGGTCGCTCGCGCCATCCATGCCAAGTCCAAGCGGGCAGCGCGGGCCTTCGTGCGCGTGCATTGCGCCGCGATCCCGCCGGCCCTGATCGCCTCCGAATTGTTCGGGCACGAGAAGGGCGCGTTCACCGGCGCGCTCCAGCGGCGGATCGGACGGTTCGAGTCGGCCGACGGCGGCACGCTGTTTCTCGATGAAGTGGGCGAGCTCCCCGCGGAGACCCAGATCGCGCTCTTGCGGGTCCTCCAGGAGCGGGAGTTCGAAAGAGTGGGCAGCAACCAACCGATCCCGGTGGACGTGCGCGTGCTGACGGCCACCAACCTCGATCTGAAGGCTGCTGTGGCGGAGGGAAGGTTCCGCGAGGATCTGTTCTACCGGCTGAACGTGTTTCCCATCGCCGTTCCGTCGCTGCGCGAGCGAGCGGACGACATTCCCCTCCTGGTGGAATACCTGGTGGAGCGCTGCGCGAAAAGGGCGGGCAAGAAGATCGGCCGCATCGAGACGACGACGCTCGATCTGTTCAAGGCCTACGGTTGGCCGGGCAATGTCCGCGAGCTGCAGAACGTCGTCGAGAGGGCGGTCATCCTCTGCGAGGGCGACACGCTCTCCGTCGATCCGACGTGGTTCGCGACCGGCGCGTCCCCGAAAGGGGAGCGCGAGAGGATCGAGACCGCGCTGAAAGAATCGAAAGGCCGCGTCGCCGGCCCGTTCGGGGCCGCCACCAAGCTGGGACTTCCCAGGCAGACGCTCGATTCGAAGATCGCGGCGCTCGGGATCGACAAGCACCGATTCAGGCACTGATCGGCATTTTTTGCTGATCCTCAGAATTTTCTGAGGGCCTTCTCCGTGCTCCGCCTCGGAACGGCCCTGGCGTCGGCCTTGCAGAGGCGGGCGACGGAAGGGCGGCGACGGATGACGCTCAAGATCGAGCGAGGCTCGTGTGGGGACCGGTCCACCGTCCGGTTGATCGGATTCGTGCGCTCCGAGCATCTCGCAGAGATCGCGGACGAGCTGGAGATCTGCGGTCCCGGCGCCGCCCTGGACCTGGAGGAAGTCACGGTGGCCGGCGTCGATATCATCCGTTTTCTGAGCGAGCACGAGCGGCAAGGCACCGAGCTGCTCCATTGCCCGGCCTATGTCCGCGAATGGATCTCGCGCGAAGGAGAGCACCATGAGTGAGCTTCGGGAGGAGGCAAGGCGATGATCACGCTGAAAATCAACGGCAAGTCGCATTCCGTCGACGCGGAACCGGACATGCCCTTGCTGTGGGTCTTGCGCGACCTGCTCGGCATGAACGGCACGAAGTTCGGCTGCGGCGTCGCATTGTGCGGCGCCTGCACCGTGCACCTGGACGGCATCCCCAGGCGGTCCTGCGTGATGCCGGTGAGCGCGGCCGTAGGGCATTCCATCACGACGATCGAGGCCATCGGCGACACTGCCGCCGGTAAGAAGGTTCAGCAGGCCTGGCTCGACCTCGAGGTCGTGCAGTGCGGCTACTGTCAGTCCGGCCAGATCATGTCCGCCGCGGCGTTGCTCGCGAAGATACCGGCGCCCACCGACACCGATATCGACCAGGCGATGTCGGGGAACATCTGCCGTTGCGGCACCTATCCGCGCATCCGCGAGGCCATCAAGCAGGCGGCTCGGAAGGCGACGACCGCGAAGAGGGGAGGCTGACCATGGACCACTTGACTCGTCGCCAGCTCCTGGTCGCGGGTGCCGCCGCCGGCGGCGGCCTCCTCCTCGGATGGCGGCGCGACGCGCGGGCGAGCGTGCTCGCAGCGGCCGCCAAGGCGATGCCGTCGGCGTTCGCGCCGAACGGGTTCATTCGCATCGGCACGGACGGCCGGGTGACGTTGATCATGTGCCAGGTCGAAATGGGACAGGGCACCTATACCTCGATGTCCATGCTGCTGGCGGAAGAGCTCGAGGTCGGACTGGATCAGGTGCAGCTCGAGCACGCGCCACCCGACGACAAGCTCTACGCCAACCCGCTGTTCGGCGATCAGGAAACCGGCGCCTCGACGTCGGTGCGCCAGTTCTACGAGCCGCTGCGCCGAGCCGGGGCGACCGCGCGCACGATGCTGGTGGCCGCGGCAGCCCAGACGTGGAACGTGGATCCCGCATCGTGCCAGGCGCGGAGAGGAGTCGTGACCCACACGCCGACCGGGCGCAAGCTTGCGTATGGCGCATTGGCAGACAAGGCCGCGAAGCTGCCGGTGCCGACGCAAGTCACGCTCAAGGACCCGAAGGCGTTCAAGCTGATCGGTACACCGGCCAAGCGGCTCGATACCCCGGCGAAAGTGAACGGGACGACGGTGTTCGGCATCGACGTCCGGCTACCGGGAATGAAGATCGCCACGGTCGCCGCGAGCCCGGTGGTCGGCGGCAAGGTGGCTTCCGTCGACGACAGCAAGGCGAAGACGATCAAGGGAGTGCGCCAGATCGTCCGCCTCGACGATGCGGTCGCGGTCGTGGCGGACAACATGTGGGCGGCGAAAAAGGGCCTCAGGGCGCTCGCCATCACCTGGGACGACGGGCCGAACGCGAAAGTCGGCATCGCCGACGTCGTGAAGGGGCTCGCGGCGGCTGCGCAGACGCCCGGCGCGGTCGTGCGGAAAGAAGGCGATGCGGCCGCGGCTCTCGCGGGCGCGCCGAAAAAGATCGAGACCACGTACGAGGTCCCTTTCCTCGCGCACGCCGCGATGGAGCCGATGAACTGCACGGTGCACTTCCGCCCGGACCGCTGCGAGGTATGGACCGGCACGCAGGTCCTGACTCGCGCCCACCGGGGAGCCGCGCAAGCCGCCGGCCTGCCAGTGGAAAAGGTGGTGGTACACAACCACTACCTGGGCGGCGGATTCGGCCGGCGCCTGGAGTTCGACGCCGTCACCCAGGCCGTGCGCATCGCCAAGCAGGTCGAGGGACCCGTGAAGGTGATCTGGACCCGTGAGGAGGACATCCAGCACGACGTGTATCGGCCGTACTACTACGACCGCCTGTCGGCCGGCTTGAATGCGGACGGCCGGCCGATCGCGTGGATGCACCGGCTCGTCGGCCCGGCGATCCTCGCCCGCTATATTCCGCCTGCCTTCAAGGACGGGATCGACCTCGACGGGGTGGACGGAGCGGCGCAGCTCCTCTACGACATCCCCGCGATCCGGGTCGAGTACGTGCGCCACGAGGAGCCGGTGCTCAACACCGGGTTCTGGCGCGGCGTGGGGGTCACCCACAACATGTTCGTGGTCGAGAGTTTCATCGACGAGCTCGCCGCCGCCGCGAAGCAGGATCCCCTCGCCTATCGCCGCGGCCTGCTGGGCAAGTCGCCGCGCGCCCTGGGCGTCTTGGACGTTGCGGCGCAGGCGGCGGGTTGGGGCCGGCCGCTGCCCGAGGGTTGGGGCCGCGGCGTGTCCCTCCTCTTCAGCGAGTGGGGCAGCTATCTGGCCGAGGTCGCCGAGGTCGAGGTGTCCAAGGCGGGTGAGATCCGCGTGCACCGGGTCGTCTGCGCCGTCGACTGCGGCACGGTCGTGAACCCCGACACCGTGAAAGCCCAGATCGAGGGCGGGATCATCTTCGGGATCAGCGGCGCCCTGTGGGGCGAGGTGACGCTCGAGAACGGCCGGGTGCGTGAGTCCAACTTCCACGACGTTCGCGTGCTGCGGATCAACGAGGCGCCGGCCATCGAAGTGCACCTGGTGCGGAACGGGGAGGCGCCCGGCGGGATCGGCGAGCCGGGTACGGCGGTCACGGCGCCCGCGCTGGCGAACGCGGTCTTCGCGGCGACTGGCAAGCGCATCCGCAAGCTGCCGCTGGAGAAGCAACTCCGTTCGGCTTGAGGAGGGACACCATGCGCATCCTTGTGCCGCTCGCCATCGTCCTTTTGTCCGCCGCCTGCAGTCGCAGCGAGGCGGCGCCGGCGACGGATCCTGCGCCGTTCGAGCCCATCGCCAGCGTCGTCATGCACCCGAGATGCATCAATTGCCATCAAGATGAATCGCCGAGGCAAACCGACTCGAAGATCGTTCATCGACCCCTCGTCGTCCGCGGAAAGGACGGCCACGGCGCGCCCACGCAGCCGTGCCAGACCTGCCACCAGGCGACGAACACGGCCGACGGATTCGTACCGGGCGTGGCGGACTGGCACCTCGCGCCGCCGTCGATGTTGTGGGAAGGCCGGACGAAGGCTCAGATCTGCGAGCAGATGAAAGACCCGGCCCGCAATGGCGGCCGCAAGACCGGCAAAGATGTCATCGAGCACATGAAGACGGATCCGCTCGTCCTCTGGGCCTGGACGCCCGGCGGCGGCCGCACGAGCCCGCCGCTCTCGCACGAGAAGTTCGTGGAGGCTCTGGAAGCCTGGGTCAAGGCCGGCATGCCCTGCCCGTAGGTCCTCCGCCCCCTCCGCCGGTGCTTGCGGGCACGAGCCCGGGCGTGACAGGCTTCTGCGGCATGCGGATCGTCTTTCTCGGCAGCGGCGATGCGTTTGGCAGCGGTGGGCGATTCCAGACCTGCATGCTGGTCGAGACGACGGCAACTCGCTTTCTCATCGACTGCGGCGCCTCGTCGCTGATCGCGATGAAGCGCCTTGGGATCTCTCCGAACGGTATCGAGACCATCATCATCAGCCACCTTCACGGTGATCACTTCGGCGGGCTTCCGTTCCTCATCCTCGATGCCCAGTTCTTCTCCAAGCGATCGGATCCGCTCACCGTCGCCGGGCCGCCCGGGCTCCGCGATCGGCTGACCGCCGCGACGGAAGTGCTCTTCCCCGGCTCGTCCAAGACGGCGCACGCATTCGAGCTGCGCGCGATCGAGCTCGAGCCCGGCAGACCGACCGAGCTCCCCGGCTTGCTGGTGACGCCGCATGTCGTAGACCACGCCTGCGGCGCTCCGCCCTTCGCGCTGCGGATCGAGGCGGAAGGGCGCGTGCTGGCCTATTCGGGCGACACACAATGGACTGACGCCCTGGTGGAAGCCGCACGCAGCGCCGATCTGTTCATCTGTGAGGCGTATTCATTCGATCAGAAGATCAAGTTCCACCTGGACCTCGTCAGCCTCGAGCGGCGCCTGGACGAAATCCGGCCCAAGCGTCTCATCCTCACCCACATGGGACCCGGCATGCTCGCCCGCCTGGCCGAGATTCGCCACGAGACAGCGGAGGACGGCAAGACAATCGAGCTCTAACCGGCGGGTGGCCCCGCCGGGTCATTTCCACGGGGACGGTGAAGGCTACTTCTTGACCATCGGACAGTCACCGTCGGCCAGCGGCCGGAACGCTTCCTCGGCGGGAATCTCGCGCACGAGCTTCAGGTCGTCCCACGGTGCCTTGGATTCGGCGGGCGCCTTGACCTCGTACAGATACATGGGGTGGATCTTGCGTCCGTCCGCGCGGATGGACCCCTTGCCGAACAGCGGATCGTCGGTGGGGAGCTCCTTCATCTTGGCCACCACGCCCTTTCCGTCGGACGATCCGCGCACGTCCTTGACCGCCTTCAGATAGTGCAGGATGCCCGCGTACACCCCCGCCTGGACGAACGACGGCATCCGTCCACCCATCCTGTCGGCGAAGCGCTTCGACCACGCCCGCGTTTGTTCGTTCCGGTCCCAGTAGAAGGGGACCGTGATCATGAGCCCCTGCGCCGTCGCGAGGCCGAGCGTGTGGACGTCGTTGGTCGTCACCAGCAGGCCCGCGAGCTTCTGGCCGCCCCTGACGATCCCGAACTCCGCCGCCTGCTTGATGGCGTTGATAGTATCGGCGCCCGCGTTGGCGAGGCCGACGATCGCGGCCCTGGAGGCCTGCGCTTGGATCAGAAAGGACGCGAAGTCGGCGGTGTTCAGCGGATGGCGGGCGGCGCCCAGGACGTCACCGCCGCTGGCCTGGACGACCTTGCTCGTGTCCCGTTCCAGGGCGTGGCCGAATGCGTAGTCGGCGGTCAGGAAGAACCACGAGCGGCCTCCCGCCTTGACGACCGCGTTGCCCGTCCCGTTCGCCAGCGCCCACGTGTCGTACGTCCAGTGAACCGTGGTCGGCGCGCACGCCTTGCCGGTCAGGTCCGACGTGGCCGCGCCGGAGGCCAGAAACACTTTGTTCGCATTGCGCACCAGCTCGTTGACCGCCAGCGCGACCGACGAGGTCGGAACGTCCACGACGACGTCCACCCTGTCCACATCCAGCCATCGGCGAACGAGGTTCGTGCCCACATCGGGCTTGTTCTGGTGATCGCCGAACACCACCTCGATCGGCGTGTCGTTCACCTTGCCGCCGAAGTCTTCCACCGCCATGCGCGCCGCCTCGACCGAGCCCTTGCCGGTCGGATCCGCGTACGGCCCGGACATATCGGTGAGAACGCCGATGCGGAGCACAGGAGCCGGTGTCGTCCCGCTGCTCGTCGCCGACTCGCTGGCCTTCGTCGACGCGCTGGCCGACGACTTGTCGGCGCACCCACCGCCCGCCAAGACGACCGACAAGATTGCCCAGAGCGCACGTGTCTTCTGCCTGCCACAGGTTGTCATGATGTCCTCCCTCGATGGGGGCGTCGCCGCCCCGTCACACGGCTGCATCGCTCCTGGATGCCATGCGCATGTGTCGACAGTTTCTTGTGCCTGTGACCGATTGTTTCGGCCGCGCTCCCCGTCGCTGCGCGGCGACAGATCGGCCGGCGCGGAGTCCCTTCCCTTCCCCGCGAGGGCGTGCTCTCATCGTACCGGGTGTCGGGGCTCACGGCGGTTGTCACGATCAAGCTGATGTCGATCGAAGGGATCCCGGGGGTCGTTCGCCTCGCCCGCAAGCCGCCTTACGCCCTGGCCACCATCGGCGCGCGACGCTTGGGGCGGAGCCGGCCGATCACGGGCGAGAACCTCGACCTGTCCGCCGAGGCCATCCCGTGGCAGCACGAGGTCCGCGCCGACGGCAGCCCCATCCCGATCGAAGTGACGATCTGGCAGGACCACGGGGACAAGAAGCCGAAGCGCATGACGCGGATTCAGGCGGAGATCGCCTCGCCGTACCCCGCCGGTCCCATGGAGCTCGGCGGGGAACCACGCGTCAAGGCCGTCGTCGACACGCACGAGGTCCCCAGCGACTCCGCCGACGTGTACGTGCCGCGCGTCGGCGACGGGCTCAAGCACGGCGCCACGATCGTCGTGCCCACGGTGGTGGTGGTGACGATCGACGGCATCCGCGGCCTGCACAAGCCGGTGGCGACGGGGAAAAGCGGCGTGAAGCGCGCCGAGGCGACGCCCGGATACGTGAGCGAGGATGACCTCGGGCGCGCGTACCTCGACCGCGACCTCGACGGCAAGTGGCGCAAGGGGACGCAGCTCATCGAGCTTCACGCCAAGGTGGACGTGCGCTCCGGCTCGCTGCCCGGCGACGCCAAGGTGCGGTGGACGATGATCGGCGTCGACGACTTCACCAACGACGACCCGGGGTTTCACTCCGAGTGGGGACCGTACGTCGACGCGCGCGATTACGACCAGAAGGGCGAGCACCGCGGGGCGCACCTCGGCGACAACGAGGGCAAGCCGGCCCATGACCCGCCCTGGGCCGAGGTCGCGGGCTTCGACCTGTCCAGGAAGACCGCCACGTCGGCGGACACCAAGATCGCGGGCAACGAGAGCAAGGTCGTCCTCCACTGCCCATCGACGGCAGGGGACAACTTCATGGTGCGCGCGGAGCTGCACACGTCGTCGGCGCGCGTGGACAGCTTCCCGCACCAGACCGGGATCATCACGATGTGGCACCGGCTCGACGTGCAGGTGCTGAAGATGGCGAGCGCCGAGCCGCTTCCGGTCGAGGACGTGCCGGCGCCGTTCGAGCCGGCGTGCGTGCAGCTCGATTTCGCGGCGCCCGAGGAGATCGCCGACGAGCAGCAGATCGGGACGACGAGCAAGGAGTTCTTCGACAACATCGCCGACTTCGTAGACCGTGCCTTCAGCAAGAAGTCCGAGCCCGGTTGGTTCTGCGTGATCGCGGCGCTGGAGCCGTTCCCCACCCCCGACCGGAAAGGAGACGGCGCCATCATCTACCACGGCAAGGTGAAGCTTCACGCCACCTCGGACGGCTGGGAGTACGTCGAGATTCCCGGGACGCACTCCGAGGCGGACTTCATCTATCTCCGGCGCCCCGACGGGGACAAGATCGGCTTCAAGCTCGAGGACATGGAGATGGAGGTCGTCGGCGGCACGATGATCACGCGCTGCTGGGTCTACCCTCACGACACCCAGCCGGAGTTCACCGCCGGGGACGGGTCGACAAACCATGCCTACGCCGTGCGGCTCGGATACGGGCCGCGGATGCAAGGAAAGTGGGAGCACACGACGACGCGCAAAGGCTACGAGATCGACGAGGAGCCCGAGGCCATCGTCCACGGCGAGGGGGAAGCCTACGCGGGGGGCATCAGCCCCGAAGTCGGCAAGGGCGGAAAGCCCAAGGTGAAGAAGGGCGATCCGAAGTATTTCGCCGGGCGCACCGTCGTGTTCACCCAGCATCAGGTGTACTTCGATCGCAAGACCAAGAAGGTCACATCGAACTACCGCCCGAGCGTCACGCGGGTCCTGGTGCACGAGCTGGTGCACGCGTTCGGCATGCCCCACAAGTGCGGTTACTTCGATTGCCGCACGCCGCGGACGGAGACGTGCGTCATGAACTACGGATGGCCGTGGATGGTGGACGCCAAGCGGCAGCTCATCCCCAAGACCAACGGCAAGACGGGCCTGCAGCTGTGCGGGCGGCATCTCAAGGAAGTCCGCCGCACCCAGCTCCACAAGAACAAGGGGCTGGCATGGAAGTGACCCATGGGCGGACCTGAGGCGCCGTCGCGGCCGAAGCTGGCCCCGCTGGTCGTCGAGCACGAGGCGGAGTACGTCGTCGGCTTTCCGATGTACGTCGCGTTCGCGCTGCGCGCGGAGAAGCCCAACGCGGGACTGACCCGGCTCCCGGTCGTGACCTGGCGCTCGTCGGGCGACGCGCTCGGCGTGCGCGTGAAGCGCGGCGGCGCGCTGGTGAAGAAGGACGAGCCGTCGGCCGAGGGCTTCCGCGAGGACTGGGAGAAGGGCCTCAAGGTGCCCGTCGGGGGCCAGACGCGCATCCTCGCCGACGTCGCCCAGTTCTTCGAGGACCTGCCGCCGGGCGCCTACAGCGTCGAGGTCGGCTACGGGACCGCGAAGCGCCAGACGTGGAGCAAACCGTTCCCGATCAAGCTGCGCGCGCCCGAGGACGCGGAGGCCAAGGACCTCGTCCTGTTTCGACCGGCGCACGGGGAGATGGACTGGGGGCGCTGGACGGTCGAGGAACCCGCGGCCCCGAACGCGGTCTTCCCGCCGCGCGACAAGCGCGATCCGCTGCGCTGGAACAAGACGCTGCGCTACCTCCTCTACGGCCCGGACACCGAGACCGTGGACATCGCCGTCCTCGACGTGCTCGACGGCATGTGGATCCCGGAGCGCGACGCCCTGCGCGCGGAGATTCTCGCCTGGCGCGAGCCGTCGGCGGCCAAGCGTCTGGCCGACGAGGTGACGGCGAAGCATCCGGGGCTGTGGGAGGACATGAACGCCCTCGCCGCCGGCCAGGGCAAGGTCGCCTTCTACCGGCGGCGGCGGCGACGGCCCGGCCCGTGAGGTTGCACGGCCCGTCGTACGTGCTGACCGCCGCCGTTCCCTCTCCGACCGCGTGCCTGCTTCTCGGCGGAGGCGCATCTTGGCTCCGGCGGCGCCGAAACGCTCCGCCGCCGGTGTGCATCTGCGCGGAATTGTTTCCCCCGGGTTGGCAGAGCATCTGCATCTACACACGTCATGGCGAAGCTCATGCAGTGGCTCCTTCTCGCCGGCTTGCTCATCCCGTCCTCGGCGTGCGTGATCTCGCGGCCGCCGCAGCAGCGGGAGACCGTCGTCGTCTCGGAACGCAGCTGCCGCCCCAGCCAGTACTGGGATGGCAGCAGGTGCCGGCACAAGGGGAAGGGAGAGGGCGCGCGCAAGCACGACGATGACTGAGCGCAACGGCGCAGCCATCATTTGCACCGCCGCATCTTCGTTGGCATGCTCGTCCGCGGATGAAGGTGGGCATCGTCACCGAGAACTACTTCCCCACGCTCGGTGGGATCCAGGAGCACGTCTATTACCTCAAGAAGCACCTGCCCCAGTACGGGGTCGACGTGCGCGTCCTCACCGGCGTGCCGGCGGCGCACGACGCCGACGGTCCGCCTGACGCCGAGGAGAATGTCATCCGCGTGGGCCGGTCCGTCCGCTACGGCACCATGGGCACGTACACCGAAGCCACCCTGGGCCTGGACACGCTGCGCGCATTTCCCCGCATCCTGCGGCGCGAGCGGTTCGACCTCTTGCACGTGCACAGCCCCTGCGACCCCGGGCTGCCCATGCTGGCGTTCACGTCCTTTCACGGGCCGACGGTGGCCACGCTCCATTCGTACTTCCCGCACCGTCCGTTCCGCCGGCTGCTGGCTCCCTACTACCGGCTGGTGCTGTCCCGCGCCGCGGCGGTGGTCGCCGTCTCGGACGCGACGCGCGACGCCATGCGGCGGTACGCGCGCTTCCGCTCCGAGGTGATTCCCAACGGCGTCGAGCCCACGCTGTGGGAATCGGGGCGCCCCATCGCCGCCCTCAGGGACGGCATGAAGAACATCCTCTACGTGGGACGCCTCGAGCGCCGCAACGGCTGCGATCTGCTGATCGACGCGTTCACCACCGTCGCGCGGGCGCGCGCCGACGTCCGCCTGGTCATCGTCGGCGACGGCCCCGAGCGCCGCGCGCTGGCGGCCAGGGTCCCACCCGACTTGCGCGAACGGGTACGGTTCCTCGGCTCGCTCCACCGCGAGCGACCCGACGTCTACGCCTCGTGCGATCTCATGGCCATCCCGGCGCGGGCGGTGGGGTTCTCGATCCTCCTGCTCGAGGCGCTCGCCGCAGGCTTGCCCGTCGTCGCGCTCCCGGCCCCGGGTGTCCCCGCGGCGGGCCTGCACTGGGCGGCGGCGATGCTGGCGCCCCACCACAGCGCGCCGAGCCTGGCCGAGGCCGTCGAGGAAGCGCTCGAGGTCGACCACGCCGAGCGCGTGGGTGCCGGACGTCGCATCGCCCGCGGCTTCGACTGGTCGAACGTGGCTCGGCGCGTCCTCGCCGTGTACAAGCAAGTGCTGTCCTGACGGGCCCGCGCCCGCCGGTCACTGCTTGGGCAGGAGCTCGCGCCAGTCGCGCCCGGTCGCCCGCGCGAACGCGTGGAGGCCCACGTTCCAGTCGTACATCGCCGAGTAGAGCCGCGCGTGCATGATGAAGTACGCCTGCAGCGCCTCGTTGAGGTCGCGCGGCTCGGCCGTGCCGAGCTCGGTGTTTTGCAGGACGGCGACCACCCAGGAGTGCGCGGCGGCGTCGCCGGCGCGCACCGCGTCGAGGCGCCGCCGGGCATCCTGCGCCGCGTTCCAGGCCGACTGCGCCTCCCACCCCAGGCCGAGCCCGACGAGCCGCTCGGAGGTGCGAGCGTGGTCCAGCTCGGCGTTTTGCTCCCGCACCCTCCCCGGCCGGGTCCCGTCGAGCGTCCAGTGCATGGCGATCACCGCCCACACTCCCGTCACGTTGAGCTGGTTATTGTAGTACGCGTTGAAGGGAACGTCCGCGCCCGGGTCGCGCGCGACGGTCCCACCCAGGCGCAGGACGATGTCGGGCAGCCAGCGAAGCTCCTCGATCGTCGCCAGGTGCTCCTGGGCCTTCACCCCCGCGTTCACCGCCCGGTGCTCGGGGCGCTTGTCGCGGCCCATCTCTCTCGCCTCGGCGCCGGTCCCCAGCGCCACGGCGGGCAGCTCGGCCAGCGGAGCGTCATCGATGTCGATGGCGTCATCGCCGCACAGGGCGCGGATCGCGACCAGCGCGTCGGCCACGCTCCGCTGGGTCTCCGACCTGCGCGCGTCGATCTCGGTGAGGAGCGAGCGCATGCGATAGCGGTCGTACTCGCTGACGTTGGTCTTCCCCTTGTCGAGCTCCCGCTCGATACGGTCGATCTCCACGGTCACGTGACCGCGCCCTTCCTCGAGCATGATCAAGATCTCGCGGGCCAGCTTGAGACCGTAGTAGACGCGGGCGACCTCGAGCGCGACGTCGGCCCGGGAGGCCTCGACGCTGGCCTGCGCCGCCGCGAGCCCCTCGTCGGCGGCATCCGACCCGTGCGACAGCTTCCCGAACGTGTAGAGCGGCATCGTGACCGTGCCGTCGATGCGGAACGTCGGCTGGTCCCCGATCCGGTAGACGGACTTGACGTTGGTGCTGGTGCACATCTCGGGCGACGGCAGGCAGGTGATCTCGGGGCCCGGGCCGCCGGTCGCCGTGATCTCGAGCTGGGGGATCCACATGGCGCGCACCAGGTCGCGCCTGGCCTCCGCCCCGCGGAGCTTGTCGCGGGCGGCCTCGACGCGATCCGACTTCTTCGCGCGATCGACGAGCTCGTCGAGCGTGACGCGGCGGACGGGGGCGGCCGTCTGCGAGTGCGCCGCGCGCAGCGACCAACAGAAGGACAAGGCGAGGGTGAGAACGGTCACAAGGATTCGCATCGGATCTCCTGCGCGAATGATCCAATGGGGATCCCCCGTGTCAACCACCGCTTGCCCCGACACGGAGGCTACGGCATGTTTCGCAGACCTTGGTGCGCCGGTACGTAGCCTTCCTCTCGCGGCACGCGCTCGCCGCGGCCGTGTCGGCGTTCGTGCTGTTCCTGGCGTCGGTGGCGATCGCGACCCGGCTCGAGCTCCACACCGACCTCACCGTGCTGCTCCCCCCCGACGACCCGGCGGTGCGCGAGCTGCGCGCCCTGGGGGACAAGGTGGGCACGCCCTCGACCGTGGTCGTCGCCGTCGAGGGCCCGGAGTCGGCGGCGAACCGACGCTTCGCCGATGCTCTGGCGGAGCGCCTCCGGCCGCTCGTCGGCAAGGAGCTCCTCGCCCTCCACTACCGCGCCGATGCGGCGTCCGCCTTCTTCCGGCGCAACCAGGCGCTCTACGCCAGCGTGGACCACCTGGAGCGCGTCCGCGACGACTTCGAGTCGTTCCTCCTGTCCAAGAAGAACCCCGGCTACGTCGCGCTCGACGACCCGCTCGAGGACTTGAAGGCCCTCAAGGCCGAGGTGGAAGAGCGCGGCGCCAAGGAGAACCGCTTCCCCTCGGGCTACTTCGAGGGGGAGCATGGGCGGCTCCTGGCGATGATCGCCTGGACCAACGTCTCGGTGAACGAGGACGTCGATGCGTCGCAGGTTCACTTCCACGTCCAGCGCATCGTCGACGAGCTGCGACCGGCGAGCTTCGGCCCGGTGACGGTCCGCCTCACCGGCGACGTGGCCCGTTCCATCGAGGAGCACGACTCGCTGAAGCAGGACATCCAGCTCATCTCGCTGATCTGCGCCTTGTCGGTGCTCGCCATCATCGTGCTTTTCTTTCGCAGCCTGGCGGCGATCCCGTTCATCTTCCTGCCCACCCTCCTCGGCGTCGCGATGGCGTTCGCCGTCGCCGCGCTCACCATCGGGTACCTCAACGCCAACTCGGCGTTTCTCGGCTCGATCATCCTGGGGAACGGCATCAACTTCGGCATCATCCTCCTGGCGCGCTACGACGAGGAGCGGCGGCGGTCCGTTCCCGTCGACGAGGCCGTCGCCCGCGCGCTGGAGCGCACCGCGCGCCCCACGGTCGTGGCGGCGATCGGGGCCGCGATCGCCTACGGCTGCCTCGCCGCCATGCGGTTCCGCGGCTTCCAGCAGTTCGGGATCATCGGCGGCGTCGGCATGGTCTTCTGCTGGCTCGCCGCCTTCACCCACTGCCCGGTGCTGATCCTGCTCGTCGAGCGGTGGCGGCGGCGGGCGGCACCGCCGCCGCGTCGCGTTCGGGTCCCGGCGGCGCTCGCTCGCCTGATCCTCCGCCACCCCCTGCCGGTGATCGGCGCCACCGCCGCGGCCACCGCGATCGCCGCGATCGCCGCGCTCGGCGTCCTGGGCGATCCGTTCGACTACGACATGCGCCACATGGGGAACACGCGCAGCAGCGAGCAGGGCGCCGGCGCGCTCTACCGCCGCGTGGGCGCGATCTTCCCCCTCGACATCACCCCGGTCGCGACCGCGGTCCTGCCGGACATGGCGCTCGCGCCCGCGTTCCGCGAGGCGCTGCTGCGGAAAGACTGCGTCCAGGCGGAGACGCGCAGGGCATCGCCGCTGTCGCAGGACGGCGGGCGGCTGCGCGCCGAGTGCGCCCGCCGCGTTGCCGCCGGCGAGCCCACCGGGGGGCTCGTCGACGACGTGAAGAGCGTCCTCGGCCTCCTCCCCTCGGACCAGGAGCGGAAGATGGAGGTCATCCGCGACATCCTCCGCCTGCTCGAGGACCCGGCGGTGGACAAGCTCGACGCCGAGCAGAAGCGACAGATCGACGAGTGGGCGCCGCCGAGAGACATCCGCGTCCTCGGCCCGGGCGACGTTCCCGATCATCTGGTGCTCCTCTTCCGCGAACGGGACGGCTCGGTGGGGCGGGTCGTGCGGGTGTTCCCCGTCCAGGGGCAGTTCCAGGGATGGGATGGGCGCGAGCTGATCCGCCTGCAGGATCTCCTTCACGGGATCGATCTCCCCGGCGGCGCCCAGATCGACGCGGTGGGGTGGACCCACGTGTTCGCGGACATGCTGCGGCTCCTCGGCGCCGACGGGCCCAGGGTGGTGCTCCTGTCCCTCGCCGGGGTGGTCCTGCTCGTCGTGTTCGCGTTCCGTCGCCCGCCTGCGGTGGCGGTCGTGCTGGGAGCGCTGTTCGTCGGCGTGGTGTGGATGGTCGGCAGCGCCGATGCCCTGGCGATCCGGTTCAACTTCTTGAACTTCGTGGCGGTGCCCGTCACCCTCGGCATCGGCGTGGATTACGCCGTCAACGTCTACGCGCGGCTGGGCAAGGAGCCGTTCGAGGCCTGGCCCCGCGCGCTCGCCGAGACCGGTGGGGCCGTGGCGCTCTGCTCGGCGACGACGATCATCGGCTACAGCTCTCTCCTCATCGCGGACAACGGCGCGCTCCGCTCCCTCGGGAAGGTGGCGAACCTGGGAGAGGTGGCGTGCCTGGTGGCGGCGCTCATGGTGGTCCCGGCGGTCATGGCGGTGGGCGAGCGCCGGCGGGGCGCGTCGAGAGCTCAGCGGTCTCAACGATCGACGAGCGAGCCGAGCCCGATCCACAAGTAGCCCCCGGCCACCCAGAAAAGGAGCGCGGCGCCGGCGAGGACGCTCCCGCGCGCGAAGGCGAGCCCGGCCACGCCCACGTAGGCGACCCCGACGGCCGCCTCGACGAACGCCAGCGGGTCGAGCGGGGCGCGGTAGCCCCGGTCCGGGCCGCCCCCGGTCTTCACCGTGCGGACGAACTCCCCTCCCCGTCCGAGCACGCCGCCGAGGTAAGCGGCGCTGAGCGCGATGCACAGGCCGACCGAGAGCGCCACGAGGAGCGGCGCGTAGCCGAGCGCCGGGATCGGCGACCGCCCCCGCCGCCGGAGCGCCGCGCCGTAATACAGAAACAGCCCGAGGTGGAGGAGGCTCAAGGTCGCGATCCAGACGCCGAGCGTGGCCGCGCTCGAGGGGAACGGGCGGACCCAGTCGAGCGCCGTGGCCGGGAGCCACAGCGTGGCGACGACGAGGAGCTGCTGGCGGGCATGGCGCAGGAGGTGGAGCAGCGCTCCGGCGCGCCCCGTCCTGCGCCAGCGATCGCGGAGCACCTGTCCGGCGCCCGCCACCCAGCGTTTCTGCTGGGAGCGAAACGACGCCACCCTGCCGGGGAGCTCGGTCGCGACCGCCACGCCGGGAAGGATGTCGCCGCGGTACCCGGCGAGCTCGGCGCGGGCGGAGAGCTCGAGGTCCTCCGTCAGCGGGCCGGGCCCGTCGGTCCCCTCCCGCCAGAAGCCGCCGGCCGCCTCGAGCGCGGCCCGGCGCCAGACGCCGCAGGTGCCGTTGAACTGCACGGGACGCCCAAGCGCCGATTGGCGCGACTGCTCTACCAAGAAGAGGCCGTCGAGGATGAGGGCCTGGACGCGCGTGAGCAACCCGGCGCGCTCGTTCTCGTAGTCCCAGCGCGCCTGCGTGAACCCGAGGCGCGGATCGGCCAGGAGCGGGGGGATGAGCCGCTCGAGCAGATCGGGCGGGGGAATGCAGTCGGCGTCGAGCACACACACATACGCCCCGGTGGTCGCGCGGAGGCCTTGCTCGAGGGCACCCGCCTTGAAGCCGCGGCGGTCCCCGCGGCGCAGCACGGCGACGGGCGCCCCCTCGCCGCGAAGCTCTGCCGCCACGCGGTCGAGGAGCGTCGACGTGTCGTCGTCCGAGTCGTCGAGCACCCGGATCTCCAGCTCGGCGCGCGGCCACGAGAGCGCGCAGGCCGCGCGCAACGTGCGCTCGACCACGTAGCGCTCGTTGCGGATGGGGAGGAGGACCGTCACCCGCGGGTGCGCCCCGTCCGCCAGGCGCGGGGGCGCCTCGACGCGCCGCCGCCAGCCCCACATCCCAGAACGGGCGAGGTGCGCCGCCGCGCCGAGGAGGAGCAGCCAGAGGGCGACCTCGGCGGCACCGATGACGACGTCGAGGGGGTTGGCCATGCGCAGCCAACCATGGTACCGATCAGCCCCGCCGTGTCGACAAGGAGCTTCAGCGAGGCGATCTCGCGCGCCGTGACGGAGCTCGAGTGGCTGGCGTTTTTTCTCCCGCGCAAGGGGGTCCAGGCGCTCGCCCGGCGCGTCCCTCTGGCGGCGCTCCGCGACCGCCTGCCGCCGGCGGTGTCCCGGAAGCTCCGGCTGGGGCTGTACCCCGCCCGCATCACGACTCCCCCGTCGGTGGCATGCCTCCGGCGCCACGCGGCGTGGGGTGACCCCGTCGATCTAGATCCGGCGCGGCCGGTCCGCTTCGCCGGAACGCCGCGCGCGAGCGTGCTGATGCCGACCTACGGCAACGTCGACCTCACCCGCCTGTGTCTGGCGAGCCTGCAGCGCGCCGCCGGTCCGGTGTCGTTCGAGGTCATCGTCGTGGACAATCTGTCGACCGACGGCACGCGCGACTTCCTCCGCTCGGCGGCCGGGCGAGGCGTCCTGCCCTTGCGGGTGGTCGAGAACCCCGCCAACCTCGGCTTCTCTCGCGCCAACAACCAGGCCGCCGCGCTCGCGCGCGGCGACGTGCTGGTGTTCCTCAACAACGACACGGTCGTCCTCCCCGGTTGGCTCGAGGGTCTCGTCGGCCACCTCGACGCGAACCCGTCGATCGGCCTCCTGGGCCCGGTCACCAACAGCTGCGGGAACGAGGCGGAGGTGGGCACCGCGTACGGGGATCTCGATGAGATGGAGCGCTTCGCCGGCGCGTACGTCCGCGCGCACGCGGGGGAGCTCGCCGACATCCCCATGCTCACGCTGTTCTGCGCCGCCATGCCGCGGGAGCTGTTCCGCACGCTCGGCGGGCTCGACGAGCGCTACGGGCTGGGGATGTTCGAGGACGACGACCTGTCCGAGGCGGTGCGCCGCGCCGGCCGCCGCGTGGTCCTGGCGCGCGATGTCTTCGTCCACCACTACGGAGGCGCCGCCTGGTCCCGGCAGGGGGACTACGCCTACCTGCGGCAGTGGTGGTGGAACCGGCGCCTGTTCGAGGACAAGTGGGGGAAGAGCTGGCAGAAACGCTGAGGCTACGCGCTCCGTCGCCTTGCCAGAACCAACGTGGGCGGAACGATCGTGACGATCGTCTCCAGGATTTCCGAGATCCCGACCCAAAGCTCGCCCTTCGGGCAGCCGAGCGGCAGCGTCAGCGCGTAGTACAGCGTGGCGGTGACGCAATAGACGAGCATCGGCGCCCGCCGGGCGCGATCCACGAACGGCAGAAGCGGCAGGAGGGGCAGCAGGTACCAGGACTGCGCCCACGCGTGCAGATACAGATAGAAAATGACCAGGGCGGTGGCCAAGCCGCCAAGGCGCCGGTCGGGCTCGTGCGAACGCACCGCCATGAACACGAGCCAGATGCCGGCGACGACCCGGAAGCCGAGCCCGAGCGCCCAGGAGGCCCAGCGGTCCCCCGACCACCACCGGAGGAGTGCGCGGGGCAGGCACTCGATGGACCGGGTGCAGTACGGCAGGGACGCGTTCGGGTCGTCGAGGAGCGCGGTGACGCGGCGGAGCTGCGCGAGCAGCCACTCTCGCTGCGCGAACGCGAGCAAGGCGACCGCGGCGGCCGCGAGCGCGACGCCCGCCCAGTAAAGGTGAGCGCGGCGATCCCGGGCGATGCGCCGCCAGCGGTCGGCGGCGATCTGGACCAGGTTGACGCCGATCCACAGCAACGCCGACAGCTTGGTGAGGAGCCCGGTGACGAGCGCGGCCGTGCCAAGCGCCGGGCGCCGCCGCGCGAATGCCCACGCGAACCCGGCCGTCGCCACCGCGATGAAGCCGTCGTTGTGGCCGCTCTGCGTCCCCTCGACCACCGCGAGCGGGCAGAAGAGGACGAGCGCCGCCGCTCGGGCGGGCGCTCCCGGATCGGCATCATCATCATGCGGGCGCCGCGCCGCGGCGGCGACGATCAGCGCGGCGGCGAGCATGCAAAGGAGCCCGATGACCTGGTAGAGGCGCAGGTGAAGCCAGAGCTCTCCTCCACCGATCGCCGCCACCGCTCGGGCCACGAGGTGGAACCCGGGGCCGTAGGGGCTCGTCCCGTCCCGCCAGGTCGCGGGCATGGGCGCAAGGAAGGGGTCGTCCGGCGGCAGGACCTGGGACAGCGGCTGCCCGGGGCCCGCGCCGTGGACCGTCATGGACCGCCCCACCGCGGCGTAGAACAGCGGGTCCTGCGACAGATAGGGAAGCCCCACGAGCGAGACCAGGTGGACCACGACGCCGCCGAGGACGACCCACCGCAGGCTCGTCGGGGAGCGGACCGGGGACAGGGCGATCCGGACCCACGCCACCGTCAAAAGCGCCACGCCGGCGGCGTAGACGACGGCGCACGAGACGCCGATCTCGACAGACGGCCACGCCGCGCACGTGGCCGAATCGATCCGGAACCAGTGGGCCGGCAGCCCCACGAGCGCGGCGCCGACGACGGCTAGGACTAGATTCAGGATCACTTCCGGGCTTGCGTGCCCGCGGCTCGCCTGGGCGTGACGCCGTCCTCGGCCTCACGCTCCTCGGTCTGGTAGAGCGGCTGGATCTCGTCCGTCATGACCGCCTTGGTCGTCTCGCTCACTTTCCACACGACGTGACGGTTGTGGGTGCGGAAGTCGTAGTAGCCGAGCGCGCGAGAGGCCGCCTCGAGGCCGATGGTGCCGAGCGAGTAGAGCAACAGCCGCGGGCTGCGGACGGACAGCTCCGACAGGGTCAGCCGGACGATGCGCGACAGGTCCATGGTGGCGACCGCGTAGCCGCTCACGTGGCGCAGCCAGTAGTGCCCCGCGGCGATGCGGCGCCGCTGGCGCACGAACTCGCGCAGCGTCTCGGGGCCGTGGTTGTGGACGATCGCGTCCGGAACGTAGACCAGGCGATAGCCGTCGGCGGAGACGAGCTGCTCCAGGCTGGCCTCGTCCACCGCGCTCTCCGCCGGGAGGTCATGGACGATCCCGGCGCGGACCATCACCATCTCGCCGAGCTTCGGAGCTTCGAGCGCGACCCGATGGTGCATATTCCACAGGAACCGAGTCGCCTCACCGAGGAACGTCCCCTTTCCGTTCGTCGGGATGGGGCGCGCCCCGGACATGCCGACGTCGGGGTGCCGGTGAAGGGGCGCAACGAGCAGCTCGATGGCGTTGGGGGCGACGAGGACGTCGGCGCTACACACGCAGATGGCATCGACCTTCGCGTTTCCGTGGCGGAAGTACGTATTGATCGCGGCGACCTTGCCGCAACGGACCGGCTCCACGATGAGGCGGATCGGGATCCCCGGTTTGCGCTGATGTTCCTTGACCACCTCGATCGTTCGGTCGGTGCAGCCGCTCGCGACGACCACGATCTCCACGATCTGGGCGAGGAACGTCTCTTGCCGCCGCAGGGTATCGAGCAGATACCCGACGTTGCTTTCCTCATTATAGGTCGGTACCGCTACGCTGACCTTCATGGCCCCCTTCATGGGCAACTAGCCTCGAAATCTAAGTGTAAATAGTGAACGTTTCCAAAACGATATCTAGTCACAGGGCCTCGTGTCAACTCGGTTGCCGTTTTCTGCCACGGACGGTTCGATCGTTCCGACTGCGAAGGGGGACGGGATCGTTGCCCCGGGCCTGGCCCGCCGCCGCAGTCTTGCGGATGACCATGCCGCCGACGGTGAGCCCCGCGGGGATGCCCTGGACGCCCACGCGCTGCATGCTGGCGCAGGCCTGCTCGACCGCGTCGGGCCAGCGCTCGTAGGGCAGGCCGAGGTCGGCCAGGATCGTCTCGAGCTGATTCTCATCCCAGATTTCGACGCGGTTGCCATCGGCGGCGAGGGCCGCGTGGTCGCCCCGCGCGGACATGAGATCGAAGGTGAGCACCAGAAGCCCATCCGGCCGCAGCACCCGCAGGAGCTCGCGGATCGCGAAGCGCTTGAGCGTGAGGTGCTCGACGACGGAGATGCACATCACCACGTCGAAGCTCTCCCCCTCGTACGGCAGGTTGAACATGCTGCCGAACCGGAAGCTCACCTTGCCTTGCGCGGCCGCGAGAAACCGGTTCTCGTAGGCGAGCCCGGTGTGGGAGTGCGCCGCGTAATCGAGATCGCAGATGTGCGAATCGTGCCCGGCCGCCCCGAAGTACAGCGACAGCGCGCCCCGGCCCGCGCCGGCGTCGAGGAGCTTCAGGCGCCGGTCGCCGAAATGCGAACGGATCTTGTCGATCGCGTACAGATACTCCCAGTTCTTCGAGCCGTGGATGTACGCGCCCGTGTCGTCGTTCATCGCATGCCGGGTGGGGTGCCGGAACGCAAGGCCCGCCGCCCTGTAGACCTCACGCAGCAGGGATTCCTCGTCGCCCATCAGCTTGGGATCGAACAGCGACAGGTCCTCGAGCTGGAAGCGCTCGCGCGGCGGCGCGCAGGTGAGCTCGTCGAGCGCCGGCTTGAGCGCGTCGACGCGGATGGCATCCATGCACGCAGGATCGTCGAGGCCGCGCGGGCACCTTTGGAACCAATCCGGGGTCGACCACCAGCAATCGTGGCAATCTCCCTCCTTGATGTTGATGTTCTCGGGATAAGCGAAAAACTCGAGCGGAGTGGGGCCGAAGAGCACGATCGCTCGGGTGTTCACCGCGCGCGCGAGGTGGACCATGCCCCCCTCGGTGTCCAGGTGGAAGCGCGCGTGCTTGAGCAGCACCGACGCCTCCCGGGCGTTGGTGCCGCCCATGAAGTAGTCGATCGTCCCGTCGAGACGCTCCTCGTCGGCGGTGCCGATCTGCACCACCTTCAGACCGGTCTCCGCCTTGACGTGAGCGATGACCGCCTCCCACTGCTTCCTGCCCCAGTTCTTCGTCTGCACGACGCGGCCGTTCCGCCGGAGCTTCGGATCGCAGCCGTGGTGGATCGTGATGTAGTCGCCCAGGGTCTGGACGATCTCGCCGATCTTCAGATCGTCGGGCGACGGAACGATGACCGGGACCATGTCCGCGCGATCGAGACACGCCGTCCGCGCGACCAGGTCGAACAACGACATGCCGTTGGCGCCGCAGAATTCGGAGATGAGGTTGTTCCCCCAAGGGAACTGATCGAAGTTGATGCGATAGCCCTCGAATGCCCGGTCGGTCTCCTCGCGGTGCTTCGCCGGCACCCGGGCGCCGGGGGCATAGTGCACCTTCGTCACGTACTTGCACTCATACCAGAGGTCGCAGAGGTCCTTCTCGAACAGGGTGCCCATCAGCCTGGCCAGGGTGCGGGGGAACGTATCGGGCTCCAGCGCCAGCACGCCCTTCACGTTGCCATTGTCGGCGAACACCTCCTCCCAGTCGGGGTTGCTGCAAACGACGTAGATGTCGGAGCTCACGTACTTGTGGCGGATCGCCGAGGCAACCGCGCTGAGCCAGATGCCGTCCCCCAGCCCTCCGGACGAGCTGAGAATGATCTTCAGGTTCTCGCTGGGCCGCTTCAGGCTCGCCAGCACGGCGCGGCAGCTCGGCGTGGTCGCCGCCGCGACGACCTGCAGCCAGGTGTCTGGACCGTCCCGCAGCCAGCTCAGCGTGTCGGCGATCCCCCTGGCCAGGCGCGCTGCGCCGCGGGCATGGTCGGCGACGTAAGCGAGCTTCTGGCGGGGCGATCCCCAGATGAGGTCGTTGATGAGCCGATCCACGTATCGGTAGACGGGCGAGTCCTGCTCGGCCTCCAGGCGCTCGACCTGAGACTTGAGCCTCGCGTTCTCGCTCGACAGCCTCAGGTTGGCCTGGGTCATCGCGTACAGCGGCTCCTGCTGCGCCAGCCAATCGGACGAGGAGATGTCGCCGCCGCCGCGCTTCTGCGCCGCGCCGTTCGGCTTGGCGGCGGGCGCGGCGAGCCGCGTCGCCAGGGTGTACAGGCGGCGCAGACGCGGCGCCCAGTCGGCGACCGAGGCGCCGCTCGACAGCACCTTGCTGGCCAAGCGGTAGGTCAGACCCTTCCGGTGCCCGTGGCGCTCCTCGAGCTCCTGCTGCCGTTTCTGCAGCCGATGGTTCTCGAGGTTCAGGTTGGTGTTGATGCCTTGGAGCTGCTGCAGTCGGGTGTTCGCTTGGTCGCCCATGTCCCTGTCTCTACCTACGTCTTATCCCACGAGACCATCGCACGAATCATCTCCCGAAGCCCGGCGGGGATGGTGATGCGGTGGCGAAGGTCCTCGATGAGCAACGCCTCCTCGTACAATAACTGCGCCGCGCGCAGCTGCTGCTCGAGCAGGTCGGGTCTCGGTTCGTCGATGCGGGCGTCGGGATCGCGAAGGAGCGGGGCGAAGCGCTCGAGCTGGCGCTCGAGGTACTCGTCGGGCAGCCGCGCCCCGCAGCGCTGGTCGCCGAACCAGCACTTGTTGTAGCCGACGGGGCGGGTCACGTAGACGCAGCCGTTGCAGCTCAGCGCTTCGTTGCGCAGAGCGACGAATCGGGTCACCGGCGTCAGCACGACGAAAGGGTACGTCGCTCCGAAATACCCCAGGATCGGCTTATCGTACAGCGCGGCGAGGTGCATCGGGAACGAATCGACCCCGACGAATCCCCGGGCGCGCCGGACGGCATGGACGAGCTGGACCATGGTGAGGCGTCCCAGGTGGGGGATCTCGTCCTGCGGCTCGCCGTCGTTTCCGATCCCCCACACCCGGTAGCCCGCGTCGCGCAGGCGGCGCACGAGGAACAGGAAGTTCTCGGCATCCGTGTTGCGGCCCTCCCAGGCGGTGCGCATGTTGCGGGCGTGCAGGAGCACGAACGGCTCCGCGCCCAGGCGGGCCCAGAGCCCTCCGTCCTCGTCCCCGAGCAGCGGGAACGGATCGTCGCGCAGCGTCACGCTCGACAGCCCGGCGATGAGCACGTACTGCAGCCAGTGTGGGCAGAGGAGGTGGTACCGTACCTCGGGAGACAGGTCCAGATGGCAGGACCGCGGCTGGCCGGGCGGGACGCGGTCCACCGAGCGGACGTTCGGGGCGCACATCGGGAACGGGATCTCCGGGTGGTTGGTGACCACGGTGAGCTCCGCCCCCGGGTGGCGGGCGGCGATCTCCTGGACGAGCGGCACTAGGTTCACCGTATCGCCGGCGCCGTCGCTGCGCAGCTCCAGCGAGATCTTCCGCGCGGCCGGATCGAGCCAGCCGTCGCGCGCGCCGCGGGCGCGCGAGAACAGCCGCGGCAGGCCCCGCCAGCCCCAGGTCGTGCGGGACCTCCGTGCGAACCACAGGGACGGCGCGAGCGCAACGGTCCTCATGAGGCGTACGCCAGGTTGTCGCGGACGTGCGCCAGGCTCAGCCCGCCGATCACCAGGCTGCTCACGCCTTCGGTCCCGAGCACGAAGGGGATCGCGTCGGCCGGCGGCAGTCGCCCCGAGTCCAGGCCTTTCTTCACCACCACCCCCACCCCGCGCCGCCCCGCCTCGGCGATGACCTCCGCGTGGGATCGGTCGTTCAGGTGGTACTCCACCATCAGAACGTCGGCGAGCTCCAGCGCGCGGCGCGCCGCCGCCACCGTCTTGCCGGAGAAGCCGACGGCGCGGACGCGGCCCTCCCGCTTGAGCTCGGCGAGCGTCGCGGCCGCCGGCGTATCGGCGAGGACGCCGAGGTCCTCGCGGTGCGCGTGGATGAACACGACGTCGAGGACGTCGCAGCGGAGCAACCGGCAGCTGCGCTCGACGCTGTCGCGCACCGCGCGCGCGGAGAAGTCGTAGGTCGAGCGCCCGGCCTCGAAGCGCTCCCCCACCTTGGTGCTGAGGACGAGCTCGGACCGGCGGGAGGCGAGCGCGGCGCCGATCCGCTCCTCGCTGAGCCCGTACGCGGGCGCGGTGTCGATGTACGCGATGCCGGCGTCGACGACGCCGCGGAGGAGCGTCGCCGACGCCGCGTCGTCGGGGAGGTCGTAGCCCGCCGGGTACTTGACCGCCTGGTTGCGCCCGATCTTGAACGCGCCGAACCCGATCGGCGTGACCGAGAGGCCGGTGCGTCCTAAGGGTCGGCGAACCATGGGCCTGGTCCCTCCCATGGTGGCGCCGCCAGCTCGGGCCTGGGCCAGCCCGCCAGTGCGGACGGCGCCAGGCCGGAGGCGGCGGGCGGCGCCAGCGAGCCGCGTATCTGCTCGGCGAGCCGCGGCGCCAGCGCGAGCTTCGTCGGCCACGCGGTGATGACGTTCCCCTCGGCCACGCTCGACGCATCGGTCGGTCGCTTCCCCCCCGGCCGGGCGGCCTCCGCGCGATCGATGAGGTAGCTCGACCACTCCACGCCGGCGAACGAGACGCCGGGAAGCACCGCCGAAAGCTCGCGCCGCGCGTGGCGGACGACGTCCTCGGCGGTCATCGCGACGCCGTCCTCGGAAACCTGTCCGCCGACCTGCCACACGCAGCGGCCCGCGCGGTCGTGCGAGGACGAGATCGTGACACGCGTCTTCGCGCCGTCGGTGCAATGACCATTCAGCCACGGCAGGTCGCCGCGCAGCATGACCATCCGCAGCGGGCGCCGCTGCATCAGCCGCGGCTCCAGGCCCACCTGCTCGCGCAGGGCGGCGTTGCCGCACCCGGCGGTGAATA
This sequence comes from Haliangiales bacterium, assembly GCA_035259575.1. Classification (GTDB taxonomy): domain Bacteria; phylum Myxococcota_A; class Polyangia; order Haliangiales; family SHYZ01; genus DATFWE01. The sequence goes on from DATFWE010000356.1 coordinate 27,590, forward strand.
CGACCGTGCGCGGGCACACCTCCAGGTCGGCGGCTCGCCCGCCGGGCGCGCGCAGCCGCAGGCGCTCGACCCGACCCGGCCGCCCAAGGCCCCACTCGACGCCCTCCCGCCCGTCGATGCGCAGCAGGCGCTCCCTGTGGGGCCCCGCGAGCGCCTCCAGCAGGCTCGCCGGATCCACCACCTGCTCGTCGATGCGGTACACCTCGCCGGGGCAGCCCGAGAGGACCGGCGGGACCTCGCGCGCGCGAAGCTTGATCGGAGTCACGCGCAGGCCGGCCCGCGCCCCCACCATGCCGAGCCGCGACCGGAGCGAGTCGCTGCGCCAGAGGTGGCAAAACTCGGATCGCAGCTTGACCGCGCGGAGGTCGGGAGCGCGCGCGCCGCTGCGGCACTCCCGCCATACCAGCGGCATGTCCTTGATCGCCTCGGCCGACGGGCTGAACAGCTCGTCGAGCGCATACTTCAACCCGCCGTGGATGATGCCCTGGGCGGCCACGGTCTGACCGTGGCCCAGCTTCTCCGCCTCCAGCAAGAGGACCTGGTAGCCGGCCCGCATGAGCTCATCCAGGAGCCATAACCCCGCCACGCCTCCACCAACAATCACGACATCCACCTCGGGGGTCTGCGAGGGCATATTCCGGAGACCTTGGCCTGCGCGCGACGGGGTGTCAAGCTAACCTTGGACGCGTCGTGGTGCGATACCCCAAGCGCCGGCTCACCGTCGAGCTGTGCGTCAGCGTCGTCGGCCTGGCGGCGCTAGCGTGGGCAGTGCGCGCCGACACGCCATGGTTCGAACGCCACGTGCTGGAGACCTACTGTGTGACCGGACCGGGCGACGAGAGGATCGTCCTGGGCGCGCGCCTCGTGGGCGCCGGCCTGGGCGCGCTGCTGCTCATCGTCGTGCGTCCCATCCTGGGCCGGCGGGCCGCGGGCCTGCCCATCGGCGAGCTCGTCGTGCGAGTCGCCTCGGTGCTCCTCGCGGCGGTCGCGGCGCTGGGCGTGACAGAGGTGTGGCTGCGCAGCCGCGACCCGCACCCGCCGTCGGCGCCCGCCTGGGAGGAGCCGCGCCTCCGCCTCGACGGCCGCGGCTGGCACTACCTGCCGAATCAGACGCGCGTATTCCCCAAGTACGGACGCGTCGTCGATTACGCCATCGACGGCGAGGGCAACCGCGCCCGGCGGCAGCAAGACGTCGTGGATCGGGCGCGGCCGACGCTCCTCCTGGCCGGCGAATCGATGGCGTACGGCTGGAACGTCCCGTACGACGAGAGCTTGCAGGGGCTCCTCGAGCGCGAGACGGGCCTGCAGGTGGTGAACCTGTCCGCGCCCGGCTACAGCACCGAGCAGGAGTACGTCCGCATCGCCGACGCGCTGCCCCGGTTCGCGAAGCCGGTCGCCGTCGTGCTCCTCCTGGTGAACACGCAGATCAGCCGCAACGCGCACACCCACCGGCCTCACCTGGAGATCGCCGGCGATGGCACGCCCGTCTTCGCCCCGGCGGCGGGGGGCCTCCCGGGGTTGCGCGTCGTCCAGCTCCTCACCGAGAGGCTGTACCACCCCGAACGCGCCGTGCAGATCACCGCGGCCATCCTGCGCGCGGCCGACCGCGCCATCCGCGAGCGCGGTGCCCGGCCGATCTTCCTGGTCACGAACTTCGGGCCGACCTGCGCGCGCGAGCCCGAGCTCCTCCACGAGCTGTTCGAGCAGCAGCGGCTCCCCTTCGTTCGGGTCGCCATCGCGGAGGAGGACTGGCTCGCCGCGAACGATCGGCACGCCGGGCCGAGCGGGATGCGCAAGCTGGCCGACGCGGTCGAGCGGGCGCTCGCGGGCCCGTAGCGAGCTCGGGCACCGGACGCGGCAACCAACCGGCAATGATCAACGCGTCATCGTCCATTGCGTCCATTCGCGCGGGCGGTGCGCGCCGAGGCGCCGAGAATGGCAGCCAGCTCGCCAGCTTCTCGAATGACACCGCCGAGATCAACTGTGGTCCATCCGGAGCTCTGGATGAATTGCAGCCAGTACACGGTCCCCCGAACTTCCTTGGAAGCGACACCCACCTTGTGGATGACGTCTTCTCGGCTCTCGGCGGCGCGCGCTTCTTCGTAGTTTGCGCCGCCGCCCGTCGCTGATCGGACAAGTTGCGAGGCTACGTGACCTCAAACCGTTCGGTGGGCTACGCGTCGGGCGTGGCCGCGAGGTACCGGGCGATCACCTCTTTGGGCTCGCCGTCGCCGCCCAGATGCCCGTCCTGCAGCCACAGGACGCGCTGGCACAGTCGCTGCACCAGATCGAGTGCGTGGGACACGAGGAGGATCGTCGTCCCGGCGGCCTGCATCTCCTCGATCCGGGCGATGCACTTGTGCTGGAAGGTGTGATCCCCCACGGCGAGGACCTCGTCCACGAGCAGCAGATCGGGATCGATGTGCACCGCCACGGCGAAGCCCAGGCGCGCCAGCATGCCCGCCGAGTAGTAGCGCACCGGGGTGTCGAGAAACTCGCGGAGCTCCGCGAAGGCCACGATGGCGTCCAGGCGGTCGCGGATCTCGGGGAGGGTGAGCCCGAGGGCGGTGCCGTTGACCTCCGCGCACTCGCGGCCCGTCATGTCGGGGTGAAAGCCGGCGCCCAGCGTCAGGAGCGGCGCGACGCGACCGCGCACGGCGAGGCGGCCTTCCGAGGGGAAGCACGCCCCGGCGATCAGCCGCAGCAGCGTGCTCTTGCCCGAGCCGTTCTGCCCGATGACCCCCACCGTCTCGCCGCCGCGGATGTCGAAGCTGATGTTCCGCAGCGGCCAGAACTCCTTGACCCGCGCGGCGCGACCCGTCAAGCGAAGCAGCAGGTTGCGCAGAAGGAACGGCTTCCGCTCGAAGCGGCGGAACGACTTCCCCACCTGGTCCGCGCGGACGATGAGCGGCCCCGCGGGCGCGGGCGCCACCGCCCCCGCGATGATCTCGAGCTCGTTCCGCACCGGCTCAGACATAGTCCAGCACGAGGCGCTCGTAGCGCTTGAAGATCAGCCAGCCGACGCCGAGGATCGCCGCCGTGGGCAGGATCATCGCCGCCCACGCATGCAGGTCCGGGTAGCTGCCGTCCATGATCGCCCCCCGGATGCCGAGCAGGATTCCGCCCATGGGATTCCACGCGAGCACGGAGCGGTACGGCTGCGAGATCACCTCGAGCGGGTAGATCACCGGCGTGAGCCAGTAGAGGAGGAGCAGCCCCGTATTCACCAGGTAGGCCACGTCGCGGTAGATCACGTTGAGCACCGAGGTGGCGAAGCCGATCCCCACGATCAGCAGCACGAGCAGGCCGAGCAGCACCGGCAGCAGCAGCAGCGCCGGACTCAGGCGAAATGCGTCCGGAAAGATGGGGATGAACACGAGCAGCATCGACGAGGCGATGGCGAAGTTCACGCCGTAGCTGAGGATCGCCGCCATCGGCAGCACCTGGCGCGCGAACACCGTGCGCTTGATCACGTCGGCGTTGTTGACGAGCGCATGCGTGGCCGCCGTGATCCCGTTCGAGATCCAGTCCCAGCACAGGACCCCGATGAGCAGGAAGATGGGGAAATGCTCGGTGCTGGCGTGGAACACCCGCGTGAAGACGAGGCTCAACACGGCCATCATCACCAGCGGGCTCACGAGCGACCAGGCCACCCCGAGCGCCTGCGCGCGGTAGCGTGCCCGGAAGTCGGTGCGGGTCAGCACCCACGCGACATGGAGCGCTCGCGCGAGACCCGCCTTGCGGTGCGCGCGGACCGCGTCGATCGCCCGCGCGCGCTCATCCTGCGTGTCCTCGAGGGCGCCGTACCATTCGCGATGGGCGGTGCGGTGGGTCCAGACTTCAGGAAGGTCGCGCATGGGGCTTCATCCCGTCGATCATCCGCGTGGTCGAGCGCCCCTCCACCAGTGGGACCACGTGGACGCGCCCGCCCCACCCCTCGACCTCGGCCGCGCCCACGATCGTCTCGCGGCGGTAGTCTCCCCCCTTCACCAGCACGTCGGGGCGGCTGTGATGGATCGTTTCGAGCGGCGTGTCCTCGTCGAAGATGGTGACGAAATCGACGGCGTCGAGCCCGGCGAGCATGGCCGCTCGGTCCTCCTCGCCCACGATGGGGCGCCCGGCCCCCTTGAGCCGGCGCACGGAGGCGTCGCCGTTAATGGCCACGAGGAGCAGGTCTCCCTGGGCCCGCGCCTCCTGCAGGAGGCGCAGGTGCCCCACGTGGAGCAGGTCGAAGCAGCCGTTGGTGAACACCAGGCGCTGGCCGAGGAGCGAGGCGGTGCGGCGCAGCTCCGCCAGCCCCGCCCGGTCGATCAGCTTGACGCTGAATTCGTCGCGGCCGAGCACCGAGAGCAGCTCGGTGCGATACACCGGGGCGGCGCCGATCTTCCCCACCGCGATGCCGGCGGCCACATTGGCGGCGTGGAGGGCATCGCGCCAATCGAGCGCGAGCGCCCGCCCCACCGCCAGCGCGGCGATGGCGGTGTCGCCCGCCCCGGTCACGTCGAAGACGCGGCGCGCACGCGCCGGCGAGTGCAGCACCTGGCCCTCGCGCGACACCAGCGTCATCCCGCGGGCGCCGCGGGTGACGACGACGTCGGCGGTCGGCACCACGCGCTGCAGCGCGCGCGTCGCTTCCACCAGCGACGCGTCGTCGCCAATCTCGATCCCGGTGACGAGGTGCACCTCTCGCTCGTTGGGGGTGATCAGCGACACCCCGGCATAGCGCGCATAGTCGCGCCCTTTGGGATCGACGAAGATCGGCGTGGCGGGGAAGCGCGCGCGCAGGCGCGCCACCAGCGCCGCGCCGACGACCCCCTTGTCGTAGTCGGACACGAGGACGACATCGGGACCCGGGAGGTCGGCGTGGAGGCGCTCGAGCAGGTCGTCGATCTCGCGCGCAGACAGCGCCGCCCGCTGCTCCGAGTCGATGCGCAGGAGCTGATGCACGCCGGCCAGGGCGCGGGTCTTCACCGTCGTCGGGGCCGACGCGTGCACCACGAGCCCGGCGGCGCGCACGCCCGCCTGGGCGAGGAGCCGCCGCACGGCGGCGCCGGGCTCGTCGTCGGCGATGGCGCCGCCGAGCGCGACCACGCCGCCGAGCGCCGCCACGTTCTGGGCGACGTTCGCCGCACCCCCCACGCGGTCGAGGGTGCGCTCGAGGTGCAGCACCGGGACCGGCGCCTCGGGAGAGATCCGCTCGACGCCCCCCAGGAGGTAGCGGTCGAGCATGACGTCGCCGATGACCCACAGGCGCGGCGGCGTCGTCGGCGAAAGCTTGTCGTGCAGGTCCTCGGCCATGCGGAGAACGCATAGCACGGAAACCGGCGTCAGGGCGTGCCGTCGAGGCAGCTGCGGACCGCTTCGTAGAGGGTGGGGTGCGTGCCGCCGGGGCCGATCCGGACCGCCTTCCGGCACCCCGCGGCGACGGCCGCCTGCACATCGCGCTCCCCGTCGCCGATGGCCAGGCTGGCGGCGAGATCGAGCGACAGCTCGCGCGCGGCGCGAAGGAGCATTCCCGGGCGCGGCTTGCGGCACTCGCATAGCTCCGCCGGCACGTGGGGGCAATGGTAAAAGCGTTCGATCCGCGCCCGCGGATCGGCCGCGACGAGCAGCTGTCCCACCCGCCGGTTCACCGCCTCCACCGCGGCCTCGTCATAGAGCCCGCGCCCCACGCCCGACTGGTTGGTTACCACCACCACGGTGTACCCGGCGGCGGCCAGCGCCGCGACGGCCTCGGCCGCACCGGGGAGGAGCCGCACGCCGCCGGGGTCGCCGAGGTAGCCGGGGTCGTCGATGATCGTGCCGTCGCGGTCGAGGAACGCCGCCGGTCGCATCGTCACTCGGGGAGTAACGCCCGCTCCACCAGGTCGCACAGGATGTGGCCCACGGTGATGTGGAGCTCCTGGATGCGGGCGGTGCTGCCGCCGGGGACGCACAGGGTGAGGTCGGCGAGGTCGCCGAGCGGCCCGGCGGCGCGGCCGCACAGGCCGATGACCTTGACGCCCCGCGCGCGCGCGGCCCGGGCGGCGGCGAGCACGTTGGGCGAGCGACCGGAGGTGGAGATCGCGAGGAGGACGTCGCCGGGGCGGCCGAGCGCCTCCACCTGGCGGGCGAAGACGTGGTCGTAGCCGAGATCGTTGGCGATGGCGGTCAGCGCCGATGTGTCGGTCGTGAGCGCCATCGCGGCCAGCGCCGGCCGCACCGCGCCGCTGAAGCGGCCGACCAGCTCGGCAGCGATGTGCTGCGCGTCGGCGGCGCTCCCGCCGTTGCCGCATACGAGGAGCTTCCCGCCCCCCGCGAGCGCGGCGGAGATCGCGGCGCCGGCGGCGGCGATGGCCGCCGCGTCCTTGCGCAGCTGCTGGCGCAGCTCGACTCCCTCGGCCAGCGCGGCGTCGACGACGGCGACGGGATCGATCTTCGGCATCCCCGACAGACTCTACCACAGGGCGCGCTCCCACACGGTAGGGTAGAATTCCAGCTCGCGTGCTCCGGATCGTATTCGTGGTCTTCTTCTTCGTCGGCGCGCTCCTGTGCGCCTCGGCCGGTGCGGCGCGGGCGGCGGCCCCGGAGGAGGCCGCGACCGCGGTCAAGAAGGGCAACGATCGGTTTCGCGAGCTCATCTCCAGGAAGGTGCCGAAGGGGAGCGACGAGGAGCGGAAGCTGGCGCAGCAGCTCACCGCCGACATGCGCGCGCTGTTCGACATCAAGGACCTGTCCCGGCGCGCGCTCATCGACCACTGGGACAAGCTCACGCCGGCGCAGCGGGACGAGCTCGTGCGCGCGATGCAGGGGCTCATCGAGCGCAGCTACCTGAAGCAGCTCCGCTCGAACCTGGCGTACCAGGTGGATTACGTCGGGGAGGAGGCGAAGCAGGACGACGTGATCGTGCGGACCGTGATCCACGCCGAGGCCAACGGGCGGCCGGTGACGACGCGGGTGGACTACGTGGTGCACCCCGACGGCGGGTCCTGGCGCGTGTTCGACGTGATCACCGACGACGTGGGGATGATCAGGAACTACCGCTCGCAGTTCAATCGCATCATCGCCAAGGAGGGGGTCGACGGCCTGCTGGCGAAGATGAAGAAGAAGATGGCGGAGGAGGGCGACTAGGCGCCCGCGGGCTCGCTCACTCGCGGTGGGCTCCGGACTCGATCGCCTGCGTCCACTCCCCGTGGTCGATGTACCACTCGATGGTGGCGCGAATGCCCTCGACGAAGCCCACCTGGGGGCGCCAGCCCAGCTCACGCTCGATGCGGGCCGGGTTGATGGCGTAACGGAAATCGTGGCCGGGGCGATCGGTCACGAACGTGATGAGGTTGCGGTAGCTCTCGCCGCCGGACAGCGGGCGCAACCGATCCAGCTCGTCGCAGATAGTGCGCACGACGTCGATGTTCCTGCGCTCGCAGCGGGCGCCGATGAGATATGTCTCCCCCACCCGGCCCCGACGCAGCGCCGCGAGCACGGCGCGGCAATGGTCCTCGACGTGGATCCAGTCGCGCACGTTCTCCCCGGCGCCGTAGACCGGCAGTGGCCTTTCCCGCAGCGCCTGGGTGATGGTGAGGGGAATGAGCTTCTCGGGAAACTGGTACGGGCCGTAGTTGTTGGAACAGTTGGTGGTGACGACCGGCACGCCGTAGGTGTGGTGGTAGGCGCGCACCAGGTGGTCGCTGGCCGCCTTGGACGCCGAGTAGGGGGAGCTCGGCGCGTACGGCGAAGCCTCGTCGAACGCCCCGTCGGGTCCGAGCGCGCCGTAGACCTCGTCGGTCGAAACGTGGAGGAAACGGAAGCGCGCCTCGTCTTCCGGGTGGGCGACGAGGTGCTTGCGCGTCTCGTCGAGCAGACGAAACGTCCCCACCACGTTGGTGTCGATGAAGTCGTCCGGGCCGACGATGGAGCGATCGACGTGGGTCTCGGCCGCGAAGTTCACGATCGCGGTCGGCCGACGGCCCGCCAGCAGCTCCGCGACGAGCGCGCGATCGCCGATGTCGCCGCGCACGAAGCTCAGGCGCGGCTCTCCGGCCAGAGTGGCCAGCGAACGCGGGTTGCCGGCATAGGTGAGCTTGTCGAGGACGATGACGTGGGTCTCGGCCTCGGCGGCGAGGACATGGCGCACGAAGTTGAAGCCGATGAAGCCGGCGCCGCCGGTGACGATGATGGAGCTCATGCGTCGAGCATCCGGTCGAGCCCCGGCCGCCACGCCGGCGATGCGATGCCGAGCGCGCGAGCGAGCGACGTATCGAGCACCGAGCTCCGCGGCCGCCGAGCCGGCGCGGCGCGCTCGGCGGTGGTGATCGCGTCGACGCGCTCGCACGCGAGCGGGCCGCGGGCGCGGGCGCCGGCCACGATGGCCTCCGCGAAGGCGTGCCACGTGGTGGGGCCGTCGCCGCAGAAGTGAAGCACCGGCGGGACGTGGGCGCGGGCCGCCAGATCGATGAGCGCGTCGGCGAGGTCGTCGGCGAACGTGGGGCACCCCCGCTGGTCGTCCACCACCTGGAGGACCCTTCGCTCGCGCGCCAGCCGGAGGATGGTGCGCACGAAGTTCGGGCCGTCGATGCCGAACACCCAGGACGTGCGGACGATCGCGGCGCCGGGGTGGAGGTCCCGGACCGCGGCCTCGCCGGCCGCCTTGCTCTCCCCGTAGGCGTTGATGGGCCGGACGGGGTCGCCCTCGACGTAGGGGATCGGCTTTTCGCCATCGAACACGTAGTCGGTCGAGATGTGCAGCAGCTTGAGCCCGCGTCGCGCGCAGGCGGCGGCCAGGTTGGCTGCGCCGTCGCGGTTCGCCGCGAACGCGCGTTCGCGCTCGGTCTCGGCGCGGTCGACTGCCGTGTAGGCGGCGGCGTTGATCACGGCATCCCCGTTCCAGGAGGCGATCGTTCGGTCGACTGCGCCCCGGTCGGTCACGTCGAGCGCGCTCCGACCGACTGCCACCACGGCATGCCCGAGCGCCGCGCCGCGCCGCGCCAGCGCCCGCCCGACCTGCCCGTCCCCGCCGGTGACGAGAAACTTCATGGCACGTAGCTGGGAAGGTGCGCGTTCCCGGCCAGCGGCGGCGCGGCCGCGTCCTTCTTGGACAGGAGCGGCGCCTCCACCGCCCACGGGATCGCCAGCGTGGGGTCGTTCCACGCGATCGCCCGATCGTCATCGGGGTCGTATTCGGCGGTAATCTTGTAGGCGACGTCGGCGATGTCGCTGCGCACGACGAAGCCGTGGGCGAACCCCTCCGGGATCCAGAGCTGCCGACGGTTCTCGGCGCTGAGGGTGGTGCCGAACCACTTGCCGAACGTCGGCGATCCCTGGCGGATGTCGGCGGCAACGTCCCATACCTCTCCCCGCGTCACGTGCACGAGCTTTCCCTGGGGGCGGCGGAGCTGGTAGTGGAGTCCCCGGATCGTCCCCTGCCGCGACTGCGAGAAGTTGTCCTGGACGAACGTGCGGTCGATCCCGACGCGCGCATAGGCGCTCCGGCGGTACGATTCCACGAACACCCCCCGGGCGTCGGCGAACGGCTCCAGCTGGAGAAGGATGATCTCGCGGAAGCCGGTCTCGAGGACGTTCATGGCAGCGGGTTGGGGGTCAGCAGCGTCTTGAGGTAACGGCCATAGTCGCTGCTCCCGAACGGCTCGGCCAACCTGGCCAGGGCATCGGCGTCGATGTAGCCCAGGCGATAGGCGATCTCTTCCACGCAGCCGATCTTGAGCCCCTGGCGCCGTTCGACGACGGACACGAAGTGCGCGGCCTCCAGCAAGGATTGGTGCGTGCCGGTGTCGAGCCACGCGTTGCCGCGCGACAGAAGGTGCGCCCGGAGCTGCCCCTGCCGCAGGTAGGCGGCGTTCACGTCGGTGATCTCCAGCTCCCCGCGCGCCGACGGCGAAAGGCCCCGCGCGATGTCGATCACCTGGTTGTCGTAGAAGTAGAGGCCGGTGACCACGTAGTTCGATCTCGGGCGCGCCGGCTTCTCCTCGATGCTCACGACCCGGTTGCCCTCGTCGAGCTCCAGCACCCCGTACCGCTCGGGATCCCGGACGTGGTAGGCGAAGACGGTCGCGCCCTCGGTCTGCCGGGCGTGGCGCGACAACGCGGTCCCGAGCTCATCGCCGTAGAAGATGTTGTCGCCGAGGATCAGCGCGACGCCTCCGGCCCCGATGAACGACTCGCCGATGAGGAACGCCTGGGCGATCCCTTCGGGGCGGGCCTGCTCTGCGTAGGACAGCTCGATCCCCCAGCGCCGGCCGTCCCCCAGGAAGTCGCGGAACCGCGGGAGGTCGCGGGGCGTCGAGATGATGAGCATGTCGCGGATCCCCGCGAGCATCAGGGTGGCGAGGGGGTAGTAAATGAGCGGCTTGTCATACACCGGCAAGAGCTGCTTGCTGACGACGCCGGTCAGCGGGTGGAGCCGCGTGCCGCTGCCCCCCGCGAGGATGATGCCCTTCACAGACGACGCACACTACACGACCGACGGGATAGCGGCAAGCATGGCTCCGATGTTTGCCCTGGCATACACTCGAATGATGACCCTCGAGCTGAATGACGAAGAGATGGCCCTCGTGCGCCTGTTGGTGCAATGGCGGCTGAGCGGCTTGGCGGTCGAGATCGATCACACAGACAGCCGCGAGTTCCGCGCGCTGTTGCGCGTCCAGCGCGACGCGCTCGAACGCCTGTCGCAGCGGCTGACCCCCCCGGGTTCTGGCTAGGCCCAACTCGCGCTATACTCGATCGGACGAGAGACCGAGGGCGCGATGTTCCAGAGGGCCAGTGGACCCGCGAGCCGTTTGTTTCAAGGGGGCGACACGGGCGAACACCCGCCGATCGAGTGGCGCGCGCCGGGCGAGTGGCGCGCGCCGGGCGAATGGCGCGCGCCTACCGAGTACGCCGGCGCCGCTCACACGGCTTCCACCGGCCAGAGCACGCCGCGGATCGATTCGCCGCAGAGTCGGATCGAGCTCTTCCGCGGGTTGTATTGATCGGCATCCGGACGTGAGCCCAGGCGCGGTCGATCACGTGGCCCTATTCGCGACCCCGGTGGTCGCCGCGGACCTGGACGGCGCCGAGACCATCAACCGCGAGCTGACCGAGCTCCTCCTCGCGGAAGCGAATTCCTCGCCGGGGCTGCGGCGCAGCAACGTGGGCGGCTGGCACTCCGAGAGGGATCTCCATAGCCGGCCCGAGCCTTGCTACGGCGTCGTGCTCGAGGCGGTGGTCGCGCGGGTCGACGAGCTGGTCGCGCGGCTGGCCGCCGCCGCCGGCGTGGGGCCCGTGCCGCGCTATCGCCATCGCCTGGAGGCGTGGGCGATGGTAATGCGGGCCGGCGACTACGTCATCCTCCACGATCACGGCGACGCCCATTTCTCGGCGGTCTACTGGGTCGATACGGGCGACGACTCGCCGGAGCAGCCGGAGTCCGGGCGCATGGTGCTCGTCGATCCGCGCCGGGGCGTTCGTCCGATTCCCCAGCTGGAGGTGTTCTCGCCGCACTCGACGGTCAAGCCGCACGCCGGGTCCTACCTGGTCTTTCCGGGATGGCTGCAGCACTACGTCCATCCCTACCGCGGCGAGCGCCCCCGCATCAGCATCTCGTGCAACGTGGTGCTCGACCCTCCGCCCTGCGAGGAGAAAGTGTGACCGTCGAGGTGCTGTACTTCGCAGGATGCCCGCACGCCGCGGGCGCGGTCGCCCTGGTGCGCGATTGCGTCGCGCGACTCGGGCTCGCGATCGACGTGGTGGAACGGGAGGGAGCGTATCCGTCGCCGTCGGTACGCGTCGACGGCCGCGATGTCATGGGCGAGCCCGCCACGGCGGGCCAGTCGTGCCGGCTCGACGTCCCGACCGAGGACCGCGTCATCGCCGCGCTTCGTGCCGCGCAGCGAGGTGAGGCGAGATGAAACTGTCGGGACGGAACGCGACGTCACGTCGGAGGCCGCACCGTCCTGGCCGCGCGAAGGCCGACGATGGACAGGCCTTCGACCAGACGGACCAGCTCCGCCGCCATCCTGTGCAGCTCCGCGACCAGCACGCCCGCCCCGTCGAGGTCGCCGCGTGCGGCCCGATCCTCGAGATCGGAGGCGACCCGGCCGGCCGACGTCGAGAACGCCGCCACCATTCCGGCGAGCTTGTGCGCCGCCTCGCGCAAGCGGTGCGCGTCGCCGTCGCGGAGCGCGTGGTCGATCGCCGCCATGTCGGCCGGCAGGCGGGCGCGCAGGACCGAGCAGATCTTCGCGAGGATCGCATCGTCCTCATCGCAGGCCGCCAGGAGCGCGGCCGGATCGAGCAACGTCCGCGTCGCTCTCGGGGACGCCAGGGCGCCGTCGATCGCGGCCCACAGGCCCGCGGCGTCGAGCGGCTTGACGAGGAAGCCGTCCATGCCGGCGGCGAGCACGCGCTCGCGATCCGCGGGTCGCGCGCGCGCGGTCACCGCGATGACCGGCAGGTGTCCTCCGTTGACTCGCTCGCGCTCGCGTATCGCCTGGATCACCTGGAAGCCATCCATCTCCGGCATGTGCAGGTCAAGGAGCATCAGATCGAACGCCTCGCCGTCGAGGAGGCGGAGCGCCTCGTTGCCGTCGCCGGCGAGGCGCACGTGGTGTCCGCGGCGGGTGAGGAGCTCCGCGATCAGCCGCGAGTTGAACTCGTTGTCCTCGGCGACGAGGATGTGCAGACGGTCCCCGGGGCGCAGGGCGGGCGCCGCCGGCCGCGGCGGAGAGGGCGCGGGGGCAGCGGGCAGCTCGCCGACGGCGCGGCCCATCGCGTCGACGATGGTTGCGCGGAGCTCGTCCTGGAGCACCGGCTTGGTGAGGTGCGCCTCGATGCGCAGGTCGCGGAGCCGCGCCAGGTCGCCGGGACGCTCGCCCGAGGTGAGGAAGATGATGCGGGTGGCGGCGAGCTCGGCGCGCCGGCGGATGCGGGCGGCGAGCGTCAAGCCGTCGGTGTCGTGCAGTCCGGCGTCGAGCACCATCAGGTCGAACGGCCGTCCTGTCGCCACGCCGTGCATGAGGGCGTCGATCGCCGCGACTCCGTCGCCCACCGCGGTCGTGGCCGCGCCCCAGCCGCGCAGCCACCCCTCGAGGAGGCGACGGCCGACCGCGTTGTCCTCCACGACGAGGGCGTGCAGCCCGCGCAGGACCGGCGGCGGGGACGCGCTCACCGCCTCCGGCGCGGCGGCCGTCCGCCCGAATCGCGCCGTGAACGCGAACGTGCTGCCCCGGCCCGGCTCGCTCTCGACGGTCAAGTGCCCGCCCATGAGCGCGATCAGCCGGGCGGAGATCGTCAGGCCGAGACCGGTGCCGCCGTACTTCCGCGTGGTCGACGTGTCCTCCTGCTCGAAGGCGCGAAAGATCGCGGCTTGCTTTTCGCGCGGGACGCCGATCCCCGTGTCGCGCACCGAGAAGCGCAGGCAGACCTCGCCTTCGCCCGCAACCGCGGCCGCAACGCCCGAACCGGCATCGAGCTCGACGCGGACGTCGACCTCGCCGGCCGGGGTGAACTTGATGGCATTGCCGACGAGGTTGATGATGACCTGGCGCAGCCGGCCGGCGTCTCCGACGAGCGCGTCGGGCACCGCGGGGTCGACGTCGCAGATGAGCTCCAGCCCCTTGCGGTGGGCGCGCGTCGCCAGCGCCCGCAGCGTCTCTCCGAGCGCGGCGCGCAGGCGAAGATCCCCGACGTCGAGCTCCAGCTTCCCAGCTTCGATCTCGGAAAAATCGAGCAGGTCGCTGATGATGCGGAGCAGGCTCCGGGCCGCCGACTCGACGATCTTCAGGAGCTGCCGCTGATCGTCGCCGAGCGACGTGTCGAGGACGAGCTCGGTCAAGCCGAGGATGGCGTTCATCGGCGTGCGGATCTCGTGGCTCACGTTGGCCAGGAACTCGTCCTTCGCGCGGTTGGCCGACTCCGCCGCCGCCTTGGCGGTCCTGAGCCCCGCATCGACGCGTTTCTGCTCGGCCTCCTCCGCCCGCCGGCGCTGCGTCACGTCGCGGAAGACGAGGACCACGCCGGTGATGCGGCCGCGGTCGTCGACGATGGGCGAGCCGCAATCGTCGATCGGGACCACGCGGCCGTCGCGCGCGACCAGCGCCGTGTGGTTGGCGAGGCCGACCATGGTGCCCAGCCGCAGCACCCTGGCGGCCGGATCCTCGACGGCGACGCCGGTGTCTTCGTTGATGATGCGGAAGACCTCGGGGAGCGGCCGCCCGAGAGCCTCCCAGACGGGCCAGCCGGTCAGCGCCGACGCGACCGGATTCAGGAACGTCACCTGCAACCGCTCGTCGGTCGCGATCACGGCGTCGCCGATGCTGGACAGCGTGACGGCGTAGCGGCGCTCGCTGTCGCGCAGGCGCCGCTCGGCCGCGTGCCGGAAGAGCGCCATCTCGACGGCGGTGCGGAGGTGCAGCTCCTCGAAGGGCTTGAGCAGGTACCCATAGGGCTCCGTGACGGTGGCGCGCCGAAGGGTGTCGTCGTCCGCATAGGCCGTGAGGTAGATGACCGGAATGTCGTAGAGCTCGCGGATCCGCCGCGCCGCCTCGGTACCGTCGATGGCGCCCTCGATGCGAATGTCCATGAGGACGATGTCCGGCGCAAGGTCGCCCGCCATGCCGACCGCGTCCTCGCCGCTCGCCGTCACGCCGACGACGGTGTGGCCGATCCGACCGAGCTGCAGCCGGATGTCCTGGGCGACGACGCGGGAGTCCTCGACGACCAGGATGCGCGCGCGGATCATGCCCCGGATCCTGTCCGGCTTCGGCCCTTGGCGTCGAAGTCGATGGTGAAGGTCGTCCCGCCCTCGCGGCCGATCGTCACGGTCCCCGGGACGCCCTGCGCGCGGACGCGCTCGTAGGCGGCGTGGAGCGCATCGCTGGCTGCGTCGCGGCCATGGAGCTTCCCGGGGACGGGGAACGCGGTCACCGCACGGTACCCGGGCACGGCCCACCATCCGCAGAATTTTCGAGCAGATATCTCGCCGGCGTCGTCATCGACCGACACGTCCTAAAAACCCCGCAAGGAATGTGCCGCCAGCACGATGTTCAGTGCAATCCTGATTCCGTGGCCTGGTTCCGGCGGTTGACCTGCGTCATGGCCACGTCTTGATCCTGTTTCTGGAGCAAAATTTGGTCTCGCGGGCCAAAGTTTGGCCACGCAGAATCATTGCTTGGCCAGCGCCGTAGCGGATACCGTAGCCAGGAGACGCTCGTGACCGCAACGGCAAGACCCTCATCGGCCAGCCTCTGATCGAGCAAGAGCGGCTGTGGACCCTCGACGACATCCGCCGGCTCCGCTACGAGGTCAAGGACCCGTTGCGCAAGTAGGAGCCCCGCCATTCCCCGGGTGCACATCATGCCGTTCGAGCGCGACATCGTCTGCCGGCCCGACGAGACGATCCTGGCCGCCGCGCTGCGCGAGGGGCTGTACCTGCGCTACGGCTGCAAGACCGGCGGCTGCAGCACCTGCAAGGTAAGGCTCGTCGACGGCGACATCGGCGTCGAAGGGTCGATGGCGCTCGCGCCGGGCGAGCGCGAGGCGGGCTGGATCCTCGCGTGCGTGAGCAAGCCGCTCGAGGACATGACGCCTATATCTGCGGCTCGACGTGGAGCATCGAGACCACGCTCCCGTTGCTCCTCCGCCTCGGCGTGCGCCGGCGCAACGTGCACTTCGACGCGTTCACGCCGGCGGCGCGATGAGCCGGCGCCTCGTGTCGGTGTTTGTCGCGTCCGGCAACGGATCGGACGCGAGCGATCCGCCGCGCGCGAGCCGTTTGAGGTACCGTGACATCGTGGAGGTGCCCAGTGACTCCCACGTCTGAAACGGCCGCGGCCGACAGCGCGCCGCAGCCCCCCGAGCTTCTCGCCGAGCGGGTGCTCATGACGGCGATGGCGATGAGCCCGCTCGTCTCGCTCGACCCCACGCAGCTCCTCGCCGCGGCCGGCCGCGTCGCGGTCCGGGCGGCCCTCGAGCCGAGGACGCTCGGCCGCGTCGTCGCCGGCGTCGGGCGCGAGCTTGCCGACATCGCCCGCGGCCGGTCGACGCGAGCGCCGGAGTCCGGCGACAAGCGCTGGACCGATCCGGCGTGGAGCCAGAATCCGCTCTACCGCCGCCTGATGCAGGCCTACCTGGCGTGGCGCGGGGGCGTCCATCGCCTCGTCGACGAGGTCGGCCTCGACCCGAAGAGCCGCGAGCGGGGTCGCTTCGTGGCGACGCTGGTCACCGAGGCGATGGCGCCGACGAACACGCTCGCCGGCAACCCAGCGGCCCTGAAGCGCGCGGTGGCGACCCGAGCCAGGAGCCTGCTCGCGGGAGCGCGCCATTTCGCCGCCGACCTGAGAGACAACGGCGGCCTGCCGTCGCAGGTCGATCGCCGGCCGTTCCGCGTCGGTGAGAACCTGGCGATCACCCCGGGGCAGGTGGTGCATCGAAGCGAGGTCCTCGAGCTCCTGCAGTACCAGCCGACCACGCCGCGGGTCCACGAGCGGCCCCTCCTCGCCATCCCGCCGCAGATCAACAAGTACTACATCCTCGACCTGGCGCCGTCGCGGAGCCTGATCGAGTTCGCCGTGCGGCAGGGGTTCCAGACGTTCGCGGTCAGCTGGCGCAACCCCACCCCGGCGCAGCGCGAGTGGGACTTCGGCGCCTACGTCCGCGCGCTCGTGGACGCGACCGACGCGATCGCCGAGATCACCGGCAGCAGGCGGCTGAATCTCCTGGCCGCCTGCGCCGGCGGCATCACTACCGCGGTGCTCATGGGCCACCTCGCGGCGCTGCGCGACGATCGCGTCGCCAGCGGGACGTTCATGGTGACGGTCCTGGACACATCGGCGGCGGCCACGTCGTCCGTCGGGATCCTGGCCTCGGAGAAGTCCATCGCCTCGTCGCTCCGCCGCTCGCAGCGGCGCGGAGTGCTCTCCGGCGCCGAGCTGGGCCGCGCGTTCGCCCTGCTCCGCCCCAACGACCTGGTGTGGAACTACTGGGTCAACAACTACCTCCTCGGGGACGACCCGCCGGCGTTCGACATCCTCTACTGGAACAACGACGCGACCAACCTTCCGGCGGCGCTCCACGCCGACTTCCTCGCGCTGTACGTCGAGAACGCGTTGTGCGCGCCGGGCCGCCTGGAGGTCCTCGGCACCAAGATCGACCTCGGCCGCGTCGGCGCGGACGTCTACGCCGTCGGCGCGCTCACCGACCACATCACCCCGTGGGACGCCTGCTACCGCACGCCGCAGCTCTTCGGCGGCGACAAGCTCTTCCTCGCCAGCAGCAGCGGACACATCCAGGCGCTGGTCAACCCGCCGCCCGCCGCCAAGTCGCGCTACTTCACCAACGACAAGCTCGTCGCCGACCCGAAGGCGTGGCTCGCCGCCGCCAAGGAGAACCGCGGCACGTGGTGGACGCACTGGGCCGAGTGGCTGCGCGCCCGCTCCGGCCCCGAGCGCGAATCCCCGCGCCAGCCGGGAAGCGCGGCCCATCCTCCCCTCATGGGCGCCCCCGGTCGCTACGTCCAC
>DATFWE010000357.1:0-14443 GCA_035259575.1 Haliangiales bacterium
CCGCGTCGTCGGCGTCGCCGAGCTCGCCCCGACCCGCCGCATCATCCGTTTCGGGCTCGGCCTCGCGCGTTTTCCGGCGAAGCTCGCCCAGGCCGCGGCTCTGTCCGCGTCGCTGGCCGGCGTGCCGGTATGGAACGGCGCGTTCGTCCGGCGCGCGCACGGCGACGAGCGGGTGACGGCGGCGACGATCGACGTCGCGGGCGCGCAGCGCACGATCGAATGCGATCTTCTGGGCGTCGGCTTCGGCCTCGTCCCCAACGTCGAGCTGCCCCTGCTCCTCGGCTGCGCCGTCGAGGCGGGCCGCGTGGTCGTCGACGACCTGTGCGCGACCAGCGTGCCGGGAATCTACTGCGCGGGCGAGGCCACCGGCATCGGCGGCGCCGACAAGGCCGCGGTCGAGGGCGAGATCGCCGGGCTGGCCGCGGCCGGGCGCGAGGCCGAGGCGCGGCGTCTCTTCGGCCGGCGCCGGCGCGCCCGCGCGTTCGCCGACGCGCTCGCCGCCTGCTTCCCCCCGCCGCGCGACTGGGACTCCGTCGTCGACGACGAGACGATCGTCTGCCGCTGCGAGGATGTCCGCTGGGCCGCGGTGCGCGCCGCGCCCGACGCCCGTTCGGCCAAGCTCCACACCCGCCTGGGGATGGGCGCGTGCCAGGGGCGCGTGTGCGGCGCGGCGATGGCCGTGCTGCGCGGGGTCGCGCCCGGCGCCGTCCGCCCCCCGCTGTCGCCGGTGAGGCTCGAGACCTTGACGAGGTGAATCATGTCCGTCGATTGGAAAGGCATCTTCCCCGCCATCACCACCCCTTTCGCCGAGGACGGCTCGATCGACCACGCCTTCCTCGCCCGCCACGCGCGCTGGCTCGTCGACGCGGGCTGCGCGGGCATCATCCCGTGCGGGTCGCTCGGCGAGAGCGCGACCCTGCGCACCGAGGAGAAGCGCGCCGTGCTCGAGACGCTGGTCGGCGCGGTGGGCGAGCGCGTCCCGGTGATCCCCGGCGTCGCGGCGCTGTCCACCGACGAGGCGGTGGCGTTCGCGCGCGCCGCCGAGCGCGCGGGCTGCCGGGGCCTCATGGTCCTTCCGCCCTACGTCTACAGCACCGACGCGCGCGAGATGCACGCGCACGTCGCGGCCGTCCTCGTGGCCACGCCGCTCCCCTGCATGCTCTACAACAACCCGGTCAGCTACCGGACCGACTTCCTCCCCGCCGAGATCGCCGAGCTGTGCGCGCGCCACCCGAACCTCACGGCGGTCAAGGAATCGTCGGGCGACGTGCGGCGGGTGACGGCGATCCGGGCCCTTGTCGGCGACCGGCTCGCCGTCGCCATCGGCGTGGACGATCTCGTCGTCGAGGCGATCCACGCCGGGGCCACGGCCTGGGTCGCCGGGCTGGTGAACGCGTTCCCGAAAGAGTCGGTGGCGCTGTTCGAGCTGGCGCGGCGGGGGGACCGCGAGCGCGCCGCGACGATCTACCGCTGGTTCCTCCCCCTGCTCCGCATGGACGTCGTCCCGAAGTTCGTCCAGCTCATCAAGCTGGTCCAGGAGCGCGTGGGGATGGGGAGCGCGCGGGTGCGGCCGCCCCGCCTTCCCCTCGTCGGCGCCGAGCTCGCCGCGGCCGAGGCGACGATCGACGCCGCGCTCGCGGCGAAGGTGCGCGCCTGAGGAGGCAACAATGACCCAGAGAGTCCTCATCGCCGGCGCCTGGCGCGACGCCGACGCGCCCGCCGGCACCTTCCGCGCCGTCGACCCCGCGACGGGCGAGGAGACGGGCCCGGCGTTCCCGACGAGCTCCGTCGCCGACGTCGAGGCATGCCTGGCCGCCGGCGCGGCCGCGGCGGTCGCGCTCGCCGACGTACATCCGGCGCGGGTCGCCGCGTTCCTCGACGACTACGCCGCGCGCGTCGACGCCGACGCGCCCCGGCTCGCCGCGCTGGCGGCGCGCGAGACCGGGCTTCCCGTCGAGCCGCGTCTCCTCCGCGTCGAGATCCCGCGCACCACCGGGCAGCTCCGCCAGGCCGCGGAGGCCGCGCGCACGTGGAGCTTCGCGCACCCGATCATCGACACGCGGGCGGGCCTGCGCTCCTGCTTCGGACCGCTGGCCAAGCCGGTCCTCGTCCTCGGGCCGGGAAACTTCCCCTTCGCGTTCAATGCGGCCGCCGGCGGCGACTTCGCAGCCGCGCTGGCGGCGCGCAACCCCGTCATCGCCAAGGCGCACCCCGGACATCCGGCGACCTCGCAGGCGCTCGCCGAGCACGCGGCCGCCGCGATCGGCGCCGCCGAGCTGCCGCCGGCGACGCTGCAGCTCGTCTACGACGTGCCCGCCGCCGTGGGCCTCGCCCTCGCCGGCGACGCCCGCCTCGGCGCCATCGCGTTCACCGGCAGCCGGCGCGGCGGGCTCGCGCTCAAGGCGGCCGCCGACGCGGCCGGCGTCGCGATCTACCTCGAGATGTCGAGCATCAACCCCGTCTTCCTCCTCCCCGGCGCGGTCGCCGAGCGCGGCGACGCGATCGCCGAGGAGCTCGCCGCGTCGTGCACGCTGGGGGCCGGGCAGTTCTGCACCAACCCGGGGCTGGTCGCGCTGGTGGATGGACCCGCGGCCGAGCGCTTCGTCGCCGAGACGGCGCGCCGCTTCGCCGCGGCGCCCCCCGGCGTGCTCCTCGGCCGCGGCGTCCGCGACGGCCTCGAGGCGAGCCTCGCGGAGCTGACCGGCGTGGGCGCCCGCGTCGTCGCCGGCGGCCGCCGCCCCGACGGCCCCGGCTTCCGCTTCTCTCCCACGCTGCTCGCGACCTCCGGGCGGACGTTCCTGTCCCGGCGCGCGGCGCTCCAGCGCGAGGCGTTCGGGCCGGCGAGCCTGCTCGTCCTCGCCGCGGACGCCGACGAGCTTGCCGCGATCGCCGCGGCGCTCGAGGGCAACCTGACGTCGGCGATCTACAGCGCCTCCGACGGGCGCGACGAGGATCTCTATCGCGCCGTCGCCCGCGCGTTGCGCGCCCGCGCCGGGCGTCTGCTCGACGACAAGATGCCGACCGGCGTGGCGGTCAGCCCGGCGATGGCGCACGGCGGCC
This sequence comes from Haliangiales bacterium, assembly GCA_035259575.1. Taxonomy (GTDB): domain Bacteria; phylum Myxococcota_A; class Polyangia; order Haliangiales; family SHYZ01; genus DATFWE01. The sequence continues at coordinate 3,061 of DATFWE010000357.1, forward strand.
CGTACCCGGCGACGGCGCACCCCGGCGCGACCAGCGTGGGGATCCCGGCCGCGATCCGCCGCTTCGTCGCGCTCCACGGCTACGACCACGTGCGCGACGCGCATCTCCCGCCGGTCCTGCGCGATCGCAACCCCGGAGACGTGTGGCGCTCGATCGACGGGCGCTGGACGAAGGAGGACGTGTCATGACGCGCCCTTGGCCCGCGCTCGTCCTGCTGCTCGCGGCGCTTCCGGCACGCGCCGACGCGCCCGCCGACGCGCTGCGCGCGCTCGTCGACCGCGAGTGGGCCTGGCGCCTGCGCGAGTTCCCGCAGCTCGCCACCGCCGCCGGCGTCAAGGATTACGACGATCGACTCGAGCGCGTCGACGCCGCGACCCAGACGCGGCACCTCGAGCACTGGCGCGGCGTCGCCCGCGAGCTGGCGGCGATCCCGCGCGGCGCCCTGTCCGACGCCGACCGCGCCACCGCGAGCGTCCTCGCCGAGGAGGTCCGCGCGCGCGCGACCGCCATCGAGATGCGCGCCTACCTCATGCCGATGAACGGCGACTCCGGCTTCTTCATCGACCTCGCCCAGCTTCCGCGCAGCCTCGGCTTCTTCGCCGTCGGGGACTACGAGCGCTACATCGCGCGCCTGCGCGACGTGCCCCGCTACTTCGACGAGAACATCGCCCTCCTGCGCGACGGCCTCGCGACGGGGATGACCGTGCCGCAGATCGTGCTGCGCGGGCGCGACGGCGCCGCGCGCGCCCACGCCGACGCGGCCGATCCGCAGAAGAGCGTCTTCTACGCGCCGTTCCTGTCGATGCCGACGACGATCCCGGCGGACCGGGCGGCCAGGCTCCGCGCCGACGGGCTGGCCGCCGTGCGCGACGCCGTGATCCCGGCCTACGCCAAGGTGGCGCGCTTCCTCGCCGAGACCTACATCCCCGGCGCGCGCAAGACCACGGCCGCGGGCGATCTCCCGAACGGCCGCGCCTACTACCTGGCGGCGATCCGCGAGCACCTCACGAAGGACGCGACCCCCGAGGAGCTGCACGCCCTCGGCGAGCGCGAGGTGAAGCGCATCCGCGCCGAGATGGAGACGATTCGCGCCGAGGTCGGCTTCCGGGGCGACCTGGGCGCGTTCCTCGCGTTCCTGCGCACCGATCCGCGCTTCTACGCCCGGACCCCCGAGGAGCTGCTCATGCGCGCGGCGTGGATCGCAAAGCGCATCGACGGGCGCCTGCCGCGCTTCTTCGGCGTGCTGCCGCGGCTGCCCTACGGCGTCGAGCCGGTGCCCGACGCGATCGCGCCGTTCTACACCGGCGGCCGCTACGTTCCGGCGCCGGAGGGGAGCGGCAGCGCCGGCACCTACTGGGTGAACACCTCGAACCTCGAGAGCCGGCCGCTCTACGTCCTTCCCGCGCTCACGCTCCACGAGGCAGTCCCCGGCCACCACCTCCAGGGGGCGCTGGCCGCGGAGCGGCGCGACCTCCCCGCGTTCCGCCGCCTCGCCTACTTCGACGTCACCGGGGAGGGGTGGGCGCTCTATGCCGAGCGCCTCGGCGACGAGATGGGCATCTACACGACGCCCTACGAGCGCTTCGGCCGCCTCACCTACGAGATGTGGCGCGCCTGCCGGCTCGTCGTCGACACGGGCCTGCACGCGCTCGGGTGGACGCGCGCCCAGGCGATCGCCTACCTCCGCGCCCAGACCGCGCTGTCCGAGCACGAGATCGAGACCGAGATCGATCGCTACATCGCCTGGCCGGGCCAGGCGCTCGCCTACAAGGTGGGCGAGCTCGCGATCCGCGCGCTGCGCGCCGAGGCGGAGAAGGCGCTCGGGCCGCGCTTCGACCTGCGCCGGTTCCACGACGCCGTCCTGGGGCTCGGATCGGTGCCCCTCCCGGTCCTCGAGGAGGAGATCCGTCGCGACATCGCCGCCCAGTCGCCGCGTTGACCCTCGACCGGGCCGCCGGACACCTGTCGCGCGTCCGCCGGACGCGCGTCCACCCGCGCAGTCTTCTCGCGCGGTTGCGCTGGCACGCGGGCTGCTTCGACGCGGGGCAGGAGGCATCATGGACATTGCAGTCTTCCGGCCGCACGAGCTCCCCGTCGCCCTCGGCGCCGTCCGCGGCGTCGACCCCCAGCCGACCCCGATGCAGGATCGTTTCCTCGAGGTCGTGGGAAGGCTCCACCGCGTGACGATCGACCCGCGATCCCTGCCCGCGCCGTCGCCGCGGCACACGGCGGAGACGATCTCCGATCCGCACCGTCGCAAACGGCTGCTTCAGCTCGCGATGGTCATGACGACGATCGACGGCAGCGTCGCGCGCACGTCGGCGGAGAAGGTCTCGCAGCTGGCGGCGGCGCTCGGCGTCGACGAGCGCGGCGTGAAGACGCTTCACAAGATGGCCGCGCACCAGGACACCCTCGCCCGCCTCGACCTCCTGCGCCGCGTCGGCGGCCGCCTGGTCGGCAGCGCGTGGCGCGACGAGCGGTGGTCCGGCGTCCGCAAGGTCCTGGCCGCCGGCTTCGCGGGCGGCGTGGAGGAAGTCGCGCTGGCGCGCCGCTACAACCGTCTCGGCCTCCTCCCCGAGGGCAGCTTCGGCCGCGCGCTGTGGCAGCACTGGGTCGAGCGCGACTTTTCCATGCCCGGCCAGCGCAACGGCATCCCCGAGATCGCGATCTTCCACGACCTCGGCCACGTCCTCGCCGGCTACGACACCGATCCGGTGGGCGAGATCCAGCAGGCGGCGTTCCAGGCCGGCTTCGTGCGCAACGACGGCTTCATGTTCCTGTTCTTCGCCATCGCGCAGTTCCACCTCGGTCTCAAGATCACGCCCATCGCCGAGGCCGAGGTCGGCAAGCTCGACATCGAGAAGGTGATGACGGCACTGGCCCGCGGCGCCGCCTGCACCGTCGATCTCAGCGACCACTGGGACTTCTGGCCCCACCTGCCGCGCCCGCTCGAGGAGGTGCGCGCCGAGCTGGAGATCCCGCCGCTCCCCTGACTAACGCTTCCCGAGCCGCGCCTCGACCCGCTCGATCACACGCCGCAGGCTCGCGTCCCACGTCATGGTCGACGCCAGCGCCGACTGCGCCGCAAGCTCCGCCGGCGTCAGCCCGGCGACGGCCACGTCCAGGTGGGCGAGCATCTCCTCGCGCGTGCGGGCGATGCGCACGTGGGCGGCGAACTTGTCGATCTCCGGCGTCGACACCGACACGATGGGCTTGCCCATGGCCAGGTACTCGCGCAGCTTGATCGGGTTCGCGTGGAGGACCTGGGGCGTCAGGTGGTACGGGATGATGGCGGCCGCGAACGCCTTGCCGTACGCCGGCAGCGTTGGGTACGGCCGGGGTCCGAGATAAACGAGGTTCGGGCGCTTCGGCACCTCGGCGTCGGGGACGGCGACGCGGCCGATCATGAGGAACGTCCAGCCCGGGCGCCGCTCGGCCAGATAATCCATGAGCCCCAGATCGATCCAGCGCTCGATCAGGCCGAAGAAGCCGACGATCGGCCGCGGCAGCGCCGCGATGTCGTCGGGGATCGCCAGCGCCGGGTCCAGCGCGCGGGCGAAGTGCGCGAAGTCCACACCGTGGGGGGAGACGTAGGTCTCGGGGTTGAGCGCCCGCTTGCGCGCGAGCAGCGTGTCGGAGGCGACGAACACCAGGTCGGCGCGCCGAGTCAGCTCGTCGTCCATCGCACGCACCGCGTCGGCGTCCACGTCGGGAAGCGACGCGTAGTCGTCGATGCAGTAGTAGACCGACAGGCGCTCGCCCAGGCGCCCGACGACTCCCGCGAGGTGGGGCACGACGAACCACGTCACCGGGGCGCGCACGCCGAGGCGCGCGAGGAGGAGCTTCAGCGACAGCCGGATCAGCCCGCGGTTGGCGCGGCGGACGAGCTCGAAGCGGTGCAGCGGGATCTGGAGCAGCGTCTGCACCGACAGCCCCTCGGGCTGCGGCCGCGGGCCGGCGAGCGCGAGGCGCAGCTTGGCGGCGACCTTGCGCAGGTCGCGCCCGGTGCCCTTGGGCGCGCGCAGCCCGGGGCACTCGACGTAGATCACGCGGTAGCGCTGCGCCAGCCAGCGCGCGACGTGGTGGCTCGACGTGCGGTTCTCGCCCGACCAGTCGTTGCCGAAGTAGAGGATCGTCGGCGCGTCAACCATGGAGCCATTGCGTCGGCGTGGCGAAGGCGAGGCCGAGCCGGTCGGCGCGCGCGACGACGGCGTCGAGCGCGGGCGCGATGTGCGGATGCACGTCGTGGAGGAGGACGATGTCGCCGCCGGCGAGCGGCTCGTCCTCGAACCAGCGCCGGATGGGCTCCGCGGCGCCGCGCGCGAAGTCCTTGGGGTCGCGGTTCCACAGCACGACGGTCTGGCCGAGCGCCCACATGCCGACGAGCTTGCCGGGGGTGAGCTTCCCGTACGGCGGGCGGTAGAGATGCGGGCGCCAGCCGAGCAGGCGCTCGAGCAGCCCCGACGTCTTGCGCGCCTCGGAGACGAGGGCCAGCGCCGACGTCTCCGGCGGCGGCGTGTGCGCCCACGAGTGGTGGCCGATCTCGTGGCCCTCCTCGGCGATCCGCGCGACGAGGTCGGGGTGCGCCTCGGCCTTGCGGCCGATGACGAAGAACGTGGCCCGCACGCCGAGGTCGCGCAGCCGGTCCAGCACCGCGGGCGTGTGCTCCGGGTCGGGGCCGTCGTCGAACGTGAGCGCCACCGACCGGCTCGTCGCCGGGCCCGAGGTCATGAACAGCCGCCGCGGCAGGGCCCGCGCCATCCCGCGCCGCACGAGCTGCCGGAGCGGCGACGGGCGGGCTTCGCGGGCGCTGTCCACGGCCGGAGTTTGGCACATTCGCCCGGCGGCGACGATGTATCATCGGGGCGTTCGCGGAACATGACCTCCCTGCGCGCCGCACTCTACCGTCTCCACTGGGAGGTACGCTCGCGGGCCGCCGGGTTCGGCCTCACCCACGCGCTCCGGCTCCTCGCCGAGAGCGAGCGCTGGGAGCGGGCGAGGATCGACGAGCTGCGCGACCGCAAGCTGCGGCGCCTCGTCGAGCACGCCCACGCGGACAGCCCCCACTACCGCCGCATGATGGCGGAGCGCGGCGTCCGCCCCGCCGACATCCGCGGCGTCGCCGATCTGCCCAAGCTCCCCGTCCTCACCAAGGACACGCTGCGCGAGCACGCGGACGCGCTCCGCATCCGCGGCGACGTCCCCGTCGAGACCACGGCGACCGGAGGCACCACCGGCAATCCGATCAAGGTCGTGCGCGACCTGCCCGGATCGGTGTGGCAGCGGGCCTGCTACTGGCGCGGCTTCGGCTGGGCCGGCCTGCGCCTGGGCGAGCCGTTCGTGCAGCTGTTCGGCGGCACGCTCGGGGTGGCGCGCCCGCGGCGGCTCGATCGCGCCAAGAGCTGGTTCTCCGGCAAGCGCTTCCTCCCCGCGTTCGAGCTCGCGCCGGACAACGCCGGCGCCTACCTCGACGCGCTGCGCACCTCGGGAGCGCGCTTCCTCATCGGCTACGCGTCCGCCGCGTACATCCTCGCGCGCCACGCCGAGCGCAGCGGCGCGCGCGTCGAGCTCGACGGCGTGTTTCCCACGGCGGAGCTGCTCCTCGACACCTGGCGCGAGACGATCGCCCGCGTCTTCACCCCGCGCGTCCTGCCCTACTACGGATGCGGCGAGATCCAGTCGCTCGGCTACACCTGCCCCGACGACGCGTCCGTCTACCACACCTGCGACGAGCACGCGGTGATCGAGGTGGAGGGGCCCGACGGCGGCGCGGCCCTCACGGGCGAGGGCGCGTTCCTCGTGACCGATCTCGACAACCACGCCATGCCGATGATCCGCTACCGCAACGGCGACGCTGGGGCGCTGGCGGCGCCGGGGTGCGCCTGCGGGCGGACGCTCGGCCGGATCGTGCGTCTCGACGGCCGCGTGAACGACGTGCTCTACACGACCGCGGGCGCCGCCATCTCCGGCGTGATCGGGACCCACACCTTCAAGATGGTCGACGGCGTGGAGCAGTTCCTCATCGTGCAGCGCCGCCCCGGGCAGGTCGAGATCGACATCGTGCGCCGGGCGAGCTACGCCGCCGCCGTCGAGGAGCCGAAGATCGAGCGCATCTTCCGCCAGCACCTCGGACGCGACGCCGAGATCGAGATCCGCTACGTCGACTCGATCCCGCGCACGCCGGCGGGCAAGGCGCGGTTCATGATCAACGAGGTCACGGCTCGCTGAAGCGGACGATGCCGTCGGCGCTCGCGGCGTGGTCGGGCCCGTTGGCGATCGTCACCACGGTGGTGTTCCCCCGGCGCGCGATGGCCGCGCTCACGCTGCCGGACATGTTGACGAGCGTGTGGACCCGCCCGGGCAGCGCCGGCAGCGTGTAGCTCCACCCCGGCGTCGGCGCCTGACCGAACGGGAGCTTGCCGAACAGCACGACGTCGTTGCCGACGGCGACGCCCTCCATGTCGCCGGTGGTGGCGACGGCGGTCGCGGCGGGCGCCGGCGGGCCGCCCGAGCCCACGCGCGCGACGGCGAGGAAGCGGCCGGTCCGCGTCGTCGCCTGCGCGCGGAACGACCGCGAGCCGTCGGGCGCGAGATCGGTGTCCGGCACGATCTGCGGCGCGTCGCCGACGACGAGCGTGACGGTGACGCCGCCCCCCTCGTGCGCGGAGCGGACGGTCTGCCCTTCCGCTTCCGGGCGGCCGGGGAAGTGCATGCGCCACTCGAACGCCGTGCCCGCGGCGGCCGGCTGCACGCGGTCGTAGGTCACCACCGTGTCCGGCTTGAGGTACACGATCTCGCGCGTGAGCTCGCGCAGGAGCGGGCGCCTGGCCTCGGCGACGTACATGCCCGTCGCGTCGATCTGGAGATAGCTCGCGCGCGCGTCGTCGGCGAAGCGGAGCAGGCCCCGCGACGCCACATCCGCCCTCCGGGCGCCGGCGACGTTGACCAGGTTGTGCGCCCCCGGCTCCTGGAGGAGGCCAGAGTGGCTGTACGTCACCGCGTCCACGACCTGCCACCCGTCGCGCCACAGCGTGAACCCGCCGGTGTCGAGGTGGGCGTGCGACTGATCGATCCGCGCGGCGCCCGAGACCATGAGCGCCGTCGCGCGCGCGTCCCACCCGCTGCGGAGGGACACGAAGTTGTCCCCCTTGGCCCAGTAGGCGAGGGGGAGCGAGCTCTGCGGCCTGGCCGGGATGTCGAGCTTGTAGACGAGGTCGCGCCACAGCGCGTGCGGGTGGTTGAACCCGGTCCGGTAGTTGGGCACGACGTGCTCGAGGTACCACTGGCCAAGGCCGCGCTCCTCGGAGTCGGCGAGCCAGTAAACGACCTGCTGCACGTAGCCGCGCGCGTACGGATCGGCGGTCATGTTGGACTCGCGCGCCATGTCGCCGGCAGGGTAGAGGTACTGGTTGCCGGGCTGGAGCTGGTAGTGGGCGAAGCGCAGCGCCGCGCGGAACCATTCGCTCGCCTGGAACGGGTTCGCGATGCCCGCCGCCGCGACAAGCGACATCAGATCGGCGAGGCGTCCCTTCGACCCCTCGCCGTAGTTGGTGCCCTCGAGCCAGCCGCCCCCGGCGCAGCGCTCGGCGAGGTAGGCGAGCTCCTCGTCGACGCCCTTCGCGACGATGTCGAGGTACTTCCGCGCATGGGGGTGGCCGACCCCGTGCAGGGCGAGCCCGGCCCACGCCGTGCCGAGGAGGAACGACACGTGATAGTTGTTCCCCGGGTCCTTCAGCCCCCAGCCCGAGCCGCGGTTGTGGAACCACAGCTCGTCGGTCCACCGGTCGAGGTAGGCCGCGATCTCTCCGCGCAGGGGCGCATCGATCACGGCGGCGCAATGGTTGAGCGTGACGGCGAGATCGGCCATGAGGCCGGCGTAGCCGTAGTAGCTGTCGCCGCGCGGGTTCGCGGACGCCATGGTGCCGCGCGCCTGGCCGGCCAGGCGCTCGCAGTAGCTGCGATCGCCGGTGACGAGGTACACGACGGCCACGTTCATCACGCTCGTGTCGCCGAGGTCCGCGTGCTCGAGGCCCGCGTCGACGTTGGCCTTGAGCGCCCGCCACGCGGGCGCGTTCGCCGCCGCGGCGGCGCGCATGGCCGCGAGCCGTCCGGGCGGGATCATGAGGACCGCGTCCGGACCCGCGGCGGCCGGCGTGAAGCTCGGCCCATCTGCGACGGGCGTGGCCGATGCCACCGGGCCCCGGCTGCAGCCGAGCAAGGCGAAAACCCAGAGCAGGACCCCGTTTCGCCTCGCCGCCACTCGCGCGGACTCTAGCACCCGCCGACCGGGCGCGCCATGGGCCCGACGGATCTGATACAGTCTCAGCACCGAGGAGATCCGCGCCACGTGCCGCACCCGCGCCTCCGTCCCGCGCTCGCCGCCGGGGCGGCCGTCCTGTCGACGCTCGCCGCCGCCCGCCCGGCGGCCGGCCAGATCGTCTACGAGCTCAACGGCGCGGTGAATGTCGGTTACACGTCCGAGTCCATCCCCGCCACGACCGACCCGGCCGAGCCGCTGAGCCAGACCAACAACCGTGTGTTCACCGACATCCGCCCCGGGCTCGCGCTCCAGTTCGGCTCGCGGCGCGTGGCGTGGCGCGTCGGCTACCTGTTCGCGGGCAGCCTCAGCCTCGCCGGCGGGGAGCCGAGCCGATATTCCAACCAAGCGACGGCTTCCGTCGCCGCCGAGCTCACCAACCGCAGCGCGATGACCTTCAACGTCGGGGCGACCCAGGGCGGCACCGCGTTCCAGCTCAGCCAGCGGGCGGCGGACGCGGGACAGCCGGGCCTGCGCGCGCCGGGAAACCCGGAGCTGGTGACCGCGACGCTGGGCGAGGCGTTCGCGTGGGACGCGTCCGAGCACGTCCGCTTCGGCCAGGGCCTCACCGGGGCGCTGAGCGCGCCGCAGGACGCGCTCGGCCAGCTCAGCGCGACGATGACGGGCTCGTTCAGCCTCGATCGCGTGTTCCCGAACGACGCGATCGGCGGCGAGTACCGCGCCAGCTTCGCGCGCCTCCGGCCGCTCTTCGCCGACGGCGAGCCCTACTGGAGCATCACCAACACGTTCGTGGGCCGGTGGAACCACGACTTCAGCTTCCGCTGGAACGGCGCGATCACCGGCGGCGTGTCGCAGGTCGTGACGCTCGCCGGCAGCTATCCGCTCGCCATCGTCCCCACGGGCAGCGCGACCGCGCGCTACACCGCGGGCAACGCCGTCGGGGCGCTCGCGTTCACCCTCGGCACGGCGACCAACACCCAGACGGGAACCGTGTCGATGAGCGAGGTGGTCACGCTCCGCGGCGCGGTGAGCTTCGACCCGACGCTGGGGCGCGGGCTGGCGGTGTCCGCCGGCTTCCGGCACGACCAGGCGCTGGGGGAGGCGAGCGCGCTCGTCGCCGCCGGCACCGGCAACGCGGTGCAGGGGGACGTCGGGCTCACCTGGGGCCTGACGGACTCGATCCTCGCGACGGCCCGCTACAGCGTCGCGTACCAGTTCGGCCAGTCGGGCGGCCTCCAGCCCCAGCTGGCGCAGGTGCTCCTCGTCGGCATCACCGCCCACTACAGCAGCGTCCCTCACGTGGCGGCGATGCCCACGCTCGGCGAGCGCGTCGACGGGGGGGACGCCGTGCGGTTCCCCGGCGCCGAACCGAGGCCATGAGCGAGCGAGCGACGGCGAGGCCATGTGGAAGAGGCGTCCTGGAGCGCGCGAAGCGCGCAGCCGAGCGACCCGGCGCCCCGAGCCGACGCGAGCGAGCGGTACAACCATGAGCGATCATCCTCGGGCACCGGCCCACGTCGCGCACGTCCTGTCGTCGTTCGGGATGGGCGGACAGGAACGGGTGGCCCTCGACCTCGCGGCCTCCCAGGTGCGGGCCGGGTACCGCGTGTCGGCGGTCTCGCTCGCGCCGCCGCCCGACGGACCGCTCGCCGCCGAGTTCCGCGCCGCGGGCGCGGAGGTGGATCGGGTGGCGCGCCCCGGGCCCGGCTTCGATCCCGCGCTCGTCCTGCGTCTCGGCCGCTGGCTGCGCAAGCACCGCGTCGATCTGACGCACACCCACAACCGGATGGCGCTCATCTACGGCGCGCCCGCCGCCCGGCTGGCGCGAAGCGCCGTCGTGCACACGAAGCACGGGCGCAACCGGAAGGGCGGCACGCGCCTTCTCGCCGCGAAGCTCGCGGCGCGCCTCGTCGACGCGTTCGTGGCCGTGTCGGCCGAGACGGCGGAGTTCGCCCGCGCCCGGGGCGAGGTCGACGAGCGCCGGCTCACGGTGATCCCGAACGGGGTGGAGCTCGACCGGTTCCGCCCCGACCCCGAGGCGCGCGCGCGCGTGCGCGCCGAGCTGGGCATCGACGCGGGCGCGTGGGTCGTGGGCACCGTCGGGCGCATCGCGGGCGAGAAGAACCAGTCGCTGCTCCTGCGCGCGGTCGCGCCGCTCCTCGGCCCGCAGGCGCGCCTCGTCGTCGCCGGCGACGGGCCGCTCCTGCCGGCGCTGTCGGAGCTCGCCGCCGCGCTGGGGATCGCGCCGCACGTGCGCCTCCTCGGCGCGCGCCGCGACGTCCCGTCGGTGCTGAACGCCCTGGACGCGTTCGTCCTGTCGTCCACCACCGAAGGCCTCCCCCTGGTGATCCCCGAGGCGATGGCGACCGGGCTGCCGGTGGTGTCGACCAGCGTCGGGGGCATCCCGACGGTCATCGACGAGGGGCAGACCGGCTTCCTCGTCCCCGCGGGCGACGAGGCGGCGTTGCGCGAGCGCGTGGCGCGGCTGCGCGACGATCCCGAGCTGGCGCGCGCCTGCGGCGCGCGGGCGCGCTCGGCCGCGGTGACGCGCTACTCGTCGGAGCGGATGCAGCGCGACTACATCGAGCTGTACGAGCGGATCCTGGCGCGCCGATCCTGACGTCCGAGCAGTTCCCAGCAATTCCGATGCCAGCCTAGCGTCCCGGATTCCGGGCGATGAAATCGATGCTCGTGATCGCGAGCTGCTCCGGCGGGTAGTCCTTGAACGCCGCGTCCACCGCGATCTGCTCGAGCTGGCGCAGGCGCTCGGGTCGCGCTCGCGAGGTGTCGAGCTCGATCGTGAACCCGGCGTCGCGGGCGAGCCGGGTGAAATCGCGGGCGCGCAGCCGGTTCTGGTACAGGAACGCGTTGTTCCAGCGCGCCCACCTCGCCTCGGAGTACTGCAGGTAATGGAGCTGGTTGATCGATCGGTCGACGTAGCTGTAATGGTCGCCGCAGTTCACCGAATGGAACATGACGCCGCCGGGGGGCAGCACGCGCGCGGCCTCGGCGAACAGCGCCGCGATCGCCGCCGGCGGGACGTGCTCGAGCACGCTGTTCGAGAACGCCGCGTCGACCGCGCCGGCGGGGAGGCCGGTGGCCGAC
>DATFWE010000358.1:0-6848 GCA_035259575.1 Haliangiales bacterium
AAGGACGCCGGCGCCGGCGGCGTCCCGCCCGCCTCGCTCGTCGAGCTGTTCCCCGCCATGCACGCGCTGGGCAAGCCGATCGTCGCGATGGTCAACGGCCACGCGCTCGCCGGCGGGCTCGGGCTGGTCGTCGCCTGCGACGTCGTCGTCTGTAGCGAGGCCGCCGAGCTCGGGCTCACCGAGATCAACCTCGGCCTGTGGCCCATGATGATCACCGCCGAGATCGTCCGCTCCGTCGGCCGCAAGCAGGCGCTGGCGCTGATGGTCACCGGCGACCGCATCTCCGCCCGCGAGGCCGAGCGCATCGGCCTGGTCACGCGCGTCGTGGCGGCGGACGCGCTCGAGGCGGAGACGCTGGCGCTGGCGCGGAAGCTCGCCGCGAAGAGCCCGTCGGCGATGCGCCTCGGCCTGCGCGCGTTCTACGACACGCAGGACCTCGACCTCGTCCCGGCGCTCCGGCACCTCGCGGCGCAGCTCGCCGCGGTCCTCGCGACCGAGGACGCGATGGAGGGGATCTCGGCGTTCTTCCAGAAACGCGAGCCGGTCTGGAGGGGGCGCTGACTACTTGGCGGGCTTGATGCTGTTGATGAAGCCGGTGATCTCGGCGTCGTGCGCGCCGACCGTGGCGTGATCGATCAGCGCCAGCACCAGGAGCACCTTCTTGGACGGCGTCCCCAGGATCAGGACGCCGAGGTCGACCGGCTTGCCCTGGATCTTGCCCTCGCCCTTGAGGCGCAGGCCCTTCAGGCCGTTCAGCTCGGTCGGCTTGGCCTTGTCGCCCCACTTGACGTCCTGGACGAACTGCTTCACTTGCGCGTCGGTGACGTTCACCGCCTTCTCGGCGTCGGCCGCCTCGACCACGGCGAGCCGGATGAGGACGTCCTGTTTCGGGTCCATGAGGATCAACGTCTGCTCGTCGGGCGCCTGCAGGCTCCAGCCCGTCGGGATGTCGATCGACACCTGCGCCGCCTTGTGTACCTTGACCTCCGCGCGGGCCTCCGCCGCCCAGAGGCACAGAGCTCCGAATGCAACCGCCAGCAAGCTCGTCTTTCTCATGCGAGTTCCTCTCTTTTCTCCGTCGGACTGGACCATAGTACCCGAACGCGCGCATGACCGCTCTCGTTTTCGTCCTCGTGGTGGGGTCGGCGTTCCTGCATGCGGGGTGGAATGCCTTGCTCAAACGACATCCCGATCCCGAGGGCGCGGCGCCCGGAGTATTCGCGGTGTGCGCCGCCGGCGGCGCGGTCGCGGCGGCGCTGTGGCCGGGCGGGCGCGCGAGCGGCGCCGTCGTGGCGTGGAGCGCCGCCGCGGGTCTGTTCGAAGCCGGCTACATCTTCACGTTGTCGCGCGCGCTGTCGCTCGCCCCGCTCGGGCCGGTGTACACGGTGTCGCGCGGCGGCGCGCTGCTCGTGGTGTGGCCGCTGTCGGTCGCGTGGCTGGGCGAGCGCGTGACCGTCGCGGCGCTCGCGGGCACCGCGCTCGTCGCCGCCGGGCTCGCCGCGACCGGGCTCGGCGCGGGCGGCATCCGCCGGCGCGACGGCGCCGCCGCCGGGCTGCGCTGGGCGGGGATCGCCGCGGCCTGCATCGGCTGCTACCACCTCGCCTACAAGCAGGCACTGGCGGCGGGCGGCGCGCCCGGGCTGGTGTTCGCGGTGTCGCTCGGAGTGGCGGTGCCGCTCAACCTGGCGCGCCTCGACCGTGCGGGGCGCCGGGGCGCGCGGCGCGCGGCGCGCGACCGGCCGGCGCTGATCGTCTCCGCCGGGATCATCTCCTGCGCGTCGTTCCTGGTGTTCCTCGTGGCGCTGGCGCAGGCCGGCGCCGGCGCCGTGTTCACGCTGCGCAACACGTCGGTGCTGTTCGCGCAGGCGATGTCGTGGGCGCTGGGCGAGCGCCCCACCCGGCTGGGCGCGCTGGGCGCGGCCGCGGTGGCCGGCGGCGCCGCGCTTTTGAGTTGGCCGTGAGTGTGATATCTGCCGGGGAGATGCCGGACGTCCTCCTCCGCTGGACCGCCCACCCCGCCCGCCGCCGGCCGCGCGACGTGGCGCTGGTGGTCGCGGTCGTGGCCACCACCGCCGGCGTGGTGATGCTGACGTTCGACTCGGCGTGGCTCGCGCTCCTGGCGGCGGCGATCCTCCTCCTGTCGGTGTCGGCGTTCCTCCTCCCCACCCGCTACACGCTCACCGACGAGGGGATCGAGGCGGCGCGGGCGTTGGTCGTGCGCCGCCGGCGGTTCGCCGACCTGCGGCGGCTCGACGTGGGGCGCGACGCCGCGCTCGCCAGCCCGCTCGCGCGCCCGAGCTTCCTCGACCGCCGGCGCGGCATCTGGATCTGGTTCGACGGGGCGGATCGCGAGCGGGTGGTGGCGCTGCTGCGGGAGAGGATCCGCCAGGCATGACCCGCCCGACCCACGAGGAGCAGGCCGACGCGCTCGAGCGCGACCTCTCCGACGAGGACCGGCGGCTCCTCGACCGCCTCGCCGACGCGCTGGCCGGACGGCGCCTGGTGACGCCGGCGATGTTCCTCCTCGAGTCGGTGCGGCCGCTGTCGTTCGTCGCCGGCCAGGCGATGGTGTTCTTCCGGCCGCTCCTCGCTGCGGTGCTGCGCTCGCCCGAGACGTGGGATCGCGTCGCGGCGCTGCTCGCCCGCCGCGGCGCCGTCGAGCTCCTCCTGCGCCGGCTCGAGGCGCGCGCTTGAGCGAGCGAGCGACGCCGAGGATGGAGGCGCCCCTGGAGCGATGCGCAGCCAAGCGACCTGGCGCCCCGAGGCGTCGCGAGCGAGCGGTGCAACGATGAGCGATATAGCTACGGTCCTCGCCACCGACTGCGGCTCGACCACGACCAAGGCGATCCTCATCGAGAAGCGCGGCGACGAGTACCGCCTGGCCGTGCGCGGCGAGGCGCCCACGACCGTGGAGGCGCCCGTCGAGGACGTCACCCAGGGCGTGCTCAACTCCGTGCGCGAGGTCGAGGAGCTGTGCGGGCGCCGGCTCGTCGACGGCGGGCGCATCGCCGGCGTGGACGCGTACGTGTCGACGTCGTCGGCGGGCGGCGGCCTCCAGATGATGGTGGCGGGCGTGGTGCACACGATGACCGCGGAGTCGGCGGCGCGCGCGGCGCTGGGCGCCGGGGCGATCGTCATGGATACGATCGCGTCCGACGACCGCCGGCTCCCCCACGAGCGCGTCGAGCGCATCCGCCAGCTCCGCCCCGACATGATCCTTCTCGCCGGCGGCACCGAGGGCGGGACGATCTCGCACGTCGTGGCGCTGGCCGAGCTCATCGCCGCGGCGCGCCCCCGCCCGCGCCTGGGGCAGGAATTCGATCTGCCGGTGATCTACGCTGGCAACTCGGCCGCGCGCCCCGAGATCCGGCGCATCCTCGCCGGCAAGGTCGCGTTGCAGATCGTCGACAACCTGCGCCCGGTGCTGGAGCGCGAGCACCTCGGCCCCGCGCGCGACGCCATCCACGAGCTGTTCATGGAGCACGTCATGGCGCAGGCCCCCGGCTACCGCAAGCTCATGACGTGGACGAGCGCGCCCATCATGCCCACGCCCGGCGCGATGGGCCTCATGATCCAGGCGCTGGCGCGCAGCCGCGGCGCGAACGTGGTCGGCGTGGACATCGGCGGCGCCACCACCGACGTGTTCAGCGTGTTCGGCGGCGCGTTCAACCGCACCGTCTCCGCCAACCTGGGCATGTCGTACTCGATCTCCAACGTCCTCGCCGAGGCGGGCCTCGACGCCATCCTTCGCTGGGTGCCGGACCGCGTCGACGCCGCCGGCCTGCGCGACCGCATCGGCAACAAGATGATCCGCCCCACGACGATCCCGGAGACGCGCGAGGACCTCGTCATCGAGCAGGCCATTGCGCGCGAGGCGCTGCGCCTGGCGTTCGTCCAGCACAAGGAGTTCGCGACGGAGCTGGCCGGGGTGCAGACCGAGCGCACGATCGCCGAGGCGTTCGCCCAGGAGAACCGCGGCACCCTGGTCGACATGATCGCCCTCGATCTCCTCGTCGGCTCGGGCGGCGTCCTGTCGCACGCGCCCCGCCGGTCGCAGGCGATGCTGATGATGATCGACGCGTTCGCCGTCGAGGGGGTGACCGAGCTCGCGGTCGACTCGATCTTCATGATGCCGCACCTGGGCGTGCTGTCGACGGTGCACGAGCGCGCCGCGACCGAGGTGTTCGAGAAGGACTGCCTGGTGCGCCTGGGGACGTGCGTCGCGCCGGTGGGGACGGGCAAGCGGGGGCACGCGGCGCTGGCGGTGGAGATCGACGGGCGCGCGCCCCTCGCGCTGCGCTGGGGCGAGCTCCGGCGGCTGCCGCTCGCCGAGGACCGGTCGGTGCGCGCGACGCTTGTGCCGCCCAAGGGCGTCGACGTGGGCGGAGGGCGGGGCGTGCGGGTGACGCGCGACCTGCGCGGCGGCGTGGTGGGCCTCGTCTTCGACGCGCGCGGGCGTCCGCTGGCGCCGCCCGAGGCGGAGCGCGCGGCGCGCCTCGCCGAGTGGACGGCGGCGATGGACGCCTAGCCGGGTCTCACGGCATGCTTGGGGCGTGAAGGATCCCCCGGCCCCGACCGACCCGGGCTCGCCCGAGGTCCTGACGCTTCCCGACGGGGGCACCGGCGCGCTCGCCGCGGGGGAGGAGGTCGGGCGCTACCACGTGGTGGGACCCCTGGGCGCGGGCGGCATGGGCGAGGTGTACCGCGCGACCGACCCGCGCCTCGGCCGCGACGCGGCGATCAAGGTCGTGCGTCCGGGGGGGCACGACCCGCGCGCGCACCAGCGCCTCCTCGGTGAGGCGCAGGCCATGGCCAAGGTCGCGCACCCCAACGTGGTCGCCCGCGCGCCCGACGCGCGCGAGCCCCTCATCGAGGCCGCCGAGGTCGAGCTCGCGCGCGGCCGGTCCGCGGCGGCGCTGGCGTACGTCGACCGTCTCGCGGCGGTGCGCGGCGCGGATCCGATCGACGGCGCCGAGATCGATTTCCTCCGCGCCCGCGCGCTCGACGCGGCGGGGCGCGACCGCGCCGAGGCGGTCCGTCTGGCCCGCGCGGCGCTGGCGGCGCTCGCCGACGGCGGCGAGCCGGCGCGCGATCTCGCCGCGCGTCCGCGCGTGGCTGGCGCGAAAGTGACCGTCACAGGAAGCGCGGCGGCACCGGGACCTGCACGGTGACCGACTGCGTCTCGGGCGCACCGGCGATGGTCACGGGGATGCACACGCAGATGAGCTGGTCCCGTTTGTCGCGCACCTGGGCGAGGTCGCGCGGGCCCTGCGCGTCGATCGGGATGGGCACGGCGCAGGCGGTGTACGCGCCGGGCGTCACGTTCGCGAGCGACGCCGGCACCCCCGCGAACACGTACCCCATGTGCGCCGAGCCGTCGCCGCGCGCCGCGGCGGCGTCGAGGAGCTGGTTGGCGGTCGTGGCCTGCACGCTCCCCGACAGCAGCGACACTTGCGCCGTGCGCACGCTCGCCCCCGCCGGGGCCGCGATCCCCAGGGCCACCGTCACCGATCCGACGGGGAGGTCGATGTCGAGCTGGGCGGTCTGCTGCGAGGCGATCGTCACGGTCCGCGTCTGCATGTTGCCGCGGAAGCCGCCCGCCAGGCTCGCCGACACGACGTAGCTGTCGGGGGTGAGCTTGTCGAAGCGGTAGGCGCCGTCGGGGCCCGCGCGCACCGAGAACGTGCCCAGCGCGGCCGTCTGCGGCGCGGCGGTGACCAGCGCGTTCGCCAGCGGCTGACCGCCCGACGTCACCCGCCCCTCGAGCGCGCCGGGCAGGAGCAGCGTGAGGTCGACCTCGACGGCGGCGGATCCCGGCGGGACGCGCGCGATTTTCGACCGACCCGCGGTCGGGTGATCGGCGGCGACGAGGAGGCCCTTCTCGCCGACGGCGGGGAGGACGTAGCTGCCGTCGTCGCCGCTGGTCGTGGTCTGCACCGCTCCGCCGCCGCCGCCGAACCCCGCGCCGGGGGTGATGCCGTCGCCGTTGCCCACGAGCTGCGCGCCCGCGTACACTGTCGCGCCCGACACCGGGCTGCCGTCGGACCCGACGACGACGCCGGAGATCGAGCGGCCGCGATCGACGCTGATCGTCCCCACGTCGACGGTGTCCTCGGAGCGGACGTTCACGTCGGGGACGCTCTTGGGCAGGAACTGCACGCCCGAGATCGACAGCGTCACCGGGCCCGCCGGCGCGTCCACCTCGAACGAGCCGTCGCCGCCGCCGAAGCTGTCGCCGACGCCGTCCCCCGTCGACACCGAGAAGCTCGCCGGAGCGGTGCCGTCGGCAAACAGGACCTTGCCCTTGACGCGGCCGTCCTCGAGGAGCACCAGCCGGACATCGGTCTCGCCCACGCGCGCGTCGACGCCGTTCGGCCCCGGCCGGCCGAAGAAGACGAACGCGCCCGCGCCGCCCCCGTCGCCGCGCGACGCCGTCAGGTGGTACGTCCCGTCGGCCAGGCCGCGCAGGCGGAACCGTCCGCCGGCGTCGGTCACGTCGGCGACGGGTCCGCGCAGGCGCAGCGCCAAGGCCCCGCCGCGCCTGCCGCCGAGGCCGCCAAAAGATGGGCCCGCGGTCACCTGCGCCCCGGCGACCGGCTGTCCCTTGGCGTCCACCACGGTGCCGGCGATCTCGCCGTCGACGTCGAGGACGACGGTGAGCCCGGTCTGCTCGGGCTTCGCCTGCAGATCGAGCGGCAGCGGCTCCGACGACGCCGTCTCGCCGCCGGCGACGAGCACGACCGTCCGGCGCGGCAGCCCGCCGATGTCGAAGGCGCCGTGCTCGTCGGTGACGGCCTGGCGCGGCGGCTCGGCGGGCGGACCCAGCGCGCCGCGCCCGCCGGGGCGCG
>DATFWE010000359.1:0-83511 GCA_035259575.1 Haliangiales bacterium
GGTCACATCGCTGCACCCGAGGGAAAGGAACGTGTGCGGGAACTGTAACGTTAGTTCGGTGATCCGATACCCAACGATCTCCCGCTGCTTGCAATCCGCCGAGCATCCGTCCCCGCTCACCGTATTGTGATCGTCGCAGACCTCCCCGAGCTCCACGATCCCGTTCCCGCACACCGCGCAGTCGGGATCATTGAGCCCGGTGCCCCCGGCCGGGCAGCAGCCGTCGGACACTGGGTTCGGCGTCTTCGGCGTGTGGGTGCACTCCTGCTGGCAACGCGTCCCGACGAGCGAATCGGTGGTGCACACGTTGTTGTCGTTGCAGTCCGTCGGACACGCGCCGGGATTGCCCTGCGCGATGGCGATGTCGCATTTCTCGCCGGGATCCAGCACGCCGTTGCCGCAGGGGTCGCCCGGCGGAGAATCGATGGGCGGCGGCGCGTCGATCGGCGGCGGCGGCGGCGCGTCGGTGGGCGGCGGCGCGTCGATGGGCGGCGGCGCGTCGATCGGCGTCACCGGCACGTCCACCGCGGGCTTGGCGTCGATGACCGCCGGCGGCGAGTCGATCGTCGGCAGCGGCACGTCTACCGCGGGCTTGGCGTCGACCGCCAGCGGCGCGTCGATGGTCACCCCGGTCGACTCGCTGCCGCACGCCAGGAGAGCACAGGACAACCCAGCCAAGACAACACCTCGCCGCATCACGGTCCCTCTCTGTTTTGGCCGTTTATACCCTGCTATCCTCGCGCCCATGTACAAAAAGATCCTCGTCGCGACGGACTTGACCCCGGCGTCAGAGCCGGCCGTGCGGGCCGCGCTCGAGCTCGCCAAGATCCTCGGCGCCCACGTCACCGCGCTCCACGTCCTCGACGCGCCGCTCGAGTCCACCAAGTGGTTCCTGCCGGACTCGCCCGAGATGCAGTCGCTCCGCGCCGCGATCGCCCGCGAGGAGAACACGATCCACGCCGAGCTCGCCGCCCAGATCGGCGCGCTCGCGCACGGCGCCGCCAACATCCACGCGATCGTCCGCCGCGGCAACCCGGTCGATGTCATCCGCGACGTCGCCGAGGAGATCGGCGCCGACCTGCTCGTCCTCGGCACCCACGGCCGCCGCGGCATCCAGCATGCCCTCCTCGGCTCGGTCGCCGAACGCGTCGTCCGCACCGCGACCCAGGCCGTCCTCACCATCCGCAGCCGCTGACCGCTTCCGGGACGGAGCGTCCCAGCACCGAAACTCCCCCATCGAGAATCGCAAGCAACTGCAACCAGTTACACATGGCACGACGGTTGCCCCGGCTCCCCGCATGGGGATCCTCCACGACGCACGCTACGGGTTCCGCACGATGGCCAAACACCCGAGCTTCGCCGCCATCGCCATCCTCACGCTCGGCCTCGCCATCGGCGCCAACACCGCGATCTTCAGCGTCGTCAATGCCGTCCTGCTTCAGCCACTCCCGTACAAGGACGCGGATCGGCTCGTCAGGATCTACACGCAATTCCCGACGATGAGCTTCGACCGGTTCTGGCTGTCCCGGCCGGAGTACTTCGAGCTCCGCCACGACGCCAGGTCGTACTCCGAGCTCGCCGCCTACCGGGAGGGCACGGTTGCGATCGGCGGGATCGACCGCCCCATCCGCGTCCCCTCCGCCGTCACCACGCACACCCTCGCGCCCCTTCTCGGCGTCGCCCCGCAGCTGGGCAGATATTTCTCCGCCGAGGAGGACGTGCCGGGCGACCCGCGCGCGATCGTCCTCGGCTACGACCTGTGGCAGCGCGCGTTCGGCGGCGCGCGCGACATCGTCGGCAAGACGATCACCGCCGATGCGATCTCGGTCACGGTCGTCGGTGTCATGCCGAAAGGCTTCGATTTCCCCGGCAACGGCATCGAGGCGTGGATCCCGGCCGGGCTCGACCCGGCCGACTTCCACCGCGGCAATCACTTCCTCAGCGTCATCGGCCGACTCCAGCCCGGCGTCACCGTCGCCGGCGCCCGCGCCGAGATGAAATCGCTGGTCGACGGGTGGCAGCGCCTCAATGCCCCTATGTTCCACACGCTCACCCACAGGTTCCATCCGATGGTGCTCCACGGCCTCAAGGCGGAGACGGTCGGCTCGGTCCAGTGGGCGCTGTGGCTCCTCCAGGGCGCGGTCCTCTTCGTCCTCCTCATCGCCTGCGCGAACGTGTCCAACCTCTTGCTCGCGCGCGCCGAGGCGCGCGCACGCGAGATCGCCATCCGCGCCGCGCTCGGCGCCGGCCGCCGCCGCCTGGTCGGCCAGTTCCTCACCGAGAGCCTGCTCCTCGGCCTGTGCGGCGGCGCGGTCGGCCTCGTCCTCGCCGGGTGGGGCGTGGACCTCACCACATCGATCATCCCCGAGGGCGCCCCGCGCGCCCACGAGATCCACATCGACGGGTGGGTGCTCGGCTTCGGCATCGCCTGCTCGTTCGCGACCAGCCTCCTGTTCGGCCTGGCGCCCGTCCTCCACACCCGCGTCGCCGACCTCCACGAGCGCATCAAGGAAGGCGGCCAGCGCACCACCGCGCCGCGCCAGCGCTTTCGCCGCGCGCTCGTCGTCGCCGAGGTCGCCATGGCGGTGGTCCTCGTCATCGGCTGCGGCCTCGTCATCCGCAGCTTCAACCGCCTCCAGCAAGTGAACGTCGGCTTCAACCCCGACGGGCTGCTCACCATGAACGTCGAGCTGCCGTCCAAGACGTACGCCAACAACGAGGCCATCAACGCGTTCTGGGACCGCCTGCTCCGCGACCTCGGCGCGCTCCCCGGGGTCAAGTCCGCCACGCTCATGGACGGGCTGCCGCCGTTCCGGGAGGTGAACGCGAACGATCTGTGGCTCGAGGGGAAGACCCGGCGCGAGGACGGCCCGGTGTGGAACACCGACTTCTGGAACATCGTCGCCGAGAACTACCACGCGGCGATGGGCATCAAGCTCGTCGACGGCCGATTGTTCACGCCCGCCGACGCCGCCGGCGCGCCCCCGGTCGTCCTTGTCAACGAGGCGTTCGCGCGCAAGTTCTACCCGGGCGAGCACGCCATCGGCAAACGCATCCGCACCGCCGGCTGGCTGCGCGACAAGCCGCCGCAGACGATCGTCGGGATCGTCGCCGACGTCAAGCAGCAGGGGATCGACGCGCCCACCGGCACGGAGATCTACATTCCCATGCGCCAGTCCATCGACATCGCGGACGGCGCCGCGAACCGCATGAACATCGCGCTGCGCGCCGACGGCGTGACGCCGATGTCGCTCGCCTCGGCCGCGCGCGCGACGATCCAGAACGCCGACCCGTCGCTGCCCGTGTCCGACGTCAAGACGATGGACCAGGTCCTGTGGAGCGCCGTGGCCAAGCCGCGCTTCCTCACGTTCCTCATGACGCTGTTCGCCGGGTTGGCGCTGGTCCTCGCCGTCGTGGGCGTGTACGGCGTCATGGCGTACAACGTCGAGCAGCGCACGCGCGAGCTCGGCATCCGCGTCGCGCTCGGCGCGCGCCCGGCGGGGGTCCGCGCGCTCGTCCTCCGGCAGGGCATGTTCCTCGTCGGCATCGGCGTCGCCTGCGGCCTCGGCGGGGCGCTCGCCCTCAACGCCGCGCTCGCGCACGTCTTCTCCCAGGTCCTGTTCGAGACGCGCGCGCTCGACCCGGTGACGTTCATCCTCGTCGGCGCGCTGGTCGTCGTCGTGGCCGCCCTCGCCTGCTGGGTCCCCGCGCTCCGCGCGACCCGCATCGATCCCATGATCGCCCTGCGATCGGAGTAGCCCCATGTCCATGATGAAAGACGCCCGGTTTGCGCTCCGCACCATGGCCAAGCACCCGAGCTTCACGCTCGTCGCCGTCATCACGCTCGGGCTCGCGATCGGAGTCAACACGGCCATCTTCAGCGTCGTCAACGCGGTCCTCCTCCGGCCCCTCCCCTACCAGGATCCCGACCGGCTGGTGCGGATCTACACGCAGTTCCCGGGGATGAACTTCGACCGGTTCTGGCTGTCGCGCCCGGAGTACTTCGAGCTCCGGCACGACGCCAAGTCGTACACCGATCTCGCCGGCTGGACCGTCGGGACCCTGTCGATCGGCGGCATCGACACGCCGGTGCGCGTGCCCGCCGCGTTCTGCACGCACAACCTGACCTCCGTGCTCGGCGTCACGCCGTACCTCGGCCGATTCTTCTCCGCCGAGGAGGACGGGCCCGCCCCCGACGGCGTCGTCGGCGGCGACGCGCACGCCATCGTCATCGGCTACGATCTGTGGCAGCGCGCGTTCGGCGGCAGCCGCGACGTGATCGGCATGAAGGTCACCGGCGACGGCCTCAACGTCACCATCGTCGGCGTCATGCCCAAGGGATTCGACTTCCCCGGCGAGGGCGTCGAGACGTGGGTCCCGGCCCAGCTCGATCCGCGGGACTTTCGCCGCGGCAATCACTTCCTCAGCGTGATCGGCCGCCTGCGTCCGGGCGCGACCGTCGCGAGCGCCGGGGCCGAGCTGAGCTCGTTGCTCGACCGGTGGCAGCGCCTCGCCGCCCCCATGTTCCACACCTTGAACCACGCCAACCATCCGATCGTCCTCCACTCGCTCAAGGCCGAGACGGTCGGATCCGTGCAGTGGGCGCTGTGGCTGCTGCAGGGCGCGGTGCTGTTCGTCCTCCTCATCGCCTGCGCGAACATCTCCAACCTCCTCCTCGCCCGCGCCGAGGCGCGTTCCAAGGAGATCGCCGTGCGCGCCGCGCTCGGCGCCCGTCGCGGCCGCCTCGTCCGCCAGTTCCTCACCGAGAGCCTGATGCTCGGGATCGCCGGCGGCGGGATCGGCCTCCTCATCGCCGTGTGGGGCCTCGACTTCACCGTCAGCCTCATCCCGGAGGGCGCGCCGCGCGCCAAGGAGATCCACGTCGACGCGTGGATGCTCGCGTTCGGCATCGGCTGCTCCCTCGTCACCAGCGTGCTGTTCGGGCTGGCTCCGGTCCTCCACACCCGCGTCGCCGACCTACACGAACGGCTCAAGGACAGCGGCCAGCGCACGACCTCGCCGCGCCAGCGCTTCCGCCGCGCGCTCGTCGTCGCCGAGGTCGCCATGGCGGTGGTCCTCGTCATCGGCTGCGGCCTCGTCATCCGCAGCTTCAATCGGCTGCAGAAGGTGAACGTCGGCTTCCAGCCCGACGGCCTGGTCACCATGAGCCTCGAGCTCCTGACCAAGACGTACCCCAAGAGCGAGATGGCCGCGGCGTTCTGGGACCGCTTGCTCGACGACCTCAATGCCCTCCCCGGGGTGAAGTCCGCGGCGATCATGAGCGGGTTGCCGCCGTTCCGCCGGGTCAACGCCAACGACCTCTGGTTCGAGGGTAAGACGCAGACCGCCGACGGGCCGGTGTGGAACGTCGACTTCTGGAACACGGTGTCGGCCGATTACTTCAAGACGATGGGCATCGCGCTCAAGGCCGGACGCCTGTTCGACGCCACCGACGGGCCGAGCGCGCCGCACGCGATCATCGTCAACGAGGCCTTCGCCAAGAAGTTCTATCCCGGCGAAAACCCGATCGGCCGGCGCGTGCGGGTCACCGGCTTCAACCCCAACCGGCCGATGCAGACGATCGTGGGCGTGGTCGCCGACGTGAAGCAGCAGGGCGTCGAGGCCCCCACCGGCACCGAGCTTTACATTCCGTACCGGCAGGCCATCCCGATGCTGAACGGGATCTCCTACCGCATGAACATCGTCCTCCGCGCCGACGGGGTCGCCCCGACGTCGCTGGTGACCCCGGCGCGCCTCGCCATCGGGAGGCAGGACTCGTCGCTTCCCGTCGCGGAGATCCGGACCATGGAGCAGGTCCTGTGGAACGCGGTGGCCAAGCCGCGCTTCCTCACCTTCCTCATGACGATCTTCGCCGGGCTCGCGCTCGTCCTCGCCGTCGTCGGCGTCTACGGCGTGATGGCCTACAACGTCGAGCAGCGCACGCGCGAGCTCGGCATCCGGGTCGCGCTCGGCGCGCGCCCCGCCGGCGTGCGCGCGCTGGTGCTCCGGCAGGGGATGTTCCTCGTCGGCGTGGGCGTCGCCGCCGGCGTCGGCGGCGCGCTCCTCCTCAACGCCGCGCTGTCCCACGCGTTCTCGCAGGTCCTGTTCGAGACGAAGGCGCTCGACCCCGTCACCTTCGTCCTCGTCGCCGCGCTCATCGTCGGCGTGGCCGCGCTCGCCTGCTGGGTCCCGGCGCGCCGCGCCACGCGCGTCGATCCGATGGTCGCGCTGCGCGCGGAATAGCCGCACGTCTAGCCCATCCGTAACCCCCGCTCACCGCGCTCGCCCGCGGACGGCGAGCGCCACCCCACCGAGGATCGCCGCGGCGGCGATGCCCATGCGCGGCGTCACGTGCTCGCCGAGGAGCGCCACGCCGCCGGCGGCGGCGATCACCGGCACGAGGAGCTGGACGACCGCGGCGCGCGTGGCGGTGAGGCCGCGCAGCGCCGCGTACCACAGCGAGTAGCCGAGCCCCGAGGCGATCGCGCCGCTGAGCGTCGCCAGGAGCACGCCGCGCGGAGACGCGGCCAGGCCCGTCGACGCGCCGGCGACGCCGACGAGGGCGGCCGCCAGGGGCAGGCTGAGGAGGAACGCGGCGCCGTTGGCCGCGATTGGATCTCCGCTCATGGCCCGCCCCCGCAGCGAGTACACCCCCCAGCCGATGCCGGCGACGACCATGACCGCGGCGCCCAGCGGATCGGGCGCGGCGCGCCCGGGCACGGTGAGCCCGACGAGGCCGCCGAGCGCGATCGCCAGGCCGATCCACACGGCGGGACGCGGGCGCTCGCCGCGCACGATGCCCCAGCCGATCATCGTGGCCTGCACCGCCGCGAACAGGATCAGCGCGCCCGGACCCGCGCCGATGCTGAGGTAGGCGAACGAGAACGGCGCGGCATAGAGGAAGAGGGCTGCGGCCGACGCCCAGCTCCAGCGCGCGCCGCGGCGGACGCGCCCGAGCGCGAGCAGGCCGAGCACGACCGCGCCGCTCGCCAACCGGATCGCGGTGAAGCTCGCCGCGTCGATGCGCCGCTCCGCCAGCGCCAGGCGGCACAGGAGCGAGTTCGCGGCGAAGCAGACGAGCGTCGCGGCGGTGAGGACGAGGGTGCGGGCGTCCATCCCCCGCAGCTTATACGAGCTCGGCGATCACCGTCCCGCCGTCGACCGTCTTGATCGGCCGCCCCGACGGAGCCACGCGGCGCTCGTCGGGGTCGAGCCCGAGCTGCGTCGCGAGCGTGCGGAACAGGTCGGGCACCGCGACCGGGCGGTCCTTGACCGCCACGCCGTCGGCGTCGGTCGCGCCCACGACCTGGCCGCCGCGGATGCCGCCGCCGGCGAGCACCACGCTCTGGCAGCCGGGATAGTGGTCGCGCCCGCCGTTGCCGTTGATCGTCGGCGTGCGGCCGAAATCGCCCATCCACGCCACCAGCGTCTGATCGAGCAGCCCGCGCGCCGCGAGATCGTCGAGGAGCGCGCCCATGCCGCGGTCGAGCTCCTCGGACAGGCGCTTCACCGTCGGGAAGTTGTCCTTGTGCGTGTCCCAGCCCTTGTGGGTGACCTCGACGAACGGGACGCCCGCCTCGACGAGCCGCCGCGCCATGAGGCAGCCGAGACCGAATTCGCCGTCGCCGTAGGCCTGCCTCGTCGCCGCGGGCTCGTCGTCGAGCTTGAAGGCGGCGACACGCGGGGAGTGCATCATGGCGATGGCCTTCTCCCCGACCGTCCGCTGCGCCTCCGCGTAGCGCGACGCGTGCGACCGGAGGAAGTCGTCCTCGAACGAGCGCCACAGCTCGATGCGCCGCGCGAACCGCGCCTCGCCCACGCCCGCGGGCTCCAGGTAGCGCACCGGCTTGCCGGCGCTCTGCACGAAGAACGGCGACAGCTCCGCCGACAGGAACCCGGCGGCTTCGCCCGGCCCGCTGACGGCGACGTAGCCGGGCAAATCGTCGGGCGCGCGCTTCTCCGCCACTATCGACCCCAGCGCCGGGTGGTCGACGCCGGCCTGCGGCGCGTAGCCGGTGTGCATGAGACGGCGCGCGCGTTCGTGGTTTCCCTCGTTGGCGGTGAGCGAGCGCACGATCGCCAGGTGCTTCATCCGCGCCGCCAGCCCGGGCAGGTGCTCCGAGATCTGGATGCCGGCGACCGCGGTGGCGATCGCCTTGAACTCGCCGCCGGTGGGGCGCCCCGGCTTGGGGTCGAACGTGTCGATCTGGCTCGGGCCGCCCTCCATGTAGAGAAGGATGGCCGCCTTCGCGCGCGCGTCGGCGCGCGCCCGGCGGGGCAGCGCCGCCCACAGCGCGGCGCCGAGAGACATGTGGAGGAAATGGCGTCGGTTCATGATCAATGGTTCGTCGTGAACTCGGTGGAGGTCAGCAGCGCATAGAACAGGTCCTCGTAGCGATCGACGCCGCCGCGCCCGACGAACGCCAGCGCGCGCTGGAGCTCGCCGGCGGTCGGCCGGCGGGTGTACGTCTGGAGGTAGATCCGCGTCACGCGCGCCGTCGGGTCTTCCGTCTCGCCCAGGATGCCGAGGAGCTCCCCGCCCGGCGCGGCGCGCGCGCCGTTCGACACCAGCTCGCCGTTGAACAGGACGAGCGCCTGCGGCACGTTGCCGGTGGCGCGATCGACCTCGGCCATCTCGTCGTCGCCGAACACGAACGAGAACTGGCGCAGCCCCTGGTCGAGCTTCGTCTGCGCCAGCTCGCGCCCCACGCGCCGCGCCGCCGCGTCGTCGATGCCGGTGGCGTCGACGAGGGCCTGGAACAGCGTCTCCGGCGCGAGCGGCCGCACCGTCGCGCGCGCGAACGCCTGCTCGGCCGCGTCGCCGGCGCCGCCGCCCGCCGAGCCGCGCGCGTACGCGTCGCTGAGCACGATCTCGCGCACGAGCGCCTTGCGGTCGTACCCCGACGCGCGGAAGTCCGCCGCCAGCTTGGCGAGGATCGGCGGGCGCTCCTCGTTCTCGCCGCCGAGGTCGTCCCACGGCTGGACGACGCCGCGCCCGAACAGGAGCGCCCACATGTGGTTCACCGCCGCCTCGGCGAACAGCGGCGAGCCCACGATCTCGCGCGCCAGCGCCGTGCGCCGCCCCACCGCGTCCGCGTCGGCGATCCACCGCCCCAGGAACTTGGGCTTGACGACCACCACCTGCCCCGTCTTGTGCACCTTCATCTTCGCCTGCCCGACGTCGGCGTCGAACACCTCGACGGTCATCTCCTCCTTGACCGGACGCGCGCGCGTGCGGATGAAGAACGCGACCAGCCCGTAGAAGTCCTCCTGGCGGAAGCGCGGATCGTAGGGGTGGTCGTGGCACTGCGCGCACTGCGCCTGGAGCCCCAGGAACACCCGCGCCGACGCGCCTGCGACCGCCTCGGGGGTTCCGCCGCGCGCGCCGGTCGCGATCAGGAATCCCAGCGCTCCGTTGTCGCTGGCCTTTCCGGTGGCGGCGAGCATCGCGGTCGCCATCCGATCCCAGCGCTCGTTCCGGTTGAACGCGCCGGCGAGCCAGGCATGGATCCCGTCGCGCAGGGCGGGCGGCTTCAGGTCGCGCCCGCCGAAGAGCCCCAGGTACACGTCGGCGAGGTGGTCGCCGTACTCGGTGGTGGCGAGCAGGCGATCGACGAGCTTCTCCTTCTTTTTCGGGTCGGGGTCGCCGATGTAGACCGCCGCCGCCTGGCGCGACGGCAGCTTGCCGGTGAGGTCGAGCGAGATGCGGCGGAGGAACGTGCCGTCGTCGGCGGGGGGCGCGGGCGCGATCTTGCCGTCGCTCCACGTCCGGCGGATCGTAGCGTCCAGCGTCGGCGGCGGCGCGGCGGCGGCCCGCGCCGCGAGGAGGCCGACCAGCACCAGGCGGTTCATCGCGACAGCGACCCGCGCGCGGGCGTCCAGGTTAAAATGTCGTACCCCGGATCCATGCTCCATGCTACCGGATCGGGGCGGAGCTCCATGAAGATTGCATTCACCCACAACCTGCGGTTGACGACGAGCGAGGAGGAGGCCGAGTTCGACTCGGTCGAGACGGTGGCGGGGATCGGGGCCGCGCTCGCCGCGCAGGGCCACGAGGTGGAGAAAATTGAGGTTTCCGGGCCGGCGTCGAGCCTCGTGTCGCGGCTCGAGGCGTCCGACCCGGACCTCATCTTCAACACCGCCGAGGGGCGCCGCGGGCGCGCGCGCGAGGCGTTCTACCCGGCGCTGTTCGAGGAGCTGGGGTTTCCCTACACCGGCTCCGACGCGTACGTCCTCACGCTCACGCTCGACAAGTGGCTGACCAAGCTCGTCCTCGCGTCGCACGGCGTCGACAGCCCGCGCGGGCGTCTCGTCGTGCCCGCCGATCTGCAGCGCGTCACCGACGGCGGCATCGGCCTGTCGTATCCGGTGATCGTCAAGCCGAACTACGAGGGCTCGTCCAAGGGCATCGGCGACGAGGCGGTCGCGCGCGACCCCAAGGCGCTGCTGCCGCTGCTCAAGCGCTCACTCGAGTCGTACCCATCGGGCGTGATGGTGGAGGAGTTCATCCCCGGCGACGACGTCACCGTCGGCTACATCCAGGGGGTGGGCGAGGACAGCGTGCTCGCGCCCGTCGAGTACGTCATCGATCCGTCGGCGCAGAACCGCTACAACATCTACGACTACCAGCTCAAGAACGTCGACCCGTCCAAGGTGAAGATCCGCTGCCCGGCCGAGCTGCCGCGCGACGTGTCGAGCCGGATGAAAGTCGTCGCGCGCACGATCTACCGCGTCCTCGGCATCCGCGACTTCGGGCGCATCGATTTCCGCCTGGGGGACGACGGGCGCATCTATTTTCTCGAGGTCAACGCCCTCCCCTCGCTGGAGAAGGGCGCGGGCCTGTTCGCCGCGGCGGCGCACGCGGGGCTGTCGTACGAGAACGCCATCGGCGCCATCATCCAGAGCGCGCTCCTGCGCTGGAAGCTCGCGACGCCCGACGAGATGCGCGCCTCGGCCAAGCGCCGCCGCCTGCCGGAGATCGCGGTCGGCTTCACCTACAACATGAAGCGGGTCGCTTCGAAGGGCGGCGACGACACCGAGGCGGAGTACGATCCGCCCGAGACGATCGCCGCGATCGCCGATGCGATCGCCAGCTATGGCCACTCGGTCGTGCACCTCGAGGCGACCGCGGACCTGCCGCGCAAGCTCGCCGAGGCGGACGTCGACCTGGTGTTCAACATCGCCGAGGGCGTGGGCGGCCGCAACCGCGAGGCGCAGGTGCCCGCCCTGTGCGAGCTCCTCGGCATCCCGTACACCGGCTCGGATTCGGCCACCATGGCGATCGCGCTCGACAAATCCCTCGCCAAGAAGGTGCTGCAGCAGCACGACATCCTCACGCCCAAGTTCCAGCTGTTCGAGACCGGCAAGGAAAAGCTGAATCCGTCGCTGCGCTTCCCCGTCATCGTCAAGCCCAACGCCGAGGGCTCGTCGAAGGGCATCTCCGGCGACGCGGTGGTCGACGACGAGGATGCGCTGCGCGCCGCCGTCAAGGCGCTGATCGAGAAGTACCGCCAGCCCGCCCTGGTCGAGGAGTACATCACCGGGCGCGAGTTCACCGTCGGGCTTCTCGGCTTCCCGCGGCCGCGGGTGCTGCCGCCGATGGAGATCGTGTTCAAGGACCGCGGCAACGAGCGGCCGGTATACGACTTCCAGGTCAAGCAGGAGTGGGAGAAGCACGTCCAGTACGTGTGCCCCGCGAACCTGACGGCGGCGGAGCTGCGCGCGATCGAACGCGCGGTGCGCGAGACGTTCGACGCGCTCGACTGCCGCGATTTCGCGCGCATCGATCTGCGCATGACGCGCGACGGCCAGGTGTACGTGTTCGAGGTCAACCCGCTGCCCGGTTTGACGCCGGATTACTCCGACCTGGTGCTGATCACCAAGGCGATCGGGCTGGACTACCGCACGCTCATCGGCGAGATGCTCGCCGGCGGGATGAAGCGCCTGCGCGAGAAGCGCCGCGACGCCGCCGAGCGCGCCGTCGAGCAGCGGAAGGCCAACGGCCAGCCGCAAGCGACGCAGGGCTAGCCATGGACAAGCAGCCGGCCGCGCTCAAGCCCGTCCCCTGGACGCAGCCGGCCGGCCGCAAGCGCCTGCGCGACCTCGGCCTGGCCGTCGGCCGCTTTCCGACCGGGACGCACAACGCGATCACCGACGTGCCGGGCGTGCGCGTGGGTCACACCACGCTCATCGCCGGCGAGGGCAAGCTCGAGGCCGGCAAGGGCCCGGTGCGCACCGGCATCACCAGCATCATCCCCACGCAGAACATCTTCTATGACCGCGTCATGGGCGGCGCGTTCGTGCTGAACGGCGCCGGCGAGCTGTCCGGGCTGACGCAGGTGCAGGAGTGGGGGCTGCTCGAGACGCCGATCCTCCTCACCAACACCATGTCGGTGGGCAAGGTCTCGGACGCGACGGTCAAGTGGATGACGCGGCACTTCCCCGGCATCGGGACGGAGTACGATGTGGTGATCCCGGTCGTGGGCGAGTGCGACGATTCGTTCCTGAACGACGCGGTCGGCCGGCACATCCGCTCGGAGCACGTCTACACGGCGATCGAGCGGGCCGCCGGCGGCTCAGTGCCGGAGGGATCGGTCGGCGCCGGCACCGGGATGGTGACGTGCGACTTCAAGTCGGGCATCGGGACGTCGTCGCGGCGGGTGCCGATCGAGGGGACCGACTGGCGCACGACCGTGGGCGTGCTGGTGCTGTCGAACTTCGGGCTCGTGCGGAACCTGCGCGTCGACGGCGTGCCGGTGGGCGAGCTCCTCGAGGAGGAGTTCAAGCACCTGACCAAGCGCACCTACAGCTACGGATCGATCATCACGGTGGTGGCGACCGACGCGCCGCTCCTGCCGTCGCAGCTCAACCGCCTGTGCAAGCGCGCCGCGCTCGGCATCGGCCGCGTGGGAAGCTACGCCGCCCACGGGTCGGGCGAGATCGTCGTGTCGTTCTCGACCGCGAACAAGATCCCGCGCCACACGCAGGACCAGACCCATCGTATCGACGCGCTCATCGACAGCGCGCTCGGACCGCACTACGAGGCGGTCATCGAGGCGACGGAGGAGGCGATCCTGAACTCGCTGTGCATGGCCGGAGACATGGTCGGGCAGGGCGGGAACTTCGCGCCAGGGATCCCGCTCGAGCGGATGGTCGAATTGATGAAGAAATACCGGCCTTAGGCGGCGGCGCGCCGCTCGGGCGGCGACACGAAGTGGCCGGTGCGAACGAAGTTCTGCGTGAGCGCCGTGACGAGCGCGGTGACCGCGATGATGGCGTCGGTCTCTCCCACGGCGCGCAGGGACAGCGCGCGCAGGCGGTGCACCAGGAACACGATGAGCGCCTTGACGACATACATGCGCGCGCCGGTGTAGGCCGACACCGTCCGCATGATCGCGCGGCGCCGATCCCACAGGAGGCTCGCGGCATCGGCGCCCGGGCCCTCCGCGCGGAAGATCTCGCCTAGGTCGTCGTCCAGAAACGAGCCGATGTCATCGACCGGGGGCGCGTCCGCCTTGGCCCGCTGCCGGTAGTAGTCGCCGACCGTGAAGGCGAGCTCGTCCGGGTCGGGCGTGACCGTCAGCGGATCGATCACGGGAGCCTGATGCCCGATCCGTTTCATGATCCGGTCCATGTACTCCAGCTTCGCGAGCGCCTCCCACCCGGCGTACTTCTTCCGCCAGTCCACGCCCGGGGTCAGCCACACGGCGAACGTCTCGGCGAAGTCCTCGTCGGGGTGCTTCTGCGCATACCAGCCGGGAAGATGCCGCACGCAGCGGCGCGAGAACGGCTCCGGGCGGTAGTCGTCGTGGTACGCTTTATCGTAAGCTCCGAAGATCGCCTGCCATTCCGGATCATTGTAGAGCCGGTAGGCGTAGTTGATCGCGTGCCCGGCCTCATGCCGCAGCCCCACCAGGATGCGCTCGGCCTCCTCCACGTCGTCCGCGTGCTCCTCCTCATAAGGATGGAAGCGCGGGTCGACCAGGTAGAAGGGAATGCCGATGAGCGGGATGCCGTCCGGGCACCCCCACTCGTTGGCCACGAACACGAGCGGACGGAAGTCGATGCCGGCCGCGGCAAGCTCCTGGTAGAGACGATCGATGAGCGGCTGCAGCGGGCTCATCTCGAGGTTGAGCCCGAGCTCGTCCACGCGCTGATCCCAGAGGGTCGGTGTATGGGGCTCGGCCATTTGCGTCACGGAGAAATGATGCTTCCGGCCGCGCTGGGGTACAAGCTTTCCGCATCCAAAAAATAACTGTCCGTTTTTGCGGTGTGGTAAACGCATACCTATAGTCAAATAAATAATTGATATAACTTATAATTTTTGTTACTCAAATCACACGGTCGAAAGGTCCATGTCGACTTAGGAGACCATGTGGTAGTTAGCCTCACATCAAATTTTGGGGCTTGACGCGGAGGCGTTCCTGGGCCAGCCCGGGCCCTCCGAGGAGCTCGTGAGTCGGCCGCGCCCGCGCCGACCGGCTTCGCACCGCCGTATGCGCCGCAATCCAGCGATATCGCGTGGTTCCATGACATACTGGCGCCGATGCGGATCGGCACGCGGATCACGCTGACGACCTCCGCGCTGGTCGCGGTCACGCTCGGCATGTATGGGTTCATCTCGCTTCGGCAACGGCGGGCAGATCTCGAGGGGCAGCTCAAGAACGAGGCGCGCGACGTTGCCGTCGCGCTGCGCGTGGCGCTCGAGACGCTCAAGCCGCGCGATTGGGGGCCGGATGCCTCCGCGCTGACGGCCGGTCTGGGGCTCGGGCTGGGGTGGCGCATCGCGGTGCTCGACGTGCGAAATCTGCCCGGGCCGGAGGCGCCCCCGACCGTGTCCCCGCGCACGGAGCGACTGCGCAGGCTCGTGTCCCTGCGCGCGCCGATCGCGGAGGAGGACGTCGAGAAGGGACAGCGCGTGCTCGTCCACCTGGAGCCGGTGCGCGCGCCGGCTCCGCTCGCGCCGGAGGGCGTGCGGGTGATCGCCGCGGTCGAGGTCGTGCGCGACCTCGCCTCCGTGGACGCCACCATGGGCGACGAGGGGCTTCGCGTGGTCACCTGGGTGGGCATCCTCATCGGCATCCTGGTGCTCGCGATGTCGCTGTCGACGCGCCGGGGCATCACGCGGCCGATCGGCAAGCTGATCGCCGGCATCGACGACGTGGCCAAGGGGGACCTGTCCCACGTGCTCCTGGCCGAGCGTGAGGACGAGGTCGGCGCGCTGGCGGCGCGGTTCAACGACATGACCAAATCGCTGCGCGACGCGCGCGACGAGACGAAACGGGGCGTGGAGGAGCGGCTGCTCCTGGAGGAGCGCCTCCGCGCCACCTCGCAGCTGGCCACGATCGGCCAGCTCGCGGCGGAGATCGCCCACGAGGTGGGGACGCCGCTCAACGTGGTGACGGGGCGCGCGCGCGCGATGGCGAAGAAGTCGGACGATCCCGAAGCCGTGCAGAAGAACGCGACGATCGTGGCGGAGCAGGCCGGGCGCATCACGCGCATCATCCAGCGCCTGCTCGACGTGGCGCGGCGCAAGGTCGGCACGGAAGACAAGGAAGCGGTCGACCTCAACGGGCTGGCCGAGGGGACGCTGGAGCTCCTCGAGTACCAGCTGGGGAGCCACCGCATCGAGGCGCGCCACCGGCTCGACCGCCGGCTGCCCCGGCTCCCGGGCGACCGCGACCAGCTGCAGCAGGTCCTCCTCAACCTCTACATGAACGCGATCCAGGCGATGCCGGACGGCGGCGTGCTCGAGGTCCGTACCGGCGAGGTGAGGCGCCGGCGGCCCGGGCTGGAGATGGCGCCGGAGCAGCGCTACGCGGTGGTCGAGGTGTCCGACTCCGGCGTGGGCGTCCCGGCGGAGGAGCGGGGGAAGATCTTCGAGCCGTTCTACACCTCCAAGGCGGGCGGCACTGGGCTGGGGCTGGCGGTCGCCCACGGAATCGTGAAAGATCACGACGGCTGGATGGAGATCGAGGAGAACAAGCCCCGGGGGTCGGTGTTCCGGGTGTACTTGCCCGGAGGTGGGGCGTGAGCGGTTCAACAATGACCGATCGCCTCGAGCCCGCCGAGCGCAGCCGTGCGACGATCCTCGTCGTCGAGGACGACGCGGCCATGCGCGACCTCGTGGTGGAGGAGCTCTCCGATGCCGGGTTTCGCGTCGAGGCGGCGCCCGGGGGCCGCGCCGGGGTGGACCGGGTCAAGGAGGGCGGCATCGACGTCGTGGTGTCCGACCTGCGCATGCCGGATCTCGACGGTTTCGACCTCCTGCGCGACATCAAGGCCGCCGAGGGCTCGCCCCACGTCATCGTCATCACCGCGTTCGGGTCGATCGACACGGCGATCAAGGCCGTGAAGCTCGGCGCGTACGACTACATCACCAAGCCGTTCGACCTCGAGGCGCTGGTGATCGCGGTCGAGAAGGCGCTGGCCGAGCGCGGCCTGCGCAAGGAGATCGCCCGGCTCCGGCGCGAGGTGGCCCGTCCCTATGCCCTCGAGAACATGGTGGGGCGGAGCCCGGCGATGCAGGAGGTGTTCTCGCTGGTAAGCCGGTTGTCGTCGTCGGTGGCGTCGGTGCTCGTGACGGGGGAGAGCGGGACGGGCAAGGAGCTCATCGCCCGCGCCATCCATTTCGGCTCGCCCCGGTCGCGCAAGCCGTTCGTGGCGGTGAACCTCGCGGCGGTGCCGGAGACGCTCGTCGAGTCGGAGTTGTTCGGCTACAAGCGGGGGGCGTTCACCGACGCGCGCGCCGACCACGCGGGGCTGTTCCTCGAGGCCGACGGGGGAACGATCTTCCTCGACGAGATCGGCGAGCTGGCCCCGCCGCTGCAGGTGAAGCTCCTGCGCGTGCTGCAGGAGCGCGAGCTGCGCCCCCTGGGCGCGACGCGCAGCGAGAAGGTCGACGTGCGCGTCGTCGCCGCGACCAACCGCGACCTCGAGGCGCGCCTGCGCGACGGGTTGTTCCGCGAGGACCTCTACTACCGGCTGAACGTGATCCACATCGCCCTGCCCCCGCTGCGCGCGCGGGTGGAGGACATCCTGCCGCTCGCCGAGCACTTCCTCGCGGCGGCGCGTCGCCGCACCGGGCACGAGGGGAGCGACCGCGCGCGCGGGCTCCACCCCGCGGCGGTGAAGGCCATGCTGGCCTATCCCTGGCCGGGGAACGTGCGCGAGCTGGAGAACGTGGTCGAGCGGGCGGTCGCGCTGTGCGACGGCCCGCTGATCGGCATCGACGACCTGCCCGCCCAGGTCAAGGAGCGGCGCTCGGGCGACCTCCTCGCCGGGGCGCTGGCGCGCGGCCTCACGCTCGCCGATCTCGAGCGCGAGTACATCGAGCAGGTGCTCGCCGCGGAGGGGGGGAACAAGACGCGCGCGGCCGCGAGGCTCGGCCTGGACCGGAAGACGCTGTATCGCAAGCTCGACGAGTACGCGAAGGGGGGCGGCGAGCCGGTGGACGAAGAGACGTGAGGAGGAAGGCGTCAGGCTTCAGGCGCCAGGCTTCAGGGCTCCTCGCGCTGGCGCTCGGCGCTCCGATCGGATGCACATCGTCTTCCACCGTTGCCGACGGCAGTCCTGGCGCGCAGGCGGACGCGATACCCGTGGACGCCCCCCCGCCGCCCTCGATCGCGTGCATCTGGCCGGCCTCCGCTCCGGCCGGTCGCGACGACCTCGACCTCGACGTCCACGGTGTGAACTTCCTGCCCGGAGCGGTCGTGCGATGGAACGGCGCCGATCGCCCGACGCGCACCGTGGATTCGGGGCACCTCCAGGCCACCATCCCGGCAGCCGACCTGACCGCGCCGGCAAACGCGTCGGTGACGGTCGCGAACCCGCCGCCCGGCGGAGCCTCCGACGCCGGCGCGACGTTCGCGGTCGTCTCGATCGCGTCGCGGCACCGCATTCCGGATCGCGCGCTCGTCGTCGGCTTCGAGCGGCGTGGATACCCCAGCGAGTACTGGAACGGCCAGGTGGTCCAGGACTGGAACGTGTTCGATCCGGTCGTCGGCTCGACGCGGGCGAACGAGGTCGCGCTCGAGCTCGACAAGATGCGGGAGATGGGCGTGAACGTCCTCCGCTTCGAGATCCGGTCGTCCGACCCGACCGACGGTCCGTTCGTGCCGCCCACGTGCCTCCTCGGACCGCCGCTCGGTTTCCAGTACCCGCAGCCCACCGCGCAAGAAATGACGAACTTCCGGGCGTTCCTGGACCTGGCGCAGGCCAAGGGCTTCAAGGTGTGGCTCGAGCTCGTCAACCTCCACATGGAAGAGCAGCCGCCGACGAACAACCAGACGTGGCTGGGCGCGATCCTGGCCGTCGCGAAGGGACACCCATCGATCGACCTGGTGCTGTTCGACGGCGACATCCACGTTCATACCGAGGTCACGCCGAACACCTGTGGGATTCCCGCCGAGGCGCCGCTCTACCTGGGTCCGACGTCGACGGCCGCTCAATACGTGAAGTGGGCGATCGGCTTCGCGATGTCGCTGGGAATGCCGGCGCGCCAGCTCTCCGCCGAAGGGATCACCGGCGCGTACATCCTCGACCAGCAACAGCCGGCAGGGTCCAACGCGACGGACGGCCACCTGTGGCAGACCGTCCCGGTGATGAAGTCCATCTTCGACGAGCTCGGCGTCCAGCCGGAGCAGCGGACCTACGCGCTGTCCCTGTATGAAGAGAGACGCTGCCAGCGGGCGGGCAGGTTGCCCTGCGTGGATGAGCCGCCGGAGCCGTGGACGGACGAAATGTTACGCAAGGTCTGGGCTACCGTCGGCCGTTGCAGCGGCGCGCGGGTGGTGCTCCCTGAGACCGGGGCGCTCCCTCCCGTCGGCCCGGCCTGGCCGTCCCAGCGCGCGCTGGAGAGCCTCACCACGCTGATGGAACGGCATGGCGTCGAGGGCAGCGCGTACTGGCGATGGGTGGCGACCGATACCACGACGGAAGCGGACACGACCCAGGGTACCCCCGTGAAGTTGCGAGGGACCGCGTTCACGTACACCGCCGTCCAGAAGGAAGTCCTCGACCAGGGCGGGCTCCACGTGGGTCTCGTGCCGAACGGCTCGTTCGAACGCGGGCCGGCCGGCGGCGGCGCGCCGGATCTATGGACGCTGTCCGCATCGGCGACGGGGTCCGGAGCCCGGTACCTCTTGACGGGCGAGCCCGGCCAGCCGGAGGTGCCCTCGCGGGGCAGCTATGCGCTCCGGCTCCGCTCCGGGAGCGACCCTTCGGGAGCCGCGCTGGCTACGAGCGGCCCGATCCCCATCGATCCTTCCGCACGCTACACGCTGGTCGGAAACCTGCGCTTCCGGTGGAGCGGCGATCCGAATCCATCCGCGCCGGCCGACGCGCGACCGCAGGTTCGGGTCGCGATTCGCTACTTCGACGTGAGCGGAGCGCCGTCTGCCGCTCGCGCGGCCGATTTCTTCCGTTTCTTCCAGGAGGACGGCACGCAGGGATTCGCCACGTTCCCGCTGGCATTCGCTCCGCCGGCGGACGCGAGCGCGATCCGGGTGGAGCTCGCCGTGCTTCGCAATGGTTTGCCGGCGGAGCTCGTCGCCGACTTCGACAATTTGCGCTGACCGGCCACGCCGACGCCGACGCAAACGCCGACGCCGACGGCGACGAATTGACACTGATGTCAGTTCTGTGCTAAGAGAACTGACATGTCAGTTCTGACGGGAAAGCGGCGACCGCGGGGGGCGCAGCGGCGAAGGACGTACCTGCGGGCGGACGACCGGCGAAGGCAGATCCTCGACGTGGCCAAGGGCGTGTTCGCCCGGCGCGGCTACCACCGGGCCAACGTCGCCCACATCTGCCAGGCGGCGCGCATCGGGCGCGGCACGCTGTACCAGTACTTCGACAACAAGCAGGCGGTGATGGAGGCGCTGCTCGACGACATCGCGCGCCGCATCGCGGAGGTCCTCGACCGGCGCCCCAAGATCCCGCCTTTGCCCGAGGGATCGTTCCCCCCGCGCCAGTTCGTCGCCGAGTTCTGCCGGCGGCGCCTGCGCAAGCTGCTCGACGCGGTATTCTCCGACGAGGACATGCTGCGCCTCGTCATCCGCGAGGCGCGCGTCCTGGGCGGCTCGTTCGAACGCGCCCTCCAGCGCATCGACGAGATCATCCTCCAGGCCCTCCAGGCCGACCTGGAGATCGCGCAGACGATGCGCCTCCTGCGGCCGGGGGCGAGCTACCTCTACGCCCGCTTCATCCTGGGCGGCATCGAGAAGATCATCCTCACCGCCCTGTCCCGCGAGGAGCGCATCGACCTCGACGAGGTCACCCGCGTCTCCGTCGACATGGAGCTCAACGGTCTGCTTGCGGAGGGATTCCGATGACCAAGCACGCGAACTGGCCGCCCTATCGGCTGGTCGAGGAGAGCCTCGTCGACCACGCAACCGAAAAGCTCGATCGTCTCGAGCGCCTGTACCACGTGGGCCAGGAGCACGCGTGGGACGGCCGCAAGGTCCTTGCCGAGCTCATCGCCCGGCACGGGAAGCCGCGCCTCCCCGAGGACAGGAAGGGCCCGGCCCTGAAGCTCCTGTCGGTCCTCCTGTGGGGGGAGCTCGCGGCCTGGGCGATCTCCGCCGACCTGGCGGAGCGCATCGACGACATCGAGGCCAAGATGGCGGCCACCTCGCAGGCCCACGACGAGGCGCGCCACTTCTACGTGCTCAGGGACTACCTGCGCGCGCTCGGCGATCCCATCCCGCGCCTGGGCGGCCTCGGGCGCCGGCTCCTCGTCGACATCCTCGAGACCGACTCCCTCGTCCACAAGCTCATCGGCATGCAGCTCCTCACCGAGTCCAACGCGCTGTCGATCTTCCGCGGCCTGGTGGAGCTCGAGCTCGAGCCGGTGCTGTCCGATCTCCTCCCCTATTACGAAAAGGACGAGTCGCGCCACGTCGGTCTGGGCGTCCTCTACCTGCCCAGGCTGCTGGCGCGGATGACCCGCCTCGAGGCCGCCGCCGCCTCGGCGTTCCAGATCCGCTGCGTCGCGCTCCTCATCTCCGCCGGCCTCGCCATGCGCGAGGACATCGAGCGCCTGGGCATGGACGGCCGCCGGCTGGCGACCCACACCGTCCAGCTCCAGGACCGCATCGTCCGCGACATGGTCGCGGCGGCCCGGGGAGAGCGCAAGGATCGCAGGATCGGAGGCGTCGTCAACCCGACCAAGGGGATCGGGCCGCGCGTGCTCGACTTCCTACACCCGCCCGACGGAAAGATGACCCCGCTCCATTCCGCCGCCATCCGCCTGTGCCAGGCCGGGGCCAAGGCCGCCGACCGGGCGCTCGCCTGATCGGTCGTCCGCGAGGAGCCGCGTCCCCGGCAGCACCCGGTAGCGCCGGCCCCGCCAGCGCACCCGGCTGCGCAGCAGCCCGCCGGCCCAGGCGAGCCCCACGAGGAGGTCCTTCACCGGGATCGCGAGGTACGTGCCGCCGGAGAACGGCTCCGCGCGCAGCCGTCCCGCGGCCGCGGCGTCGACGAGCACCTTGGCCGCCGCGACCGCGCCAAACAACGCCAACCCCGCCGTCGAGGGAGCCACCCCGACACCGACCGCGGCCAGCGCGACCGGATTGAGGAGGAGCTCCCCGAGATACAGCGGGGCGGGCACGCTCTTTCGGTGGATGACGCTCCAGCGCAGATAGCGCGCCACGAACTCCGCCACGCTGCGCCGCTCGGTCACCTGGAAGATGGGGGAGCGCGCGATCGTCACCGTCTTCGCGAGCTCGTCCTCCACCAGGCGCCCGAATACGTAGTCCTCGGCCAGGACGTCCTTCACCCGCTCGAACCCGCCGACCCCGTCGAGGTCCCGTCGCCGCACCGCCATCGATTTGCCCACGACGATGCTCTTGCCGAGGACGATCTTGGCCCCGACGACGCCGGGACCGATCGCCGTCGCCAGGTGAAGCGCGTCGAACGTCGACCCCCACGTCTCTTCGCCCGAGCTTGAGATGAGGTGCGTCACGAGGCCCACCGATTCGTCCTCGAACCCGGCGGCGATCTCGTCGAGGTACCCATCGGGCGGACGCACGTTGGAATCGCTGACCACCAGAATCTCGCCCCGCGCCGCGGCGGCGAGCGTCACCAGCTGGTTCACCTTGGGATTCAGACCCGGCTCGCCGCGCTGGAGGATCGCGCGCACGCGCCCCGGATGCCGGCGCGCCGCCGCCACCGCGACGGGCCACGCCGCGTCGGCGGTGTCCTTGACGCCGAGGAGCACCTCGAAGGCGGGGTAGGCCAGCGCCGCGAACGCGTCGATGTTGGCGGCGAGCGCGTCGTCGACGCCGCACAGCGGCTTCAGCACCGAGATCCGCGGCGCCGTCGTCCGCGCGCGCGGCGCCCGGCGCGTGTGCAGCCACACCGCCACGCCCTGCAGACCCACCAGCACCACGCCCACCCCGGCCAGGAGGAACAACGCCGCGCTGAGGTCGTCGGTCACGACCCCAGCGTGGTCGAGCCGTGCGGCGGGATCGCGAAGATGGCGTAAAGATCTCGTTACTTCGCGGGCCGGTAGAGCGCGGCCAGGATGTGGTCGCGCCACTGGCCGTCGATGAGGAGATAGTCGCGCGCGTAGCCCTCCACCACGAATCCCAGGCGGCGGAGGAGCCGCCCGCTGCGCTCGTTGGTGGGCATGTAGTTGGCCTGGATACGATGGAGGGCGAGCTCGTCCCAGACGTAGCAGATCGCCTCGCGCAGCGCCTCGAGCATGAGTCCCTTCCCCTGCGCGTCGCGCGACAGGGCGTAGCCGAGCATGCACGACTGCGCGCCGCCGCGCGAGATCTGCGTGAAGTTCGCCGTGCCGAGGATCGCGCCGCCCTCGTCGCTCCGGTCGAGGAGGTACAGGCGCAGGGCGCGATCCTCCGCGAGCTCCTCGTGCGCGCGGGCGAGCCGCTCGGCCTGATGGCCGACCGTCAAGTATCCCTCGGGGAGCGGCGGCTCCCACGGCGCCAGGTGGTCGCGGTTGGCGAGCAGGTAGGCGAGGACCCGCCCGGCCGCCTCGGGCCCCGGGAGGGTCAGCACCAGGCGCTCGGTGACCAGGCGCAGGGTCATTTCAAGAGGTACGTCTCGAAGAACGCGCTGGCGGCGGCGTCGAAGTAATCGCGGTTCGTCTTCTTCTTGAAGCCGTGCCCCTCGTCCTTGGCGAGCAGGTACCACACCTTGCCGCCGTTCTTGCGCACGGTGGCGACGATCTGTTCCGATTCGTTCGCCGGGACGCGCGGGTCGTTCAACCCCTGCACCACGAACAGCGGGCTCTTGATCTTGCCGGCATTGGTGAGGGGCGAGATCCGCTGCAGGAACTCGCGCATCTTGGGCTCGCGCTCGTCGCCGTACTCGGCGCGCCGCAG
Source organism: Haliangiales bacterium (assembly GCA_035259575.1). GTDB lineage: Bacteria > Myxococcota_A > Polyangia > Haliangiales > SHYZ01 > DATFWE01. The sequence continues at coordinate 23,346 of DATFWE010000359.1, forward strand.
GTCGCGGCGGTACGCCTCGGTGCGCTCGAGAAACGACACGAAATTCGAGATCCCCACGACGTCGATCCCGCAGCGGATGCGGTCGGGGAACGTGGTCAGCGCCGCGAGCACCATGAATCCGCCGTACGAGCCCCCGTAGACCGCCACGCGCCCGGCGTCGAGCTCGGGCTGCTTGGCGATCCAGTCGAGCAGCCCGCCGATGTCCTTCACCGAATCCTCGCGCCCGAACCCGTTGTCGAGCAGGAGGTAGCTCTTGCCGTACCCCGCCGAGCCGCGCACGTTGGGCGACAGCACGGCGACGCCGAGCTCGTTCACCAGGTACTGGAGCACCGCGCTGAAACTCGGCCGCGACTGCGCCTCGGGGCCGCCGTGGATGTTGACCACCACCGGGACCCGCTTGCCCGCGGCGCGCGGCTTGTAATACCAGGCGGGGATGGGCTTGCCGTCGAACGACGGGTACTCGATGAGCGTCGGCGTCACGAACGAGTCGCGCGCCAGCCCGGCCAGCTCGCTGAACGTCCACTGCACCGGCTTCTGCGCCGCGGGGAGATCGAAGCTGTACACGTCCGAGCTCGAGCGGGCGGACGACAGCGAGTAGGCGAGCCGCTTGCCGGCGCGGTCGAACGCGAACTTGCCGATGACGCCGGGCGGGACGGCGAGGCGCCGCGCCTTGGTCGGCTGGGCGATGGGCGCGAGGTACAGCGCGCTCGCCCCGCCCTCGTTGACGGTGTAGGCCAGCCACTTGCCGTCGCGGGACACGGTGAGGCCGTCGACGTCCCACTTCAGGTCGGTCAAGACGGTCTTCTTGCCGGTGGCGAGGTCCTGGCGTACCAGCCGCAGCGTCTCGCTGTCCTCGTCGGAGCTGTAGTACACGCCTTTGCCGTCGGGCGTGAACCGCGCCGCCGAGCCGTACGCGATCTTCGTCCCCGGCTTCGGGTTGATCTCCTTGATCTCGCCCGACGCCACGTCGAGGACGTAGACGTACGTCTCGTTGATCGAGATCTCTCGCGACACGAGGAGCCGCGCGTCGTCGGCGGACCAGTCGAGCGGATGCCATTGCCCCTCGACCTCCTTCACCAGGCGCGTCGCCTTGACGTCGTCGCGCTTGCCGACGTAGATGTCGAAGTCCTTCTTGTTGCGGCGGGTCGACACGTAGGCGAACCTGCCGCCTTTGTTCGCCGGAAGGATGTCGTCGTTGCGCGATTTTCCGTCGGTGAGCAGCGTGGCGCGCCCGGTCTTGGCGTCGAACCAGTAGAACTGCTCGAACTCGCCGCCCCCCACGTCCTGCCCGTAGTAGAACCCGTCGGCCGACGACGGGTCGGCCGCCCCGCCGGCGACGGGCTCGCGCGTGAACGTCAGCTGCTCGCGGTAGGCCCCGGGCGCGCCGACGCGATGGAGCTGGGTGGTGTCGCCGAAGCGCGTGAGGATGAGGATCCCCTTGTCGGCGCCGTCCCAGTCGACGAGCGTGGCCGACCGGGCGTTCTGGTACTGGTTCATACGGTCGAACGTGTCCGCGGGGATGTCGGGGATTCCGTCGATGACGAGGTTCCCCTTCTCCTTCCTCTCCTGGGCGAGCGCGACGGCGGGGAGGAGCGACAGGACGAGCGCGTGGCGGAATTTCATCCCGGGGACTTTGCCACGGGGCGCCGGAGCCTTCCACCGCTATACTTGGGCGGAATGCCGCCGAGCTTCGAGGGAGCCGTCCTGGCCGGCCGCTGGCGCCTGGGGCCGCGGCTGGGCTCGGGGGGGCAGGGGCGCACGTACCTCGCGCGCGACGAGCGGGATGCCGATCGCATCGTCGTGGTGAAAAGGCTCGTCCTTTCCGCGGAGCAGGGCGGCTGGAAGCGCTTCGAGCTGTTCGAGCGCGAGACCAAGGTGCTCAAGGAGCTGTCGCACCCCGGCATACCCAAGCTCCTGGAGGCGCTCGAAGAGCCGCCTGGCACCTTCTGTCTCGTCATGGAACGCGCGCCGGGCGTCACGCTCCGATCCCTGGCGAAAAAGGTGCGCTTCACCGACGACGAGCTCCGCGACGTCGCCGCGCGCGTGCTGGACATCGTCGACTACCTGCACGCGCGCAAGCCCGCGGTCATCCACCGCGACCTCAAGCCCGCGAACATCCTCCGCGCCGCCGACGGGCGCGTTTCGGTGGTCGATTTCGGCGGCGTGGCGGCGGCGTTGCGCGAGGAGGGCGGATCGACGGTGGTCGGGACGTTCGGCTACATGGCGCCGGAGCAGCTGCACGGCGCGGCCACGCCGGCGACCGACCTCTACGGTCTGGGCGCGACGATTGTCGCGCTCGCGGGCGGCGTCGAGCCGGAACGGGTGCCCCGCAAGGGCCTGCGCATGGACCTCGCGAAGCACCTGCCATCGATGGATTCCTCGTTGCGCGACGTCCTCGAGCGCATGACCGACCCGGACCCGGAGCGCCGCCCGGCGTCGGCCGCGGAGACCAAGCGGCTCCTCCTGGCCCAGGCAAAGCAGGTGCGCCGGCCGGAGCCGGCCGCGCCTCTGCCGATAAAGACGTCGCCGCCCCACGACCCCGACGAGCTGTTCGATTTCACCGACGGATCGGTGCCGCCCCCGCTGCGCGCGTTCCTGCGCGTGGCGCTCCTCGCCATGGGCGTCCTCGGCTCGGTGGCCCTGTGGACCGCGGACATCCTGGTTGTCCCCTTCATCTACGCCGTCGCGCGCGCGTTCTCGGCGCGGCAGAAATGGCCCCGCCTGGCGGCGAAGGAGCGGTCGGCGCGGCGATTCCTGCGCGAGGGCCGCGACGGCTTCCGCGCGATGCGGCGGCGCAGCCTGGGCCTGCCGCGCAAGCGCCTCGAGCTGCCCCCCGCCAAGTGAAGACCATGCGCATCGCCACCTGGAACATCAACAGCATCCGCGCCCGCGAGGAGCGCGCCCTGGCGTGGACCGCCGAGAACAAGCCCGACATCCTGTGCCTGCAGGAGATCAAGGTGGAGGACGCCGAGTTCCCGACGCTGGCGTTCCGCGGGCTCGGTTACGAGGCGGCCGTCTACGGCCAGCGCACCTACAACGGCGTGGCGATCTTGTCCAAGCGGCCCATCACCGACGTGGTGCGCGGGTTCGGCGACGGCGGCGACGAGAGCCATTCGCGCTTCATCGCGGGGACGATCGAGGGGATCCGGTTCTTCAACGTGTACGTGCCGAACGGGCAGGCGCCCGGCACGGACAAGTACACGTTCAAGATCGAGTGGATGGCGCGCCTGGATCGGTATCTGCGGCGGAACGCGCCGAGCGGCCCGGCGGCGCTGCTCGGGGACTTCAACGTGGCGCCGGGCGACCTCGACGTGCACGACCCCGACGCGTGGCGGGAGCAGATCATGTGCTCGAGCGCCGAGCGCGCCGCGCTGTCGCGCATCGTCGAGCCGACGTGGACCGACACGCTGCGCGCGGTGCACCCGACGCTGCGCGTCTTCACGTGGTGGGATTATCGGCAGCTGTCGTTTCCCAAGGGGAAGGGCCTGCGCATCGATCACATCTTCGCGACGCGGGCTCTGGCCGGGCGCGTCAAGGACGTGAAGGTCGACCGCGAGGCGCGGAAGGGAAAGCAGCCGTCGGATCACGCGCCGGTGTACGCGGAGCTCCATGGCTGACGTCCTCTTCGTCTTCGCCCGGGAGCCCGGCGACGAAGTCTACGGCGGAGAGCGCAGCGCGATCGCCACTGCCGAGGCGCTCGCCGCCGCCGGCATCGAGTCGATCTTCATCCTCACTTCCGACGACGAGCTGGCGCGCGAGCTCGCCCGGCGCGGCCTCCGTTACGAGGTCGTGCCGCTCGGCGATCCCCTCGTCGGCCTGCGCGGGGCGAGTCCCGCCGAAGTCGCTCGCAGGGTCCTCCGCATCGCCGGCGCCAACCTTCGAGTCTGGCGGATCGTCCGGCGTCACCGCGCCGCGCTGGTGCACGCTTCCAAGCTGAACGGGCTCTTCGCGGCCGGCTTTGGGGGCCGGCTCGCCGGCGCCAAGATCATCTTTCACGAGCGGGCGATGAGCCTCAAGACCCGGTTGCCGCAGCTCCTCGGCGCGTTCCTGGCCCACCGCACCGTCACCGTGTCCCCGTCGCTGCGCGATCACTTCGTCGGCGACGCGCCGCCCCTGCTCCGGCCGTTCCTCGAGCGCCGCGTCCGCCCCATCTACAACGGTTTCGACTTCGCCGCCATCGACGCGTTCATCGCCGCCACCCCCCGCGCCGCGGCCCGGGCCACGCTCGGTCTCGACGACGACGACGTGCACGCGCTCCTGGTCGGACGGATCGGCACCGACAAGCGGCAGCTCGACTTCCTCGACGAGGTCCTCCCCCAGGTGGTGGCGAGCGCGCCCCGTATCCGCGTCGAGCTGGTGGGGGGAAACGAGGGCTCGGATTATGGCGCCGCCTGTCACGAGGCGGTCGAGCGGCATCGGCTCCGCCCCCACGTGCGGTGGAGCGGCTACCTCCAGCCGGGAGAGCTGTTCGCCCGCTACCGCGCCGCCGACCTGCTCGTCCTGCCGTCGTGGCGGGAGGGGCTGCCCCGCGCGGTGGTCGAGGCGGCCGCGTTCGGCCTGCCGGCGGTCGCCAGCGCCGCCATCGGCAGCGTCGACGCGATCCGCCACGGCGAGACTGGCTACCTGGCGCCCGTGGACCGGATCGCCGAGATGGCCCCGCCGATCGTTGCCCTTACCAAGGACCGCGCGCTGCGCGAGCGGCTCGGCCGCGCCGGCGCCGCCTTCGTTCGCGCCGAGTTCTCGCTCGAACGCAACGCTCGCGAGGTGCGGCGGCTCTACCGGGAGTTGACGGGAGATTGACCCTCGCGCGCCGCACGGCACGACGCTGGCGCACGCCCTGGGGCTGAAAAGGCCCGACGGTCACCCCGGGCCGTCACAGATCGAGCGCGAGCTCCACCGTCCCGCCCGTCTCCTCGCCGCGCGCGAAACCGAGCTTGGCGTACAGCGCCAGCGCGGCGTGATTGTCCGGCGCCACGTGGAGGACCAGGCGGGCCAGGCCCGCCGCGCGCGCCAGCTTCGCCGCGTCCTCGAGGAGCAGGGTGGCCACGCCGCGCCGCCGCGCGCTCTCCACCACCAGGACGTCGGTGACGTAGGCGGCCCGCTCGCGCTCGAGCCGCGCCGGCGTCCCCGGCCGATCGGGGTTCCACCCGTCGACGAACGCGGTCACCGCCGGCGACATGCGCAAGAACACGAGCAGGTGCCCCACGCGCGCGCCCGCTTCGACCGCCACGCGCAGCGCGCCCTCCCCCTTGACGAGGATGTCGTCGAGCGTGTCGAGCTGGCGCCGTTGCTCGTCGGTGAGGAGGGGCGAGGCCGAGGGACGCGCGGGGACGATCGTGATCGGCACGCGCCCTCCTCGGCTAGACGACCACGTTGACGAGCGTCCCCTTGACCACGACCACCCGGCGCGGCGTCTTGCCGTCGAGGTGCTTCTGCACGTTGGGCAGCCCGAGCGCCGTCTTCTCCAGCATGTCGTTCGCCGATCCGCGCGGCGCCTCGAACGTGCCGCGCAGCTTGCCGTTCACCTGCACCGCCACGGTCACGCTGTCCGACTCGACCAGCGCCGGATCGAAGCTCGGCCACGCCTGCGTGCAGCAGAACGGCGCCTCGCCCAGCCGCTCCCACCCGGCCTCGGCCGTGTGCGGCGCGAACGGCGACAGGAGCACGCACAACGTCTCGACATCGGTCCGCGTCGCGCCCTGGATCAGGATGGTCGTGTACTCCATCAGCGCCGCGATCGCGGTGTTGAATTTGAACGCCTCGATCCGCTCGGTCACCGCCTTGATCGCCGCGTGGCGCGCGCGCAGGTTGGGATCCCCCGTCGGCGCCTTGTGCTCGTCCCAGTCGTCCACCACGCGCCAGGCGCGCGCCAGGAACCGCGGAATGCCCTCGATCGCCCGCACGTCCCAGGGCTTGGCCGCCTCGAAGTCCCCCATGAACATCTCGTACATCCTGAGGCCGTCGGCCCCGTAGCGCGCGATCACGTCGTCGGGGTTGATGACGTTCAGGCGGGACTTCGACATCTTCTCCACCGCGGAGGCGAGCTTTCCCCCGTCGGTCAGCGCCGGCGGATCCTTGGTGAAGTCGATGTCCTCGTAGGCGCGATAACGATGATGCTCGTCGCGGAAGCTGTACGCGAGGATCATCCCCTGGTGCCGGAGCTTCATGAAGGGCTCCGTGGTGTGGACGATCCGCAGGTCGTAGAGGAACTTGTGCCAGAAGCGCGAGTAGAGGAGATGCAGCACCGCGTGCTCGGTGCCCCCCACGTACAGGTCCACCGGCCCCCAGTACCTCTCGCGCTCGGCCCCGACGAGCTCGCGGTCGTTGTGCGGGTCCATGAAGCGCAGGTAGTACCAGCACGACCCCGCCCAGTTGGGCATGGTGTCGGTCTCGCGCTCGCCCGCCCCGCCGCAGCGCGGGCACGGCGTCTCCACCCAGCTGCGGATCGCCGCGAGCGGCGACTCGCCCGTGCCCGTCGGCTCGTACCGCTCCACGTCGGGGAGGCGCACGGGCAGCTCGGCGTCCGGCACGGCCACCGGCCCGCACGCCCTGCAGTGCACGATCGGGATCGGCTCGCCCCAGTAGCGCTGGCGCGAGAACACCCAGTCGCGCAGGCGATAGGTCACCGCCGCCCGGCCGATGCCCTCGTCGACGAGCCACGCCACGATCCGCTTCTTCGCCTCCGGGGTGGGCAGCCCGTCGAGGATCCCCGAATTCACCCCGACGCCGTCCCCGACGAACGCGGCCTCGGCGACGTTGCCGCCCGACACCACCTCGACGATGGGCAGCTCGTACTCGCGCGCGAACTCGTGGTCGCGCTCGTCGTGGCCGGGCACGGCCATGATCGCGCCCGTCCCGTAGTGGGCGAGCACGTAGTCGGCGATCCACACCGGGATCTCGGCGCCGGTCGCCGGGTTGGTCGCGGTGCCGCCGGTCCACACGCCCGTCTTTTCCTTGGCGAGGTCGGTCCGCTCGAGGTCGCTCTTCCGCCGCGCCGCCTGCTGGTACGCCTGGACCTCGGCGCGCCGCTCGGGCGCCGTCAGCGCGGCTACCAGCGGGTGCTCCGGCGCCAGCACCATGTACGTCGCGCCGTAGACCGTGTCCGGCCGCGTCGTGTACACGCGGATCGCGCCGCCTGCCGACGGGAAATCGATCTCCGCCCCCTCCGACCGCCCGATCCAGTTGCGTTGCATCGCGAGCGTCGACTCCGGCCAGTCGAGCCCGGCGAGGTCGTCCAGCAGGCGGTCGGCGTAGACGGTGATCTTGAGCAGCCACTGCTTGACGTCGCGCCGCTCGACGGGCGTTCCGCAGCGCTCGCACCGTCCGCCGACCACCTCCTCGTTGGCCAGACCGATCCGGTCCTTGGGACACCAGTTTATGGGGATGTTCGCCTGGTAGGCGAGCCCCCGCTCGAACAGGCGCACGAAGATCCACTGCGTCCACTTGTAGTAGTCGGGGTCGGTCGTGGCGATCTCGCGCTCCCAGTCGTACGAAAGACCGATCGACTGGATCTGCCGCCGGAACGTCTCGATCGCCTGCTGCGTCGTCTTGGCCGGGTGCACGCCGGTCTTGATCGCGTGGCTCTCGGCCGGCAGCCCGAACGCGTCCCACCCCATGGGATGGAGCACGGAGTATCCCTGCATGCGCCGCAGCCGCGCGATGATGTCCGTCGCGGTGTAGCCCTCCGGGTGGCCGACGTGGAGCCCGGCCCCCGACGGGTACGGGAACATGTCCATCACGTAGCACTTCGGCCGGCCCGCATCCTCGCGCGCGCGGAAGACGCCCGCGGCGGCCCAGCGCTCCTGCCACTTCCTGTCGTTCGTTCGGTGGTCGAGGGGGGGCATACCGGCGAGGTTACTGCGGCGGATGGGCCAGAGGCGACATCTTGGCCCGCTCGCCGATGACGTTCCAGTTCAGCGAGGCGATGACCGCCGCGATGTAGTCGGGCTTCTTGGTGCCGTAGTCCATGAAGTAGGCGTGCTCCCAGCAATCGATCGCCACGAGGATCTGCGTGTCGGCCTGGAGCCCCATGTGGTGCTCGCTCTGCACGAGGACGTTCTTGAGCTTCATGTCCCAGTAGCCGAAGCAGGTGAGCACCCAGCCGTGCGCCGACGCGGCGGCCGCCTTGATGTCCGCGACGTAGGCGTCCCAGCTGCCGAAGTGCGTGTTGATCGCTTTCTTGAGCACGTCGGTCGGCTGCGACCCCTCGCCGCCGAGGTTGTCGAAGTAGCACTCGTGGAGCAACGCCCCGTTGTAGGCGACCGGCTCGCGGCGCTTGAGCTCGCTGTACTCGTTGTAGCTGTAATTCGCCGCGCTCTTGTCGACGGTGCCGAGCCTCTGTTCGATCTCGTTCAGCTTCTTGACGTAGCCCTGGTACAGCGAGAAGTGCGCCTTGAGCTGATTCTCCGAGAGCCCCCTGATCTTGCCGATCAGGTGCTCATAGTTCTTGGGATCATGTGCCATGTTTGCGTCCGGGTTTCCTTGGGGATGGGTTCCAGTACCGCGCGTACAGCGGTGACTTTTTATACTCTGACCGAAGCTTGTCGAGGATGCCCGGAAACTTGCGATACAGGCGTCGGGGCGGTCGGGGTTTGCAGCGGGCGAGGACGTACGCGCCGATGAGCGGCATGGCGATCGTCGAGTCGATGTAACACACGACCGCGCCGGGGAGCTTGTCCGGGTCGATCTTGCCCCAGCTCACCGCTTCGGCCGGGGTGGCGCCGGAAAGGCCTCCGGTGTCGGGCCGCGCGTCGGTGAACTGCACGAAGTAGTCGTGCCCCTTCTCCGATACGCCGAGGATCTCCTGCAGCTGCGGCTCGGTCTGGAGGAGGAAGTTCTTGGGCGCGCCACCGCCGAAGATGACGACCGCGCTGGTCCCGCCCTTCTGGCGCTTGGCGTCGAGGACGAGCGCCGCCATCTCGGCGACGTCGATCGCCGGATCCACCTGCGGCCCGCGATCCGGGTCGTACGTATGGATGGCGGAGAAGTTGAGCCCGATCGTCGAGTCGCCCGGCGACGGCGAGTACACGGGCACGTCGAGCTCGTGGCAGGTGGCGAGGATGGACGGCTTGGTCGTGCCGGTCTGGCGTGCCGTCTCGAGCGCGTAGCGGCCGATGCGGTGGTGGAGCTCGGCCGTGCCGAGGCGCTTCATGAACTCCTCGGCCATCATGACGCGCATGAGCCACTCGTCCGTCTTGTACAGGACGTCCGCGGGGAACAGGACGTCGTACACGCGGATGACGCCGTCCTTGCGCAGCGTCACGTCGTGCGCGCCGCTGGCGACGGTGGCGTCGCCGCGGTAGAGCGGCAGGCCGAGATCGAAGTGGAGGTCATGGTAGAGATTCGCGCCGGTCGACGACAGGGAGTCGATGAACCCGGCGCGCAGGAGCGGCGTGATCACGCTCGACAGCCCGGCCGGGGTGAGCGCGCCCGACAGGGACACGCCGATGGTCGCGCCCTCGTCGATGATGCGCGCGTAGAGCTGACACGCTTCGCGCAGGCGGGCCGCGTTGTACGCGTTGAAGTATGTGTCGATGAGGGCGGCGACCTCTTGGCTCCCCGCGTCCATCGGGGGCGGGCGGAGGCGGCGCTTGGGGTGAAGCGTCGTCTTCATGAAGTCGGCGCACTATACACCCTTGCACGCCCTGGGCGACGGTGTTACGCATTCGGGCTGACGTAGGAGGCACGTGATGGCCAAGAATCTCGCGGGCACCAGGACCCACGAAAACCTCAAAGCGGCGTTCGCTGGAGAGTCCCAGGCCAACCGCCGTTATCTCTATTTCGCCAAGCACGCCGACGTGGAAGGCCACCCGGACATCGCCGGCCTGTTCCGCGACACCGCCGAGGGGGAGACCGGCCACGCGCACGGACATCTCGATTTTCTCCGCCAGGTCGGCGACCCCGCCACCGGCGAGCCCATCGGCGACACCAACAAGAACCTCAAGGCCGCCATCGCCGGCGAGACCTACGAGTACACCGAGATGTATCCCAGCTTCGCCAAGGCGGCGCGCGACGAGGGCTTCGAGGAGATCGCCGAATGGTTCGAGACGCTCGCGCGCGCCGAGCGGTCCCACGCCGGCCGCTTCCAGAAGGGGCTCGATTCGCTCAGGGCCTGACCCGGCGACGCGCATGCCGAAGATCGGCAGAATCGAGCGTCGCGACGTCCTCGGTCCGACGCTGTACACCAAGGTCCGGGACGATTTCCGCAAGCGCATCATCGAGATCAAGCGCGCGCGCCGCGTGCACGTGGGCGATCGCGTGACGCTCGTGTTCGAGAATCGCGATACGCTGCGCTTCCAGATCGAGGAGATGCTGCGCGCCGAGCACATCGCCGGCGACGAGGGGATCCAGGCGGAGCTCGACGTCTACAACGAGCTCATGCCCGACGAGGGCTCGCTGTCGGCGACGCTGTTCCTGGAGATCCCGCGCGACGAGGACGCGAAGGTGGCGCTGCCGCGCTTCGTCGGCCTGGACGAGCACGTCACGCTCGAGATCGGCGCCCACCGCGTGCGCGCCGCGTTCGAGCCCGGGCGGCAGGAGGAGGAGCGCATCTCGGCGGTGCAGTACCTGCGCTTTCCTCTGACCGCGGACGCGATGACCGAGCTGCGCGCCCCCGGCACGCCGCTGGCGATCGCCATCGACCATCCCGACTACCGCCACCGCGCGGAGCTCGACGACGCGGTGCGCGAGTCGCTCGCGCGGGACTACGAGTGATGGCGAAGCGTTATTTCAGCGTCGACGAGGTGAATCTCCTGGTCCCTCGCCTGGACGAGATCTTCGCGCGCGTCCTGCGCCTGCGCTCGCAGCTCAAGGAGCTCTACCAACGCCTCGACGCGATGAAGCTCGCGCCGCGGGGCGACGATTTCGACCCCATCATCCCCGGCGCGCCCGAGGACGCGATCCGCCTGCGCGTCACGTTCAAGGGTCTGCTCGAGTGCCTCAAGGGCGACCTCGCCGAGGTCGAGTCGCTCGGGGCGGAGGTGAAGGACCTCGAGACCGGGCTGTGCGACTTCTGGGCCAGGTCGTCCGGGCGCGACGTGCTTCTGTGCTGGCGCTACGGCGAGAAGGCGTGCGGCTGGTTCCACGCCCCCGAGGCCGGGTTCGCAGGAAGGCGGCCGATCTCGGAGCTGCGCTCCTAGCGGGGACCGCCCCGAGCGCGGGAGAACCCCCGGAGTGGTATGATGCTCTTGCGCAGGGCACCACCATGAGACGTTCGGGCATCACCGGCCAGCGCCTCGCCGCCATCTTCCTGATGGGCTGCATCCTGCTGAACTACCCGATCGTCTCGCTGTTCACCGGGCCGGGCAGGATCGCAGGGATCCCGGTGCCTTATGCCTACCTCTTCGGAGCCTGGGCCGCGCTGATCGGCCTGATGGCCGTGGTGATCGAGCGACCCAGAGACTAGGGGCCAGCGGACATGCTGCAGGGGTGGGTGATTGTCGTCGTCGCGTTCGCCTACCTCGGCGTGCTGTTCGCCGTCGCGTACTACGGCGACCGGCGCGCCGCGGCCGGACGCTCGATCATCGCCAACCCCTACATCTACGCGCTGTCCCTGGCGGTCTACTGCAGCACGTGGACGTTCTACGGCAGCGTGGGGCGCGCGGCCACGACCGGCGTGGGCTTCCTGCCCATCTATCTCGGCCCGACGCTGATGGTGGCGCTGTGGTGGTACGTGATGCGCAAGATCATCCGCATCAGCAAGGCGTACCGCATCACGTCCATCGCCGACTTCATCGCCTCGCGCTACGGCAAGAGCCAGATGCTGGGCGGGCTGGTGACGGTCATCGCCGTCATCGGCGTCATCCCGTACATCTCGCTCCAGCTCAAGGCGATCTCGGGCAGCTACACCATCCTCCGCCACTACCCGCACATCGTCATGCCGGGGCAGGCGGGCGCGCTGCCCATCCTGAACGACACCGCGCTGTACATCGCGCTGATCCTGGCGGCGTTCACGATCCTGTTCGGCACGCGCCACCTCGACGCCACCGAGCGCCACGAGGGCATGGTCGCGGCCATCGCGTTCGAATCGATGGTGAAGCTCCTCGCGTTCCTGGTGGTGGGCGCCTTCGTCACCTTCGGCATCTACCACGGCTTCGGCGAGGTGTTCGAGCGCGCGCGGCAGATCCCCAGGCTGCAGGCGCTGATGACCGTGTCCACCGGCAGCAGCTACGGTACGTGGGGCTTCCTTACGTTCTTGTCCATGCTGTCGATCGTCACGCTGCCGCGGCAGTTCCAGATCTCCGTCGTCGAGAACGTGGACGAGAACCACCTGCGCAAGGCCATCTGGCTGTTCCCGCTCTACCTGTTTCTCATCAACGTGTTCGTCCTGCCCATCGCGCTGGGCGGGTTGATGATCTTCTCCTCGGCGGGCGTGGACGCCGACACGTTCGTGCTCACGCTCCCCATGTCGCAGCAGCAGGAGACGGTGGCGCTGTTCGTGTTCGTCGGCGGCCTGTCCGCGGGCACCGGCATGGTCATCGTGGAGACCATCGCCCTGTCCACCATGGTGTGCAACGACCTGGTCATGCCGGTGTTGCTGCGCCTGCGGTGGTTGCGCCTCAACGAGCGCCCCGATCTGTCCCGCCTGCTCCTGTCCATCCGCCGCTGGGCGATCACCGGCATCCTCATGCTGGCCTTCATCCACTTCCGCGTCGCCGGCGAGGCGTATGCGCTCGTGGCCACCGGCCTCATCTCCTTCGCGGCGGTGGCGCAGTTCGCGCCGGTCATCTTCGGCGGCATGTACTGGCGCGGCGGGACGCGCACCGGCGCCATCGCGGGTCTGTCCGCGGGGTTCGCGGTGTGGGCCTACACGCTGCTCCTGCCCTCGTTCGCCAAGTCGGGATGGCTTCCGGCCGACCTGCTTACCGAGGGGCCGTTCGGGGTGGCGTTGCTCCGGCCGCAGCAGCTCTTCGGCCTCACCGGGCTGGACGAGATCTCCCACTGCCTGTTCTGGAGCATGCTCGCGAACATCGGCACCTACGTGGGCGTGTCGCTCGCCGGATGGCAGAGCATCCCCGAGGCGGGCCAGGCGACCAGGTACGTGGACGTGTTCCGCCGCACCCAGGGGCTCGAGCGCTCGGGCGTGTGGCGCGCGAGCGCGTCCGTCGAGGATCTGCTCCCGCTCATCGGGCGCTTCCTCGGGCCCGACCGGGCGCGAGAAGCGTTCCTCGCCCATGCCCGCCGGCGCGGCCTCGGCTCGGTCGAGGAGCTGCGCGCCGACGCGGATCTGGTGGCGTTCGCGGAGGCGCAGCTCGCCGGGGCGATCGGGGGGGCGTCCGCGCGCGTGATGATCGCCTCGCTCGTGCAGGAGCAGCCGCCGGGCCTCGACGAGGTGATGGACATCCTGGACGAGGCCTCGCAGGCTCGCGCCTACAGCCGCCAGCTCGAGGACAAGTCGCGCGAGCTCGAGGCCGCGACCGCGGAGCTGCGCGCCGCCAACGCGCTCCTCCAGGAGCTGGACCGGATGAAGGACGACTTCATGTCCACCGTCACCCACGAGCTGCGCACGCCGCTCACCTCGATCCGCGCCTTCTCCGAGATCCTGCTCGACGATCCCGAGATCAATCTGCCCCAGCGCAAGCAGTTCCTCGCCATCATCGTCAAGGAGACGCAGCGTCTGACGCGATTGATCAACCAGGTGCTCGATCTGGCGAAGATCGAGTCCGGCAGCGCGGAGTGGCACACCACCGAGCTCGACGTCCACGAGGTCATCCGCGAGTCGGTGGAGACCACCAGCCAGCTGTTCCACGAAAACCGCATCGCGCTTGCGACCGTCGTGCGCGCCGATGCGGTCCCTCGCGTCATGGCCGACCGGGACCGTCTGGTGCAGGTGCTCATCAACCTCCTGTCCAACGCAGTGAAGGTGTGCCGGCCGGGCGAAGGACGCGTCGAGATCCGACTGGGGGCCAGCAAGGGCTTCGTCCAGGTGGACGTGCAGGACAACGGCCCCGGGATCGGCCGGGCCGATCAACACACCGTGTTCGAGAAGTTCAGGCAGGTCGGCGACACGCTGGCCGACAGGCCCAAGGGCACCGGGCTGGGGCTGCCCATCAGCCGGCGCATCATCGAGCACTTCGGCGGGCGGCTGTGGGTCGACAGCGAGCTGGGCAAGGGAGCGACGTTCTCGTTCACCCTGCCGCTGGAGACTCCCGCGGCGCGGGCCAAAGCGGCAGAGGGCGCCGGATAGGAGGGACGCGGCACCATGGGCAAGCGCATCCTCATTGTCGACGACGAGCCCAACATCGTCGTCTCGCTCGAATTCCTCATGAAGCGCGCGGGGTTCGAAGTCGAGGTCGCAGTCGACGGCGAGGCCGCACTGGCGTCCGTCCACCGGACGGCGCCGGACCTGGTGCTGCTCGACATCATGCTGCCGAGGATCAACGGCTTCGAGGTGTGCCAGAAGCTCCGCGCCGATCCCCGCTTCGCCGGGCTCAAGATCGTCATGCTCACCGCCAAGGGCCGCGAGACCGACCAGGCAGAGGGCATGGCGCTCGGCGCCGACCTCTACGTGACCAAGCCGTTCTCGACCAAGGAGCTGGTCGCGCAGGTCAAGCAACTGCTCGGCGGGTGAGGTCAGCGCAGCCGGAGGACCATCCTCTCGGTGTCATCGTCATGCTCGCCCTCGAGATCCGGCTGGAAGCCGAGCTTGAAGTCGAGGCTGAGCATGGCGACGTTGCTCTTCGGCACCCTGGCGTACAACGTCCCCGTGCCGCGCGACCGACAGTAGCGGATCATCTTCTCCATCAGCGCGCGGCCGAGGCCGATGCGCCGCACATCGCTGCGGACGAGAATCGCGTATTCGGCCTCGCGATTGTCGGGCGCGGTCAAGCTGTCTACCACGCCGACGATCTCGGTCTCGCCGTCCGCGTCCGGACGGACGACGACGAACGTCATCTCGCGGTCGTAGTCGATGTGTACGAGCTGCGCGGCCGCGTCGCGCGGCACGCCGCGGCGGCTGGGCAGGTCTGCGGGGCTGGTGCGCGCCAGCAGCCCCGCGTAGGCCGGCTCATCTTCCGGCGTGACGGGGCGTGCCACCACTTTGCTCCCGTCCTTGAGCGTGAGCTCTTCCTCCAGCTCGCCGGGACACGGGCGGATGGCCAGGACGGGGCGGTCGGGGCGCGCCGGCTCGATGGCCACGTGGACGTCCTGGGCCAGCACGCCGTCGCGGTCGGCGAGCAGCGGATTGATCTGCAGCACCGTCACCTCCGGCACATCCACCGCCAGCTCCGACAGCCGCACCAGCATGGATCGCAGGATCAGCTCGTCCAGCCCCGATCGGTCGAACGTTTGCGCCACCATGTCGGCGATGCGGGCGCGCGCGATCATGTCCTCGGCCAGCGCCATGTTGAGCGGCGGCAGCGACAGCGCACCGCTCTCGTCGATCCGCGTCTGCAGGCCGCCCGGGCCGAGATGGATGACTCGGCCGAAGACGGGGTCGCTGGCGATGCCCGCCATCAGGATCAGCGCGTCGGGCCGCCGGAGCGCGGCCTGCACCACGACGCACGGCTCCGCCATGCCGGGGAGAGCCGGGGCGGGCTGGGCGAACAGCGCGGTCGCGGCGTCGCGGACGGCGGACTCCGCGGCCAGCTCCGCGCGCGATTCCGCCGGCCGCATCGACGGGCGCACGGTCACCGGTAAGCCCAGCTCTCGCGCCCGCCGCACGGCGTCCTCGGGCGCGGTCGCGAGCCGCGCGGGCTGCGCCGGGATGCCGTAGCACTCGAGCAGGCGGAAGGCCTCTTCCTCGTGCAGCCAGAAGCGCCCCTCCTCGAGCGCGCCGGCGACGATGTCGCGGGCCCGCGCCCGCATCCGGCTCGTCGCCTTGTCCGGCGGCGCCGTCGCCGGAGTCTGGTGCAGCAGGTACTGGTTGCGCCGATACTGGACCATGCGTAGGAACGCGCGCGTGGCCTTCTCCGGGGTGACGTAGTGGGCGATCCCCGCCTCCCGGAAGCGCGCGTGGATGCTGCCTGCGGGGTCGGCGCCGAGCCAGCACGTGAGCACGAAGCGGTCGCTGCCCCTCATCGCCTCGACGATCTCGACGGCGCACGCCTCGTCGGTCGACAGGGCATCGGCGGTATGCATGACCAGGATCGCGTCGACGCCGGGATCGCGAAGCAGGATCGATACGACCTCGCGGTAGCGGGGCGGCGGCGCGGCGCGGCCGATGTCCACCACCGGGTCCACGCTCCGCTCCGGCACCGCGGCGGCGAGCGCGGCCACGGTGTCGGGCGCGAGCGGCGCGATCTGCCCGCCGCCCTCGACCAGCGTGCCCAGGGCCATCTCGCCGGGTCCGGCGCCGTTGCTGACGATGACCAGGTGCTCGCCGCTCGGACGCCCGCCGTGGGTGAGCGTCTCGGCGGCGTCGAACAGCTCGTCGATGTCGCGCACCCGCAGCATGCCCGCGCGCTGGATCGCCGCGTCGAAGACCCGGTCGCCGTCGACGCCCGGCAGCGCCTGGCCGCCGGGGAACACGATGGCCGTCTCGCCCTCGCCGCGGCTCGGCTTGATGGCGATCGTCGGCTTGACGCGGGCCAGCGCGCGCGCCGCCGACAGGAACTTGCGGCTGTCGTCGAGCGATTTGAGGTAGAGGAGCACGGCGCGCGCGTCGCCCTCGCCGGCCAGGTGGTCGAGGAGGTCGCCCAGGTCGACGTCGATGCCCTCGCCGCACGAGACGACGTGGGAGAAGCCGATGGCGCGGGATTCCGCCCACGCCAGCATGCCAGCGATCAGCGATCGCGACTGGGACAGCAGGGCGATGCCGCCCGCGCGCGCGCGGCCCACCATCCAGCTGGCATT
Organism: Haliangiales bacterium; assembly: GCA_035259575.1. Classification (GTDB taxonomy): domain Bacteria; phylum Myxococcota_A; class Polyangia; order Haliangiales; family SHYZ01; genus DATFWE01. Next base: position 40,137 of record DATFWE010000359.1, read on the forward strand.
GAGGCGGGCGCCCGGCACTTGGATCCCGTCCGAGCCCGGTCCAAGGATGCGCAGCCCGTGCGGCAGCGCCGCCGCCTGGAGGGCGACGCGGAGGGTGGCGGCGTCGTCCGCGTCACGCGCGGCCGACATGATGATCGCCGCCCGCGTGCCCCGCCGGCCCAGCGCCGCCACCAGGTCGGGCAGCGTGGGCGGGGGGGTGCACAGGACCGCCAGGTCGGGCGCGAGCGGCAGGTCGTCGACGGAGCGGTGGCACAAAACGCCCAGGAGCGAGCGGTGCCTCGCATCGACGGGCATGATTGGCCCGTCGAACTCCGCCGCCAGCAGGCTGCGCAGCACCGCGGTGCCCGCGCTGTCGGGCTGCTTCGACGCGCCGATGACGGCCACCGACTGGGGCCGGAAGAACGCCTTCAGGCTCGCCGGCACCATCGTCACGGCGCCTCTCCCTCGGGCTCGGCCTTCTCGGGCAGCCGCACCACGTACACGCTGCAATGGGCATTGGCGGTGACGCTCGAGGCGACCGAGCGCCACCACGCGAGCGCCTGCTCCCGCGGCCCGGGCGCGCCGAGCACGATGAGGTCGACGTGATTGCGCTTGGCGAACTCGAGCAGCGCGGCTGAGGGGTCGGCCGCCTCGATGACGTGTTGCGACAGCCGCTCGGACGGCAGGGGCAGCGGATCGATCCAGTTGCGCAGCCGCACCATGTGCTCGAGATGGTGCGCCGTCTGGCTCGGCTCGCCGGTGGTCCCGACCGGCGCCGCGGCGATGACGGACACGCACATGAGCCGGTAGTCGCCCGACAGAGACAGGATCTGGCGCGTCACGCGCTGGATGGCGGGCTGGCGATCGTCGTCGGGATTCGTGGTGTCGACCGCGACCATGATCACGGGCGCGGCGTCGATCGCGCGCTTCGGCGGCGGCGGCGGCGCGAGCGGGGCGACGCGCGCGTTCCACCACCGCCGCGTCTGCGTGAGGAAACCGGCGCCGCGCACCTTCGTCGCGCGCGCCGTGAGCTCGACCTGGTCCTGATGGCGCAGGTCGAACGCCACGTGCGCCGCCGACTGGTAGCGGTTGTCCACCTGCGGCTCGATGCAGTGCAGGATGATCTCCTGCAGCACCGGCGTCACGGTCTTGGCCAGCGCCGCGGGCGGGTCCGGATCCATCCACAGCCGCTGGCGCAGGCCGCCCTCCGTGGCGGGAAGGCCGAACGGCAGCTCGCGCGTCGCCAGCTCGTAGAGGATCACCCCGAGCGAGAACACGTCGCTCCGCGGGTCGCCGCGCACGCCGAGGATCTGCTCGGGCGAGATGAACGGCATGGAACCCGCCGCGTGCCGCTTCTCCTCCGCCTGCAGGTCGGGAAAGCGCGCGTGCCACGCCAGGCCGAAGTCGATCAGCACCGCCGTGCCATCCGGGCGCACGACGACGTTCTCGGGCTTGAGATCGCAGTGCACGGCGTGCTGGCGATGCAGCCGGTGCAGCGCATCCGCCACCGCCGCCCCGAACCGCGCCACCTCGTCGGCGGGCAGCGGGGAGCGGTCGAGCTCCGCCGCGAGGCTGCGGCCCTCGACCCGCTCCATCACGAGGTACGGCATGCGCCGGATGTCGCCCGCGGCGACGAAGCGCGGCACGTGCGGGCCGTGCAGGGCCGGAAGGATCAACGTTTCCGTCTCGTAGGAGAGCAGGTTCTGCGCCGGGTCCCCGCTCCGGAAGCGCGGCACCTTCATCAGCAGCGGGAAGCCGGTGTCGCGGCCGGTGACGCGATAGAGGACGCTCTGGGCGCCGGAGTGGATGTGCTCCCACACGTGGAAATCGTCCACGCGATCGCCGGGCGCCAGCCGCTCGGCCGGGGTGATGCGCCGGTTCACCGCGGCCGCCTCCACGACAGGAGGTCCGGAAGGCCCGCGGCGCGTATCTTGCGCGCGGCCGCGACGTGGTCGTAGGGCACGCGGTGGAACGTGAGGGTCGCGCGCGCGAGGTCGAACAGCGCGTACGCCGCCGCCGGATTGCCGTCGCGCGGCTGTCCCGCCGAGCCGACGATCGCGAACCAGCGGCGGTGGCCCGGAACGGGCACTGGGCTCCCCGAGACCGGGCGGAACCGCGTCATCCGCCCCGCCGCGGCCTCGAAGTACAGCGCCTGTTCGTGCACGTGGCCGCCGAACGTGTAGGTCGTGCCGGCGGCGTCGACGCACCTCTGCGCCCGGACCGCATCGTGGATGTACTCCCAGCGGGCGGGCGCGGCGGCCGACGCGTGGACGAAACAGATGGGGTCCTCGCGGAGGCACAGCGGCAACGCCGCGAGCCACACCTTGGCCGCCGCGTCGAGCGCGCCGCGCGTCCAGTCCCTCGCTTCCGCCGCGCCGTCGGACATGCCGGGCTCGGACTTGGCCACGGCGGCGTCGTGGTTGCCCTTCACGACCACCGCGCCGTCGGCCGCGTAGCGCATCACGGTGTCGACGACGCGCTGCGGATCGGCGCCGTAGCCGACGAGATCGCCAAGGAAGGCGTAGCGCGTGGCGCCGCAGCGGCGCGCGTGCTCCAGGCAGGCATCCAGCGCTTCGACGTTGGCGTGGATGTCGGACAGCAGCGCGAGCACCGAGAGCCTCCTCGCGGGGTACCGCCTGATGATATCGCATGCGCTCCTACCGCGCCGCGCAGCGGAACCCGACGTACGGGTCGCGGCGCCCGGGTGGCGCGAGCTGCCGCGAGCCCGCCGTGAGCTGGTCGCTGGCGGTGGTGCTGGCCGCGCCGCCGCGCACCACCGCGGTGCCGTCGGGGAGCGTCGTCGCCGTCCACTCGGCGACGTTGCCGATCATGTGGAACAGCCCGCGGTCGGTCGCGCCCGTCGGCAGGCTGTCCACGGGCATGAGCGCGCGCTCGGCGCGCGCGGCGTTGGCCTTGGTGCGGTCGAAGCGATCGCCGGCCCACGGGAAGCGCCGATCGGCGCGGCCGTCGCGCGCCGCGTACTCCCACTCCTCCTCGGTGGGCAGGCGGCCGCCGCGCGGGTAGCGCCACCGGCAGTAGCGCGCGGCCTCGTCGCGCGTCACCAGGTTCACGGGGAGCTTGGCGATCGGCGCGAAGTCGTCCACGCCCTCCCACGGCAGATCCGCGCGCAGCCCGTTCGCCTCGGCGAACGCGCGGAACTCGCCCATCGTCACCTCGTACTTGCCGAGCATGAACGGCGCCAGCGTCACCTCCGCGCCGCCGAGGAGGCGGAACGCGCCGCCGGCGAAAGCGGCCATCTCCTCCGGAATCCGCGGCGGAGCGTCGGGGGACGGAGGAGAAGGAGGCGCGACGCGCGCCGGCGGGGCGTCGGGCGGCGGAGCCAGAGGAGGAGGACGAGGCGGCGGCGCGACGCGCACCGGCGCGGCGTCGGCGACCGGCGCGGCCGACGGGCCCGCGGCCAGGCGCAGCACCACGAAGGCGACGGCGGCGACCGCGAGCGCGCCGCCGGCGACGAGCGCCGCCACCGGACGCCGGCGCGCGGGCGGCGGCGACGCCGCGGGCAACGTGGACGGCGGCGCGGTCCGGTGCGGCGGCGACGGCGGCGGCGGCGTCCCCGGCGCGATCACCGTCGGGGCCTCCTGCAGCGCCAGCCCGACCTCGCCCATCGTCTGCGGCCGCTCGGCGCGGTCCTTGGCGAGCATGCGCACGATCAGCCGATCCAGACCCGCGGGCACCGCCGCCCGCAGCGACGGCGCCGGCGCGGCCTCGTACAGGTGCGCGTTCATCCAGCCGAACGGCGAGTCGGCGGAGAACGGCAGGACCCCCGTCACCATCTCGTAGAGGATCACGCCGAGCGCGTAGACGTCGGCGCGCCCATCGATGTCGGGCAGCGTCTGCCACTGCTCGGGCGACATGTACCCGGGCGTGCCCATCCACATGCCCATCTGCGTCTTCGGCACGTCGGCGTCGGGGACGTAGAGCTTGGCGATGCCGAAGTCGAGGACCTTCACGAACTCGGGGTTGGACGCCCGGGTGGTGAGGAAGATGTTGTCCGGCTTGAGGTCGCGGTGGACGATGCCCAGCGCGTGCGCCGCCCCCAGCGCCGCCGCGACCTGCCGCGCGATGTGCGCCGCCCGCGCCGGCGCGATCGGCCCCGCGCCCAGCGCGCCCCGCAGCGAGGAGCCCTTGAGCAGCTCCATCACCGTGTAGCAGGTCCCGTCGGCGGCGAACCCCGCGTCGAACACCTGGATGATGTTCTCGTGCTCGGAGCGACTGGCCGCGCTCGCCTCGTTGATGAAGCGCTGCTTCACCTCGACGTTGCCGGCGATGTGGGGGTGGAGGATCTTCACCGCCGCGCGCCGCCCGGCGATCACGCGGTTCTGCGCCTCGTACACCGCGCCGAACGCTCCCTCCCCGAGCGGCCGCACGAGCTGCCAGTTCCCCAGGACCATGCCGGTGAGGTCACGCGCCGCTTCCGCCATGCGCGATCCGAGAATATCCCAACCTGGTACACTGAAGACGTCCATGCTTCGCCGCGCGGTCATCTGGGTCGTCGCGCTGGGCTGGCAGGGGGCCGCGCTCGCGCAGCCGTGCGTCACCTGCCGCACCGAGCATTGCCCCAGGAAAGCCGGCCTCGCCGAGTGGTGCGGGTCGGGCAAGGACCCGATGAAACCGGCGGGGCCGCCCGTGCTCGGCGTTCGGCTGGAGTCCGCGCCGCCGGGGGCCACGGTTCGCGTGGGCGAGGCGACCGGCCAGTCGCTCGGCGTGACGCCGGTCCGCCGCGCGCGCGTCCGCGCCGGGGCGCAGACGTTCTATTTCAGCCGGGACGGCTACGTGACCGTCGAGGTGCCGGCGACGATCGCGCGCGACGGCCAGGTGGTCGCCGCCACGCTGGTCGTGGCCGGCCGCCTGCGCGTGGACGCCAACGTCGCCGGCGCGCAGGTGTTCGTCGACGGCACGAGCGCCGGGACGACGCCCCTCGAGCTTGGCGCGGTGCGCCCCGGGAGCCACGTGGTGGAGGTGCAGGCGCCGGGGCTGCGTGCGCAGCGCGAGACCGTCGACGTCCAGGCGGGAGCCACATCGCACGTCAACGTGGCGCTGACGCGGGCGCCGCCCGCGCCGGAGTCGGTCCCGCCGCCGCCCGCGCAGGCCCCCTGCCCGACGGGCCAGCTCGTGGCCGCCGACACCGCCGGCCGCTGCTGCTGGCCGGGACAGGCCTGGGCCGACGATCGGTGCGTCGGCGTGCCGACCGCGTGCCCCGCGGGCTTCACCATGGACGCCGAGCACCAGCGCTGCGCGCCGCCCGCCTGCGACGACGGCATGACGCGCGCGCAGGACGGCGTCCACTGCTGCTGGCCGGGGCAGGCGTTCGCGGCCGCGCGCGGCGAGTGCGTCGGCGTGCCCCAGTGCCCGGACGGGTTCGCGACACGCCCCGATCTTCCCGGCGGCGCGGAGCGGTGCGTGCGGCAGCCCGCGCTCGCCCGCGCCGCGGACCGCGACGCGACCTGCGGCGGCAAGGCGGCGCAGGTGTGCGACGTGGGCAGCTTTTACGTGCGCGGGCGCGGCGCGCGCGAGCTCACCGCAGAGGAGCTCGAGGCCGCGCGCGCCCGCTGGCGCCAGACGCGGATCGACCACTGCCGCGCCCTGGCCGCGCAGCGTCGCTGCGACGCGGCGGGCGAGATCGACGAGACGCGCCTCCTCTACTGCTGCCCGGGTCACTGACTCGCGGGGCTACCGGTAGTCGTTCGGGACGACCGCGGGGATCTCCGGCGTCCCGGTCTCCGCCTTGCTCTTCTCGAACGGCTGCATCACCTTGAGCCGCACCTTGCCCTTGCCCGAGACGTTGCGGAATTGGTAGTTGAACGACGCGAGGTTCTGCACCAGGAAGAAGCGGTGCGTGTCGCGCTCGCGCTCGGTGCCGCTGACGCTGAACAGCACCAGGTGGATCATCGTCAGTTTCCCCGTCGAGTCGAAGATGAGATCCATCGAGTCGACGTCGCTCGAGAAGACCTCCTTCTCCCCGTTCAGGTGGCGCACCGTCACCACCATGCTGGTGCGCTCGTCGACGACCGGCGCGGCGGGCGCCGTCTCCGCCGGCGCGGGCTCTTTCTTCTTCTTCGCCGCCTGGGCGCCCGCCGACGGCGACGCCAGCGCGACCAGGACCGCGACCATCCACGCGACGCTGCGCATGCTCGTCATCCTTACTTGAACCGCATGAGATCGCCCGGTCGGATCGCGCCGGGCTCCTTGGTGTCGCGCACGACCTGCGCCCGGCTGATCTTGGGCTCCACCGCCGTGATGTAGACCTCGGCGACGATGTAGCGCGAGGTCAACGCATCCCCCGACGCGGGATCGATGAGGCTGTTGCCGGTCGCGATGACCAGCGCCGCCATCCCCTTCTTGACGTTGCTCTCCTCGCCCACGTTCACCACGACCTCGTCGCCGTTGCGCGCGACCACGCGCGCGTCGCGGAGCACCGGCACCGCGTTGGCGATCTTCACCGACAGGGTCTGGATGTCCACGCGCTCGACCTTCACGTCGAGGACGCCGGTGTAGCGCAGCGTCTGCTGGTCGGCGAACATCACCGCGCTCGACTGCGCGTTGATGAGGCGGATGTCGATCGTCATCTCCTTGGACTGCGGCGAGAAGCGGGTGATGCTCCCCTGGATCACGCCGTCGATCTTCGGGGCGATCTCCGCCTTGGTCTCTGGGTCGATCTTCTGGGTGAGCTCCTTGACCAGCCGTTCCGCTTCGCGCGAGCTCTTGTCGCGCAGCTGGCCGCGGTCGTAGATGTCGAACCGCGCCGTGTCGAACAGGCTCGTGGTGATGATGTCGGGGATCGTGCGGACCAGATCGCCGGCGGCGTTGGTCTGGTCGATGAAGTCGAGCACGGCGACGCGGAACTTGAACGACTGCGGGGGCGGCCGCAGCGCCTTGCGCCCCGCCGACGGCGGCACGAGCGGCGGCGCCACGACGACCGGCTCGGGCACCACCACGTACTCGTTGGTCATGCACGCCGCGGCGGCCGCCGCGACGATCGCGATCGCCGTCACTCCGCGCATAGGCTTTGTCCGCTCGCTGACCATCCGCACCACTCCTCCGGGATCTTCGGCAAGGGCTCGGGCTTGTGAGTCCGGGGGTTCCAGCGCAGATACCCCTCGGCCTTGTCCTCGCCGGTCGGTTCCCACCGCCGGCGAGATTCGTGTCGCTTGCGCTGGATGGCCCAGTCGACCGCCTTCGACGCGCCCTCGAGCTGCGATGCGGCCGTGTACTCGCGCAGCGCGCCGGCGCGGTCGCCGCGCGTCTCGTGGAGGTACCCGAGCAGGTTTCGCACCTGCGCCTGCTCCCACTTTCCCTCCAGCAGCCGGTCGAGCAGTCGCTTGGCCTCGTCGTGGTTGCCGCGCCGGACCTGCAGCTCCGCCTGGTAGTAGATGGCCTGCGGATCGAACCGATTGAGCTCGAGCGCGCGCTGCAGATTGCTCTGCGCGGTGTTGAGATACTCCTCGCGCGCCTGCGGCCCGACCAGATCCGACATGCTCAGCGCCGCCGTCGCCAGCCCGAGGAACGCGTAGGCGTTGCTGGCGTCGAGCCGCAGCGCCGCCGAGTAGCACGATTTCGCCTGCCGGTAGACGGCGAACCGCTGGTTGACCTCGCGCTGCTGCTCCGACCACTGCTCCCCCACCGCGCTGCCGACGCGTTCCTCGGGAAGGCCGCCCAACGGGCGCGGCGCGGGCAGCGGCGTCAGGAGCTGATCGCGATACCCGTCGCCCTGCGCGACGAAGTCGTCGACCGACTCCTTCCCGTCGGCGGCGGCGCGGCACTCCTGCGTGGCCGACTCCACGACCGGCACCGGCTTCTCGCCCGCCGACGCGACCACCACGTACTTGCGCACGCCGCAACCGACGAGAGCGCAGGACACGATGATCCAGAGCCCCAGCTTCGACATGTCGCCCACCTTCACTTGACGTCATTTTCAACACCAGCGGACGGCGTTGTCAATGTACGCACCGTATGCGCGCATCCGGGCGCGGACGTAGGAGAAGAAGCAGAAACCTGCCGGGAGTAGCTGAAAAGTACAGCCCGAACGGAACGTTGGGCCGCGAAGATGGGGTCAGAGGACCGCGTACAACAGGTACAGGACGAGCGCGAAGACGAGGCCGATCTCGATGACGCGGACGTGGGAGTCGAGCATCTTGGAGACTCCCTCGCCCTTCTTGCCGATCAGGGCATTCACCTCCACGGCCGCGACGAGCACCGCCGCCACGAGGGCGGGGACGGCGATCCCCTTCTTGTCCGAAAACAGATTGAGGTGCCGCGCGGCGCCCATGAAGAAGAGCATCGGGATCGAGAAGAGCGTGTTCGTGCGCGACGCGAGGAACGAGCGCGCTCCCGCGGCGGCGGCGTTGGGATCGGCTTGACCGCCCTTGGCGACGGTCTCCGCGCTGGCGATCACGATCTTCTGGTTCGGCCAGATGACCAGCCAGACGTTGAGGAACATGATCGTTCCGATCGCCGCGCCCGTCTGGATGGCCACTCCCCACGACAGCCCGAGCACCGCCGCGCCCCCGCGCGAAACCTCGATGAGGATGATCAAGAGGCCGCTCAAGAACGTGAACATCGCGCCCCAGCGGAACCACCATAGGGCGCGCGGCACGAGCTTCACGATCGCCCCCGTCCGGACTGGTGCCTCGGTCTCGGCGAAGAAGGGCACTTGCACGAAATTGAAGTAGTAGAGGAGCCCGATCCACGTGATGCCGGCCATGAAGTGGATCCAGCGCAGAACGAAAGCCACTCCGTCGATCGTCAAGAGCTCCAGCTGCATGGCGTCTCCTGTTTGTCTCGGGTGGAAGGCAACCTTATCATAGGGAAAGTATGCGATGGGTCGCACTTTCCGCGCTGTTCGCGCTCGTGGGCTGCTCGCAGCAGTCCACCGCCAACTCCGAGGCCGCCGAACGCGGTCGCCTGACGTACATGGCGAACTGCATCGCGTGCCACAACGCCGACCCGGCCAAGCCCGGCACCCTCGGGCCCGCGGTGAAAGGATCGTCGCGTGAGCTGATCGAGGCGCGCGTGTTGCGCGCGGCGTATCCGCGCGGCTACACGCCGAAGCGCGACACGAAGCAGATGGTCCCCCAGCCCCAGGTCGCCGACAAGCTCGACGACCTCGCGGCGTACCTGCGTTAGACGGCGAGGATCGCGAGCGTCCGCGCGAGGACCTCGCAGCCGCGGAGCATCTCGGGCAGGCCGGACTCCTCCTCGGGGCAGTGCGACTTTCCGCCCACCGACGGGACGAAGATCATGCCGGTGGGACATAGCGCACCCATGTGCAGGGCGTCGTGGATCGCGCCCGACGGTAGGCGCATCACGCTGGCCCCGGCCTCGGCCGCGGCGCGCTCGACCGCGCTGATGACGAGCTCGGCGCACGCGGCGGGCTCGACCCGCTGGCGGCGGGTGAGCTCCAGGTGGAGCGCCCGCCGCTCGGCCGCCGCGATGAGCTCGGCGCGGATCTGCCGGTCGAGCTCGTCGAGGGTGCCCGCGTCGGGCGCGCGCAGATCGATCGACAGCGTCGCCGCCCCCGGGATGATGTTGTAGCCGCCGGGCTCGACCTCGAGCCGGCCGACCGTCGCGACCGCGCCCACCTCCTCGGCGACGCGCTCCACGGCGAGGACCATCTCGGCCGCGCCGGCGAGCGCGTCGCGGCGGAGGTGCATCGGCGTCGCGCCGGCGTGGTTCGCGTCGCCGCGGACGCGCGCCACGTGCTGGACGAGCCCCTGGATGGCGGTCACCGCGCCGACGGCGATGCGGCGCGCTTCGAGGACGCCCCCTTGCTCGATGTGGAGCTCCACGAACGCGTGGACCGATCCGGGCGGGCGGCGCGCCGGCCGCGGCGCGCCCGCGTCGGCGTAGGTCGCGAGCGCGTCGAGGAAGCGGACGCCGTCGCGATCCTCGAGCGCGAAGATCTCGGCCACGGGGACGTCCCCCGACATCGCCGCCGAGCCGATCGTGCCACGCGGGAAGCGCGACCCCTCCTCGCCGGTGAACGCCACCACCTCGATCGGCCGGCCCGTCGTGACGCCGGCCTCGTCGAGCGCGCGCACCGCCTCGAGCGCGCCGGCGACGCCGAGCGGCCCGTCGAAGCGGCCGCCGCGCGGCACCGTGTCGAGGTGGGAGCCGGTCACGACCGGCGCGTCGTCGCGCGCGCCCCGCCGCCGCCCGATGAGGTTGCCCACCTCGTCGTGGACGACCGCGAGGCCCATGGCCAGCATCTCTTCGCGCACGTAGGCGCGCGCCTGCGCGTCCGCCGGCGACAGCGCCGGGCGCGTCCAGCCCCCGTCGGGGTCCCGCCCGAACGTGGCGAGCCGCTCGAGATCCCGCGCCAGCCGCTCGCCCTTGAGCTTCATCGAATCGTCGTCAGCGCCGCGGCGCGCCGCGGCCCCGACAGGATCCGCCCGACCATGCGCCCGGCCGCCTCCGCCGCGAGCTCCATGAAGATGCGCGAGTGCTCCGAGTCGGGCGCGCCCACCACCACCGGCACGCCGGTGTCGCCGCCGAAGCGCACCTTGGTGTCGATGGGGATCTCGCCGAGGAACGCCGAGCCGACCTCCTGCGCCAGCTTGCGGCCGCCGCCGCGCGAGAAGATCTCGTCGTGGTGCCCGCACGACGGGCACACGTAGTAGGCCATGTTCTCGATGACGCCGAGGATCGGCACCTCGACCTTCTTGAACATGGAGATAGCCTTCACCACGTCGATGACCGCGACCTGCTGGGGCGTCGTCACCATGATCGCGCCGGTGAGCGGGATGAGCTGGGTGAGCGACAGCTGGACGTCGCCGGTGCCCGGCGGCAGATCCACGACGAGATAGTCGAGATCGCCCCAGTCCACGTCGCCGAGGAACTGCTCGAGGAGCTTGTGCACCATCGGCCCGCGCCACACGACCGCCTGGTCCTTGTCGACGAAGAACGCCACCGACATGACCTTGATGTCGTAGAACACCGCGGGCGAGATGCGCTTGTCGGGCGTGCCCGACGGAGGGATCTGCGGCGCGCCCAGCATCTGGGGCACCGACGGCCCGAACACGTCGGCGTCGAGGAGCCCGACCTTCGCGCCCCATCGCCGCAGAGCCAGCGCGAGGTTGGTGGCGACGGTGGATTTGCCCACGCCGCCCTTCCCCGACGCGACCGCGATGATGTTCTTCACCCCGCTGGCGCGGTTCTTGTCGGTCGGCGCCGGCAGCGACGCGACCTTGACCGCGACGTCGAGCTTGACGTTGCCCACGCCGGGGACCTTCTCCGCCGCGGCGGAGATCGACTTCAGGAACGCCGCCTTGGCCTGCGGCTCCACCACCATCGTCGGCAGGACGACGTCGATCGTCACGTCGGCGCCGCTCGCCGTCACCTGGCGCACGATGCCCGTCGTCACCACGTCCTTCACCACCATCGGGTAGGCGACGAGCTTGAGCGCTTCCTTCACGCTTGCGTCGAGGGTCACTTTCCGTTTCCTTCGAGGTGCCCCAGCTTCTGCCGTTTCACCTCGAGATAATCGCGATTGTGCTCGTGGTCGGCCACCCAGTGGGGCACGTGGGCGGCGATCGTCACGCCGGCCTGCGCGAGGCCGCGCAGCTTGTCCGGGTTGTTGGTCATGAGCGCGACCGACGTCACGCCCAGGTCGCGGAGGATCGCCGCCGCCATGTCGTAGCTGCGGAGATCGGCGGCGAAGCCGAGCGCCAGGTTCGCCTCGACCGTATCCTTGCCCTCCGCCTGGAGGGCGTAGGCGCGGATCTTGTTTCCCAGCCCGATGCCGCGCCCCTCCTGGCGCAGGTAGACGATGACGCCGAGCCCGGCCTCGTCGATCGCTTCCATCGCCGCGTCGAGCTGGTCGCGGCAGTCGCACTTGAGCGACCACAGCACTTCACCCGTCAGGCACTCGGAGTGGACCCGCGCCAGGACGGACTCCCGGCCGGCGACGTCGCCCCGCACGACCGCGAGGTGCTCCTCCTCGTCGCCGAATCGGTAGACGAGGACGCGGAACGAGCCGTGCGCGGTCGGGATTTCCGCTTCGGCGTAGAGCTGAGCGTGCATCGAGGCTCGTAATGTGGTGGGACCCGAAAGCCTTGTCAACACGGCCTTTCGTTACTAAGGTTAGGCGTATGGCCGTCCGTCCCATCGTCAAGTATCCGGATCCGCGGCTCCGGCAGCCGACGTTTCCGGTTACCGCCGTGACGGACGAAATACGTAAGCTTGTCGCGGACATGGCGGATACGATGTACGCGGCGAACGGGGCGGGGATCGCCGCCATCCAGGTCGCGGCGTTCGAGCGGATCTACATCATCGATGCCGCGGTCGCCGGCGGCCGGGAGGAAGACCCGCCGATCGTCTTCCTCAACCCCGAGATCGTCTGGATGTCGGACGAGACCATCGTCTCGGACGAGGGGTGCCTCTCGTTTCCGGGGATCTTCGTGCCCATCAAGCGCGCGGTGAAGGCGCGCGTCAGGGCGATGGACCTCGACGGCAAGATCTTCGAGCTCGAGGCCGAGGGGCTGTGCGCCCGCGCCATGCAGCACGAGGGGGACCATCTGACCGGGCGCCTGCTCGTCGATTTCGTCGGCCCGCTCAAGCGCCAGATGATCGCGCGCAAGATGCGGCGCGAGGCCGAGGAAGAGGCCGCCGAGGCAAGGTGAGCGAGCCGAGGCGCGGCACAAGCGACTTCGAGCGAGGTGCAGCCGAGCGAGGCGGAGCGCCGCGCCGAGGCGAGCGAACCGTCTAAGATGACCGCATGACCGATTCGGTCTACGTGACCGGCATCGAGTTCGAGGCGTCGCACGGCTATACCGCCGCCGAGCGCAAGCTCACGCGCCGCTTCCGCTGCACGATCGAGCTCGCCGTCGATCTGGCGCTCGCCTCGCGCAGCGATCGCATCCAGGACTCGATCGACTACCGCGTCGTGAGCGGCCTCGCGGTCGAGATCGGGACGACGCGCACGTTCAAGCTGCTCGAGGCGCTGGCGGGCGCGATCGCCGACGCCATCCACGAGCGCTACCCGGCCGCGGGCCTCACCGTCACCGTCGAGAAGCTCGCCCCGCCGTGCCCCGGCGCGCCCACGCTCTCCGGCGTGCGCGTGCACCGCGCGCCCGCTGCAACCTAGGACCTAGACGAGCTTCAAGTGCCCTCGCTTCGGCTTGGGCGCGTCGGGCGGATCGGGCCGGTTCGGCTCGGGCTCCGGGCCCTTGCGGTACTCGTGCGCCACCTCGGGCGGGACCTCCGGGGGCCACACCAGGCCGCGGCTGTCCTCGCCGACGATCGCGTAGACCGCCGGCCACGGGACCTGGCAGCGGTAGGGCTGCCCCTTGAACACCAGCGTCCCCGCCACCCCCGCCTCGTCGATGACCAGGTCGAGGATGGGGGGCGTCAGGCCGTGGCCGACGCGCAGGACGAGGCGCGGACCCTCGCGGTGACTGGGTGGAACGTCCACGCCGGCCCGGCGGGGGTCGAGATGGATCAGCACCGGGCCTTCCTGGAGGAGCTTCTCCAGGACGAGACGCTTGTCGGGCGGCTCGGGGCCGCCGTCGTCGTCGTTCGGCAAAGGGATCTCGTCGGGCTCCTTGCCGGTCAGGCGGCGGAACTCCTCCGCATCGAGGAGGCCTGCGTCGAGCGCATCGCGCAGGAGTCCCGCCGGACCGTCGACGGCGGCGCGCGTGACCCGCGCCGACAGCGCGTTGGCGCGGGCGGCGTGGCGCAGGATGTCGGCGTGCGCCGCGAGCACGTCCTTCTCGCCGGCCCGCCAGGCCGCCACGGCCGCCTCGACGTCGGCGAGCGACTCTGCGATCCGGTGCCGCACCAGGGCGGTGAGCAGCGCCTGCAGGCGCTCCGCGTCCATCCTGAACTTGTATCACATCATCGGCCGGTGAACCTGGGCGGGCGCTTCTCGCCGAACGCCGCCAGCCCCTCGCGCGCGTCTTCCGAGAGGAACAGCTGCTGCTGCAGCTCGCGCTCGAGCGCCAGCCCGCTCTCGAGCGGAACGTCCCACCCGGTCACGACGGCGCGCTTGATCCGCCCCACCGCGCGCGCGGCCTTGGCCGGCGGGCAGAACGAGCGCGCGAGCTCCAGGACGCGCGGCCAGAAATCCGCCTCGTCGAAGACGTGGCTCACGATGCCGGCCGCCAGCGCCTCGTCGACGGACAGGGTCGCGCCGCGCGCCATCAGCTCGAACGCGCGCGCCTGTCCGACCAGCCGCGCGAGGCGCTGCGTGCCGCCGGTGCCGGGCAGGACGCCGAGCGCGACCTCGGGAAAGCCGATCTTCAGCGGGCCGCGCTTGGCGACGCGGATGTCCGCCGCCAGCGCCACCTCGAGCCCGCCCCCGACGCAGTGGCCGTTCAGCGCCGCGACGACGAGCTTGGGCGTGTGCTGGAGGCGCAACAGCGTCTCGTTGGCGTGGAGGCAGAAGTAGTACTTGAAGTCGGGGGCGGCGCGCTGGAGCATCGCGATGTCCGCGCCGGCGCAGAAGAACTTGTCCCCGGCGCCGCGCAGGACGATCGCGTGGACGCGCTCGTCCATGCGCGCGGCGAGGATGTGCTCGTCGAGCTCGCGGAACATCTCGTACGAGTAGGCGTTCGCGGGGGGGTTGGTGAGCTCCAGGACGGTCACGCCGCCTTCGAGCGCATCCATCTTGACGAGGCTGCTCATAGGTTCGATATACCACTGCCCTCATGCCCGCCGTCCGCCAAGAGCTCGGCGCCCTCACCCGCCTGGCGCTTCCCCTGATCGCGGGGTTCCTCGGCAACCAGCTCATGGGGTTCGTCGACACCGCGATGGTGGGCCGCCTGGGCGCGGCGGCGATCGGCGGCGTGGGGATCGCGACCGGCATCTACGCGACGCTGTCGCTGGTGGTGATGGGGATCGTCCTCGGCATGGACCCGCTGACGTCGCAGGCGGTCGGCGCCGGCGAGCACGCGCGCGCCCGGCGCATCCTGTGGCAGGGGCTGCGCGTGGCCCTGTGGGCGAGCGTGCCGATGACCGGGCTCATCCTGGTCGCGCCGGCGCTGATCCTTCCCGCCGTCGGGGTGGATCGGGAGGTCGCGCGGCTGGCGCAGGAGCACCTGTGGGGGCGCGCGTGGAACGCGATCCCGTTCGGCGCGTTCGCCGCGATGCGCTGCTACCTCCAGGCGGTCGGCCTCACCCGCCCGATCGTCGTCTGCACGGTCGTGGCGAACGGCATCAACTTCCTCGGCGACGCGGTACTCATCTACGGCGACGAGGCGCTGGGCTGGGTGGGCCTGCCCGGCATCGGGCTGCCGGCGTGGGGCGTGTTCGGCGCGGGGCTGGCGTCGACGCTGGCGGCGATCGCGTCGCTGTCGGTGCTCGTGGTCGCGGTGCGGAGCGTGCCGGCGCCGCCCGACCCCGCGCGCCGGCGGCGCGACATGGCGCTCGTGCGGCGGATCCTGGCGCTGGGCGGGCCCGTCGGGATGCAGATGCTCGTCGAGGTGTCGGCGTTCGCGACCGCGAGCGTCCTGTCGGGGAAAATCGGGCAGATCGCGGCGGCGGGGAACCAGATCGCGCTGTCGCTGGCGTCGGCGACGTTCATGGTGCCGCTCGGAATCTCGGCGGCGACGGCGGTGCGCGTGGGTCAGGGCGTGGGCATGGGCGACCGGCGGCGCGCGCGGCTGTCGGGCGCGTGCGGATTCGCCCTGTCCCTGTGCTTCATGGCCGTCGCGGCGCTGGCGTTCGACCTCGTCCCGGGCCCGCTCGCCCGCGTCCTCACGGACAAGGACGCCGTCGTGACGGCGGCGGTGCCGCTGGTGCAGATCGCCGGGCTGTTCCAGCTGTGCGACGGGATCCAGGTCGTCGGGGCGGGCGCGCTGCGCGGGGTCGGCGACACGCGCACCCCGCTCATCGCGAACGTGGTCGGCCACTTCCTCGTCGGTCTGCCCGTCGCGGTCGGACTGGCGTTCGGCCGGGGGATGGGCGGTCCCGGGCTGTGGTGGGGGCTGTCGCTGGGGCTGACGATCGTGGCGGGGTGGCTGTCGGCGCGGTTCTGGCGGGTCACGGCGCGCGACATCGCGCGGGCGTGAGTCGCTACCCCGCCGCCTTCGGCCGCTCGTCGGGGTGCTCGTCGTAGAACGCCTGCCGGCTCTCGCGCGTGACCTCGCAGTCGACGTCCTCGTCGGCGACCTTGGCCTGACAGCCCAGGCGCGACATCGGCCGCACGTCGAAGGCCTTGTCGAGGATGTCGTCCTCGCCGTCCTCCATCTCGGACAGGGAGTCGAAGCCCTTGCGCACCCACACGTGGCACGTCGAGCAGGCGAGGTTGCCGCCGCAGGCGCTGCCCACCGGCGCCCCGCACTTGCGCGCCGCGTCGAGGATCGTCGTGCCCGGCTCGACGACGACGTCGATGCCTTCGGGCAGATATTTCACCTTGGGCATGCTAGAGGCGCTCCACGTCCTCGATGCGCCGCCCGCGCATCCCGCGTTCGAGCGCGCGGTTCATGCGCGCCTCGGCGAACGGCTGGGACGCGCGATCGAGCGCCTCGATCGCCTCGTGGATCGCGCGGTGGTCCGCGCCGGCGAGCTTCGCCGCGAGGTCCGCGATGCCGGCGTCCATCGCCGCGCGCCACTCGTCGGTGAGCAGCGCCGCGTCGTCGCGCATCGCCGCCCGCGTCGCCGCCAGCACCCGCTCCGCGTCGACCCGCTCGCCGAGGAGCAGGCGCGCCTGCTTGTCCTCCTCGGCGTGCTCGTACGAGTCGAGGAGCATCCGCTCCACCTCCTCGTCGGTGAGGCCGTACGACGGCTTGACGTCGATCGCCGCCTCGATCCCCGTCGTCTCCTCGCGCGCGGTCACGTGCAGGATGCCGTCGGCGTCGACGAGGAACGTGATCTCCGCCCGTGCCATCCCGGCCGGCATCGGCGGCAGGCCCTTCAGGTTGAACCGCGCCAGCGAGCGGCAGTGCTCGACGGTGTCGCGCTCGCCCTGGACGACGTGGATGTCGTAGCCGGTCTGGTTGTCGGCGAACGTGGTGAACGTCTGCGTCGCGCCGGCGGGGATCGTCGAGTTGCGCGGGATGAGCCGCTCCACCACGCCGCCCATGGTCTCGAGACCGAGCGACAGCGGGATCACGTCGAGGAGCAGCACGTCGTCGCGCCGCCCGCCGGCGAGGATGTCGGCCTGCACCGCGGCGCCGAGCGCCACGACCTGGTCGGGGTCGATGTCGCCGAGCGGCTCGCGGCCGAACGTCGACGCGACGAAGCGCCGCACCAGCGGCGTGCGCGTCGCGCCCCCGACGAGGATCACGCCGTCGAGCTCGCCCGGCGCGACGCCCGCGTCCTTGAGCGCCCGGCGGCACGTCGGCCCGGTGCGGTCGACGATGGGGCGGATCCACGCCTCCACCTCGGCGCGCGCGAGCGTCCGCCGAAACGTCCCCACCGCGATCTCCGCGGTCTCCGCCGCGGTCAGCGCCTCGCGCGCGGTGCGCGCCGCGTCGAGGACGCGCCGCACGGCGGCCTTGTCGCCGCCCCAGCCCATCTCGGCGAGCACCTTCTCGGCGATGGCCCGATCGAAGTCGTCGCCGCCGAGCGCGGTGTCCCCGCCGGTGGCCTTGACCTCGAACACGCCGTCCTCGAGCTTGAGGATCGAGATGTCGAACGTCCCGCCGCCGAAGTCGTAGACGGCGTAGGTGCCGCGCGAGCCCTTGTCGAGCCCGTAGGCGAGCGCCGCGGCGGTGGGCTCGTTGAGGAGGCGCAGCACCTCCAGCCCGGCCAGCCGTCCGGCGTCGCGCGTCGCCTGGCGCTGCGCGTCGTCGAAGTAAGCCGGCACGGTGATGACCGCGCCGTCGAGCGGACCGTCGAGCTCCGCCTCGGCGCGCTCGCGCAGGGTGCGCAGGATCTCCGCCGACACCTCGATCGGCGTGACCTCGCGGCCGGGGACGCGGAAACGCACGACCGGCCCATCGCCGGCGAGCTCGTAGGGGGTGAGCTTGCGCTGCGCCTCGGCGTCCTTGGGGCCCCGCCCCATGAACCGCTTGACCGAGACGATGGTGTCGTGGGGAAAGTCCGCCGCCCGCGCCTTGGCATCCCAGCCGACGATCGTCCCCCCTTCGGCGCCGTAGTGGACCACCGACGGAAGAAGCGCCCTGCCCTCGGCGTCGCAGAGGACGCGCGGCTCGCCGTCGCGCACCGCCGCCACGAGCGAGTTCGTGGTGCCGAGGTCGATGCCCACCGCGCGCGCCGCGCAATGCTCCTTGATCCGGCTCTGGCCTGGCTCGCTGATCTGGAACAGGGTCATTCGTCTTCTTCCTCGTCCCCGTGCGCGGCGAGGAAGCGGTCGAAGTAGCGCAGGAGCACCAGCTCGCGCTTGGCGTCGTCCCAGCGCTCGGCGTCGAGCGCCTCGCCCAGCGCGGTCAGCGCGGCGGCGCGCCGGCCGCCGATGTCCCCGCCCAGCGCCTGGATGCGCGGCGCATCGCCCTCGGCCTGGGCCTCGGCCAGCGCCTCGCGCAACTCGAGGATCTCCATGAGGAACGCCTGGTCCACCGACTCGTTCTGGCCCAGCTTGCGGCCGTGGATCTCGAGCAGGTGCGCCGCGCGGGCCACCGGCGCGCGCAGCGTGCGGTAGGCGTCGTTCAGCGCCGTCGCCGCGGCCAGCGACGCGATCCGCTCCTTGGCGGGCGCGGTCGCGAACCGATCGGGGTGGAGCTTCTTCGACAGCTCCTTGTAGCGGCGCTCCAGCTCCACCGCGTCGAGCCCGAACCGCGGCTCGAACCCCAGGACCTCGAACTTGTTCATGGTTAAAACTGGACGGACTCGCCGCAGCCGCAGGTGGACTTGACGTTGGGGTTGTTGAACTTGAAGCCGTACCCCATCATCGTCGTCACGAAGTCGAGCTCCGTGCCGTCGAGGTAGACGAGGCTCTTCGGGTCCACGTAGACCTTCACCCCGTCCTTCTCGAATACGTTGTCCTTGGCGCGCGGCGCGCCGTCGGCCCACTCGAACAGATAGGAGAACCCCGTGCAGCCGCCCCCGCGGATGCCCACCCGCAGCGCCGCCTCGGGCGTTCCCCGCGTGTCGCGCTGCCGCCGGATCTCGACGGCGGCCTTGTCGGTGATGGAAATCATCATTGCTCCGCTCGGGAGGCCCTCTTCTTCTTGTAGTCGGCGATGGCCGCCTTGACGGCGTCCTCGGCCAGCACCGAGCAGTGGATCTTGACCGGCGGCAGGCTCAGCTCGTCGACGATCTGCGTGTTCTTCACCGCGAGCGCCTGATCGACGGTCATGCCCTTGACCCACTCCGTCACCAGCGACGACGACGCGATCGCCGAGCCGCACCCGAACGTCTTGAACTTGGCGTCCTGGATGATGCCGTCGGCGCTGATCTTGAGCTGCAGCTTCATCACGTCGCCGCACGCGGGCGCGCCGACGATGCCCGTCCCCACGTTCGGGTCGTCCTTGGGCAGGCTGCCCACGTTGCGGGGGTTCTCGTAGTGATCGATGACCTTCTCGCTGTATGCCATGTGCGTATCCTCTAGTGAGCGACCCAGCTGACGCTCTTCAGATCGATTCCTTCCTGGTGCATCTCCCACAGCGGGCTCAGATCGCGGAGCTTGTTGACCTTGTCCACGACGAGCTTCGTCACGTAGTCGACCTCTTCCTCGGTGTTGAACCGGCCGAGGCCGAAGCGGATCGAAGTGTGGGCGAGCTCCTCGCCCACACCCAGCGCGCGCAGGACGTAGGACGGCTCCAGCGAGGCCGACGTGCACGCCGACCCCGAGGACACCGCGACGTCCTTGATCGCCATCATCAGACCTTCGCCCTCGACGAAGGCGAACGACAGGTTGAGGTTCCCCGGCAGCCGCTTCTCGAGCGAGCCGTTGAGGTAGACGTCGGTGAGCTGCGACGCGATGCCGTGATGGAGGCGGTCGCGCAGCGCGCGCAGGCGCACCGCCTCGGCCTCCAGCTCGTCCTGGCACAGCGCGGCCGCCACGCCGAACCCGACGATCCCGGGCACGTTCAGCGTGCCGGAGCGCATGCCGCGCTCGTGGCCGCCGCCGTCGATGACCGGATCGATGCGCACGCGCGGCTTGCGCCGCACCCACAGCGCGCCGACGCCCTTGGGGCCGTAGATCTTGTGCGCCGACAGCGACGCCAGGTCCACGCGCGCCCTCTCGACGTTGAACGGGACTTTGCCGACGCCCTGGACCGCGTCGCAGTGGATGAGGACGTCCTTCTTCTTGGCCTTCACCGCGGCGGCGATCTCCGCGATGGGCTGGACCACGCCCACCTCGTTGTTGGCGAGCATGATCGAGACGAGGATCGTGTCCGGCTCCAGCGCCGCGACGACGTCGGCGGGCGTCACGAGGCCCTCGCGGTCGACGGGCAGGTAGGTGACGCGGCAGCCGTCCCTCTCGAGGCGCTTCATCGTGTCGAGCGTCGCCTTGTGCTCCGTCTGCAGCGTGATGAGGTGCCGGCCGCGCTCGTGGTAGAAGGCCGCCGCACCCTTGAGCGCGAGGTTGATCGACTCGGTCGCGCCCGAGGTGAAGACGATCTCCTTGCCCGAGCCGCCGATGAGCGAGCCGATCTGATCGCGCGCGTGGTCGACGGCCGCCTCGGCCTCCCAGCCGTAGGAGTGGCTGCGGCTGGCGGCGTTGCCAAACTTGTCGGTGAGATAGGGCAGCATTGCCTCGAGCACGCGCGGATCGAGCGGCGTCGTGGCGTTGTTGTCCATGTAGATCGGAAGCTTCATCAGCGATTCCCTTCGATGAGATGCCCGAGCGGCACGTCGGGGCTCTGGTGCGCGTGCGGGCGCGCCAGCCCCGACACCAGGTCCGGGGTGCGCAGCGGGTCGTGTCCGGGCTGCTCGCAACAGCCGCAGTCCTTCTGCGTGTGGATCGGCTCGCAGGTGCCGCACAGGTCGAGATACGCGAGGCTCGCCTGGATGTCGCGCTCGAGCGAACGGAGGCGCGCGACCGTCTCGCGCGTCTCGGCGAGCTTGGCCTCGAAGACGGCGCGGACGCGGCCCATGCCGAGCGGGCCGTTGGCCGAGGCCTCCCAGGTCTTCAAGAAGTCCTGAATCTCGGGGAGCGAGAAGCCCATATCTTGCATCCGCTGGATCCACCGGACGCGGGCCGTGGCGTCCTCCGTGTACAGGCGATATCCGCCCGCCGAGCGGGAAACGGGCCGCAGAAGCCCCATTTCCTCATAGAGGTGGAGCGCCCGGACCGTCTTGCCGGTCGCCTTGGCCAGATCCCCGACCCTGCAATGCTTCCCGTCCATCCGAACCCTTACGTACTACGTAAGGGTTAGACTGTCAAGGATCAATAGGTAAAATATCTCGGGGGGTTACGGATTAGTTCGCGACCTCGACGGCCTCCACGGAGCGTATGACCGTCACCTTGATTTGCCCAGGAAATACGAGCTCATCGGAGATCTTCTTGGCGATCTCGGACGACAGGAGGACGGCCCGGAGGTCGTCGACGTCCCGCTCCCGCACGTAGACGCGGATCTCGCGCCCGCCCTGCACCGCCACCGCCTCCTCCACCCCGCGGAAGCTCTGGCCGATGCGCTCGAGGTCCTCGACGCGCGTCGAGAAGCTCTCGCTCTGTTCGCGCCGGGCCCCGGGGCGCGCCCCGCTCATCGCGTCGGCGGCGGCCACGAGGAACGCGTAGACGGAGTTGGGCGGCTCGTCGGCGTGGTGCGCCCCGATGGCGTTGGCGACGATCTCGCTCTCGCCGAGCCGGCGGGCGTAGTCGGCGCCGATCACCGCGTGCGAGCCGTCGATCTCGTGCGTCAGCGCCTTGCCGATGTCGTGCATGAGCGTGGCGCGGCGGGCGAGCTTGACGTCGAGGCCGAGCTCGGCCGCCATCATGCCGCCGAGGAACGCCGCCTCGATGGCGTGCTTCCACTGGTTCTGCGTGTAGCTGGTGCGGTAGTTGAGGCGGCCGACGAGCTTGACGATGTCGGGATGGGCGCGCGGGATCTCCAGCTCGGAGAACGCCTTGCGCCCGAGGTCGACGATCTCGCGGTCCAGATGCGCCGCGATCTGCTCCACCCACTGCCTGGGCTCGTGCTTGGGCCCGGCGCCCTTGATGATGCGCGACAGCGCGCGGCGCGCGATCTCGCGCGCGACCCCGTCGCCGCTGTCGATGCGCACGCGCTCGCCCGTCTCGGCCAGCTCGAGCTTCACGCCCGAGCCGGCCTCGATCGCCTGCAGCAGCGCGTTGCCGTTCTCGGCGAGCTTCTCGGGGATGCCCGGCGGCAGGATCACGTTGCTGAGGAGGCGTTCGGTGAGGTAGTGCCCCTCGTAGCGCGCCATGGCGATGCCCATGATGCGCTTGGCCTGGCGCGCCCATTCCGGGTCGCTGGGGTTCTGATCGATGAGGCGGAGGTCGTTCTCCGCCTCGGCGCGCGCTTCCTCGATCCAGTGCTGCGCGATCTCCTGCTTGATCGCCTCAGCCGTCGCGCCGGCGGCGCGCTCGAGCTCGCGCCGGGCGGCGTCGCGCGTCGCGTCGGCCTCGGTCCGCGCCGCGCGCGCCCGCTCCGACTTGTCGTGGGCGGCGTCGCCGCGCTGCGTCTGCGCGGCGGCGAGCTCGTCGAGGCGCTCGGAGACCTCGTCGAGGGTCGCGCGGCGCCGGTGCAGGCGCTCCTGGCGGGACATGAGCGCCTCGTCGGCGGCGGCGAGCGCGCCGTCGGCGGCGGTGCGCAGGTCGAGCGCGGCCTCGCGCGCGCCCGCCTCCTCGTCGAGCCGCAGCGCGTCGGCGTCGAGGCGCGCCGCGTGGCGCAGGCCGGTGGCGGCCACGCGCGCCTCCGCGACCTTGTGATCCGCGACCTTGCGCGACAGCCGGTAGGCCAAGACAGCGGTGAGCGGTATGCCAAGCGCGAGCCCGGCCAGTGTGGCCAACCAGTCCATTCGACACAGAATAAGCAAGTGAAACGCCATGGGCAAGGCTCGCATCTCAACTGACGAGATGGCTCAGCTGGACGACGGATTCGCGCGGTACCTGCACCTGATCAAGCAATATCCGAGGCTTGACCGACAGGCCGAGCTGCGTCTGGCGCGCCGTTACAAGCGGACGCGCGACCGCGCCGCCTCGGACGCTCTCGTGCACAGCCATCTCCGCGACGTCGTGGCCATCGCGTCGCAGTACCGCGGGTACGGGTTCCGCCTCAGCGATCTCGTCGAGGAAGGGAACATCGGCCTGCTCGAGGCGGTGAAGCGCTTCGATCCGTCCCGCAACTTGCGGTTCATGACGTACGCCGCGTACTGGGTGCGCGCCTACATCCTCGCACACGTGCTCAAGCAGTTCAGCATGGTGGGCGTGGGGACCGGGCCGCTGCAGTCGAAGCTGTTCTTCCGGCTGGCGCGCGAGCGGGCGCTGCTGTCGACCCAGCTCGGCGACAACGAGGCGTCGATCGTCACGTCGCTGGCGCGCAAGTTCGGCACCAGCGAGGAGCGCGTGCTCGACATGACGCAGCGGCTGGAGAAGCGCGACGCGTCGCTGGACGCGCAAATCTACCTCGACGGCGACGCCACGCTGCTCGACACGCTGCGCGACGACGGCGCCGACCAGGAGGAGCGGACGGTGGTCGGCCAGCGCGACGCCGCGGTGCGGACCGCGGTCGAGCGCCTGTGGCCCGATCTCGACGAGCGCGAGCGCGCCATCGTGGTGCAGCGCCTGCTCGCCGACGGCGAGGAGGCGACCCTGGCCGACCTGGGCAAGCGCTTCGGCCTGTCGCGTGAGCGCGTCCGCCAGCTCGAGTCGCGCGTCAAGATGAAGCTCCGGCGCGCGCTCACCCCGGTCGCGGTCGCGGCCTAGGTTCAGTCGGGGCCGCGCGGCACCTCGGCGGCGCGGGAGGGCGCCGCCGGCGGCACGCCAGCCCGTCGAGAGGAGCCAGGTTTTCGGCGCCACGACGGGCGCCTGGTCCGTGCGAAGCGCCGGATGGCCGTCGAACCCGTCAAACCAGGCGGCCTCAAGCACGGATCGACCGCGGAGGCGGTCGATCCGTGCTTGAGGCCGTTCCGGAGGACGTAGATCAAGCAGTTGCGAACCTCCGTGGGCGTCCTGAGCGGCCGCGCGTGGTAGCGATCGCGCCACAGGCCGCCGGCGCAGCCGGTGGTCCTGTACGGTGGGGGGGCGCGCGGCTTAGAACGCCTCGTCCGCGCCGATGTCGGGCAACGTTCCGGGCTTGGGACGGGGTTGGCCGTCGATATCGTCGACGGTCGCGGTGCCGGGTTGGCCGGCGTTCGCGCAGGGCGAGCCGGGATCGAGATGGTAGTCCCCCGCCGCCGCGTCGTGGAACAAGGGGTTGGCGTTGATGTTGGGCGGCACGGCCGCGGTGGGCCCGCCGATGTCGCTGTCGATGAACGTGCATGCGCCAGCGAACTGCGCGGTCGCGTCGGGGGCCACACCGTTCCCCCAGACGACGTCGCTCGACATGGCCAGCGCCGCGTCGCATTGCACGCCCGGCGCCGTGTCAGCCTTGCTCCGGTTCCCCGAGACGGTGTTGAACTCGAACGTCGACGCCCCGGTCGGCGCGGACAGCAGGCGGAAGCCGCCCACCGCGCTCACGTCGGCGGTCCCGTTCTGGCCGATGAAGTTGTTCCGCACCGCGAACGTCGTGTCGAATAGGCGCAGGCCTCCCGCCGCGTTCTGCATCACCCTCGACCGCTCGAGACCGACGGTGCAGCGCGACGCGTTCACGCCGGTGCCCAGGTTGCCGTCGATCTGCAGATCGAACCCGCGCACGCGCGTGGCGCCGATGCCGTCGCAGCGGATGCCGTCGGCGTTCGCGTTCGCGCCGGCGCGGATGCGCGCGCTCCGCAAGAGCAGGTCGGCCGTCCCCTGCACCCACACGATCGGGTCGGCGCCGTCGGGCTGGATGATCGAGCTCGCCCCCGCGCCGACGATGTGCGCGGTCATGTCCTTGACGACGAAGCTCTCCACGAACGAGCCCGCGAGGAGCTTGATCCACGGCTGCGCGAGCGACACCTTCGTCAGCGCCGTCTTGATGCTGCCGCAGGGACTGGCCGCCGTGCAGCTGAGGCCCGTCCCGCCCGGCGCCACATAGAGGATCTCGGCGCCCGTCACGCAGCGCCCGGTGTCGGTGTCGCAGATGCCCGCGACGGCCGAGCACTCCACGTCCTTGCGGCAGGCGCGGCACACCGTCGCCTCGCACACCGGCGTCGCGCCGCCGCAATCGGCGTCCGTGTTGCGGCACACCACGCACGCCCCCGTCGACGTCAGGCAGTGCGGCGTCGTCGGCCGGCCGCTGCAGTCGCCCTCGCCCGCGCAGGCGTCGCAGTTTCCGGCCGACTTGCACACCGGCGCGGTGACCGGGCACTCCGTGTTCTGGGCGCAGGTTCCGCACGTGCCGGCGCGGCAGATCGGGAACGCGCCGGGGCACATCCCCGCGTCGGTGCACAGGATCGCATCCGCGACCCCGATCGGCGCGTCGGCCGCCCCCGCGTCGGCGCCGGCGACGGGCACGCAGCCGTTCTGCCCCGGCCCCGGATTTCGATCGCACGTGTACCCGGAGGGGCACGGCGTCGTGTCGTCGCAGTAG
Source organism: Haliangiales bacterium (assembly GCA_035259575.1). Lineage (GTDB taxonomy): Bacteria > Myxococcota_A > Polyangia > Haliangiales > SHYZ01 > DATFWE01. Next base: position 65,615 of record DATFWE010000359.1, read on the forward strand.
AGCTCGTTGGCGACCTTGCACGCCCCGAGCCCGAGGATGAGGAGCAAGGCGAGCAGGACCGGCGCGGCGCCGCGCATCAGAACCGCCCCCGCACCATCGCCGCCGCGCCCCCGGGCACGGGGACCACCGCGGCCGCCGTCGCCGGCTTGTCGTTCACGATGAAGTAGATGGTCAGGCCGCCTAGCGCGAGCCCGGCGCCGGCGAGCGCCAGACCGGGGAGGATCGTGTCGTACTTGCTCCGGCACGTCCCGACGGCGGGACAGTCGGTGAGCGACCCGTTGATGGCGATGAGCGCGACCCCGCCGGCGACGGCGGCGGCCGCGCCCCCGGCCGTGACCCATTTCCACGCGCCGTAGCGGCCGGGCGGCGCCTCGGGCGGCGGCGGCGGCGGAGGCGGCACGGCCGGCGCCAGCGTCAGGACGAGGCGCCGCGGCGGCGCGGCGGGGTCGAGCTTGACCTTCTCCTCGCCGGCCGTGCGGCCGGCCAGGTCGGCCCGCACCGTGTGCTCGCCCGGTTCCAGCTCGACGGTGACAGGCGCGATCCCCACCCCGCCGCCGTCGACGCGGATCGCCGCGCCCGGCGGGCTGGAGTCGACGGCGAGCGCGACCTTTTTCGGCTTGGGCTCGACGAAGATCGTCGCCGCGAGCTCGCTCATGAGCTCGTTCGCCTCGGCGAGCGTGCACGGCGCGCAGCTCCGCTCCTGCCGGCGCACCAGCCCGCCCGCCGCCTCGACGGCATAGAGCTCGAGCGCGACGGTGAACGACGCGCCCTCGGTCTCGACGCGCCCGCGCACGAACTGGTCGGCGCCGACGAGCCCCTGGACCTTGGCGAGGCACGTCGGCGTGGTGCAGCCCTCGAGCTCGCGCGCCGAGCGCAGCTTGCGCCGCACCTCCTCGCGCCGCACGACCTCGTAACCGGCCGCGAACAGCCCCCCGGCCAGGCTCTTCTCCATCTTGCCGCGGATCTCCGCCGGGGCGTCCCCCGCCACGCTCACGTCGAGGATCGCGACCTTCGGCCGCTGCCCCCAGGCGGACGGAAGGGCCAGGAGCGAGACGCAGGCCAGTCCAACGAGGCGCATCTGGGGCGATATTACGGGGGCGCGCGCGACGCCTCAAGAATCACGGCGTCGAGCTGGCGCGGCGCGAGCGGCCCCTCCTTCGCCCACGCGAGCCGGCCGGCGCGGTCGAGCACGAACGTGGTCGGCACCACCGCCACCCTGCCGAACGCGGTTTTCCCGTCGACGACGGCAGGCGAGGCGAGCGTCACCGGCCAGGCGAGGCGCGCCGCCGACGCCCACGTGCGCACCAGGCGCGCGTCGGGATCGAGCATGATCTCGATCACGGCGGCGCCGCGCGCGGCCGCGCGCCCGAGCTCCGTCTGATCGGCCTGCGCCGCCAGCGACCAGGTGGTGGCGAAGTGCACGATCACGACGCGTCCGTGGAACGCCGGGATGCTCACGTCCCCGTCGAGCCCGTCGAGGGTCAGGTAGACGGGATCGCGCGGGAACGTGCCGCCGGTCGCGGCTCCCCCGCAGGCCGCGAGCAAGGGCAGGACGGCAAGGGCGCGCATGCTGCGCTACCATCGTACCTCGCTTTCATGGACGACAAGACCCTCCACGACCTCCAGTGGGATCGGATCCTCGCCGAGCTGGCGGCGCGCTGCCACACCGGCCGCGGCGCCGAGGCGGCGCTCGCGCTCGCGTTCCTCGTCGATCCCGAGGCGGCGCGCCGGCGCCTGGCCGAGATCGCCGAGGCCCGCCTCCTGCGCCAGCTCGAGGAGCCGCTGCCGTTCGGACAGATCCACGACGTGCGCGCCGCGCTCGATCACGTGGAGCGGGGCGGCGACCTGGAGGGGCCGGACCTCGTCGCCGTCGGCGAGACCGTGCTCGGGTGCGCGCGCCTGCGCCGCCACGTCCGCGGGCATGCGGCGGAGGCGCCGCTCCTCGCCGCGCGCGTCGACGCGATCGCCGAGCTGCCGCACGTGTCCGGGCCCATCCTCGACTCGTTCGAGGAGGGCGGGCGCCTCGCCGATCACGCGAGCCCGGAGCTGGGGCCGATGCGCCGGCGCGTCGCGTCGCTCCACGAGGAGCTGGCGCGGCGGGTCAAGGAGCTCCTCGACGACGACGCCATCGCGCCGTTCCTCCAGGATCGCTTCTGGACGCAGCGCGACGAGCGCTACGTCGTGCCGCTGCGCGCCGACGCGCGCGCGCGCGTCAAGGGCATCGTCCACGGCACGTCGCAGAGCGGGCACACCGTGTTCGTCGAGCCCGAGGCGGTGGTCGACCTCAACAACCGCCTCAAGATGGCCGAGAGCGACGTCGCCGACGAGGAACGCCGCATCCTGGCGGCGCTGACCGCCTACGTGCGCGAGGAGTCGAGCGCGATCCGCGCCGGCGCCGACGCGGTCGAGTCGATCGACGTCCTCGACGGCGCCGCGCTCCTGGCCGACGCGCTCGACGCCGCCGCGCCGGAGATCGGCGGCGCGGAGCTCCTCCTCCGGCGGGCGCGCCACGCCGGCATGGTGCTGTCGGGGCGCGCGTGCGTGCCGAACGACATCGAGCTCGGCGCCGGGCGGTCGATGATCATCTCGGGGCCGAACGCGGGCGGCAAGACGGTGGCGCTCAAGACGACCGGCCTGGCCGCGCTGCTCGTGCGCGCCGGCCTGTGCGTGCCGGCCGAGGCGGGGTCGCGCATCCCCTGGTACGAGCGGGTCGAGACCGACATCGGCGACGACCAGAGCATCGAGAAGAACCTGTCGACGTTCAGCGCCCACGTCCACCGGCTGCGCGAGATCATGGCGTCGGCCGGGGCGGCGACGCTGGTGCTCATCGACGAGGTGGCGGCCGGGACCGACCCCGAGCAGGGGAGCGCGCTGGCGCAGGCGTTCCTCGAGACGCTGGCGGAGCGCGGCGGCCACGCGCTCGTCACCACCCACTACGAGCGACTCAAGGCGCTGCCCACGCGCGACGCGCGGTTCGTGAACGCGTCGGTGGGGTTCGACCTCACGTCGCTGTCGCCGACGTTCCGCCTGCACCTCGGCGTGCCCGGCTCGTCGGGCGCGCTGTGGGTCGCCCGGCGCCTCGGCATGGCGTCCGACGTCGTGTCCCGCGCCGAGGCCCTCCTCGGCGACCGCCGCGCCGGGATCGAGGAGCTCCTCACCGCCGTGGCGGAGGAACGGCGCCGGCTCGAGGTCGAGCGCGCGGCGGCGGACGCGGCGCGGCGCGAGGCGGACCGCGCGGCGCGCGCCGCCGAGGGGGCCGAGCGCGCGGCGCGGGCCCGCGAGGAGCGGGCCAAGAAGACGGCGTTCGACGAATCGATGGTCGCGCTGCGCCAGGCCCGCGACGAGCTCGACGAGCTGCGGCGGCGGCTGCGCCAGGGCGACAAGGACGCGGCCGCAGCGGCCAAGGCGCGCGTGGGCGAGATCGCCGGCGCGGTCGCCGCGCACGCGCCCGCGACGTCGAGCGCGGGCGGCCGCCGGGTGCGGCCCGAGGACCTGCGCGCGGGCACGCCGGTGGTGGTGGCGCACCTCGGCGGCCGCGGCGTGGTCGTCGGCCCGCCGGAGCGCGGGCGGGTGACCGTGCAGGTGGGCAAGATCCGCACCACCTGCGCGGTGGAAGATCTCCGCGCCGACGACGCGGCGCCGCCGAACCGCGCCGAGCGGCGGGCCGACGTCGCCGTCCGCCGCCGCGCCGCCGCGGCCCCGGCGGAGCCGAACGTGGCCGCCGACGACCTCGCGCCGGCGCGCACGGTCGACGCCACGGTCGACGTCCGCGGCGAGCGCGTCGACGATGCCCTGGCCTTGATCGACAAGTTCATCGACGAGTCCCTGCTCGCCTCGCGCGACGTTGCGTTCGTGATCCACGGCCACGGCACCGGCGCCCTGCGCAACGCCGTGCGCGAGCACCTCGCCATGCACGCCGCGGTGTCGAAATGGCGGGCCGGCAAGGAAAACGAGGGGGGCGATGGCATCACGGTCCTGTGGCTGGACGTGTAGGCCACCCCCCCCGCATCTTTGCGCTTCAAGCGAACGGCGCTTCACCCGAGCCCGTGCACGTGAAGTGAAAAACATTTCACTTGGGAGTAGGATGGGCCGGTAGGGCCGTGGACCGCGGCGCGCCCTCGCGACTGCGCGAAGGCACGCGGTCTGCACAGCGATGGGACAAGATGACGCCCGCCGGTGACATGGCGCGGGTCCTGCGCGCCTACGTGGACGCGTATCTCCAGGAGATCGGGCAGCTCACGTACGCGGACCTGTGCGCCGTGCAGGAGCCGCCGCATGCCAGCGTGGCCTACGGCGCCGCCGGCGTGGCCTACGCATTGTGTCGCGCCGGAGAAACCCTGGCGAATCGCGAGCTCCTCCGGCAAGCGTGGCGCTGGGCGGGCTGGGCGCGCGACGGGGCGCGGCGGCGCGGGGCGTTCGACGACCCCGGCGACGCGCGCCGCGTGAGCCGGCACGCGCTCTTCTATGGTCGGCTCGGCATCCACGCCGTGCGCGCGCGCATCGCGCACGCGCAACGGCGGCGCGCCGCGTTCCGGCGCGAGGTCGCCGGCTACAGTCGCTGCTGGCGGCGCGGGCCCGATCGTCCGCTCGATCTCGTCGAGGGCGTGGCCGGGCAGCTCGCCGGCGCGGCGCCCCTCCTCCTCATCGAGCCCAACGCGCCGCTCCGGCGCCTGGCCGCGGCGCGCGCGGCGGCGCTGGCCGAGCGGGCCCGGGCGTGGACCCCGTCGCGCGACGACACGAGCTTTGCCCACGGCTGGCCGGGGGGCGCGTACGCGCTGCTCCGCTGGTTCTACAGCCTCGGGCAAGAAGTCCCGCAGTGGCTCGTCGCCCGGTGCCTGCGCCTGTGCGATCTTCGCCCCGCGTACGGGCTCGCGCTCGAGCCGCGCCGGCCGCGCTACCTGCCGTCGAGCTGGTGCAACGGCGCGGCGGGGATGACGCTCCTGTGGGTGAGCGCGTTCGAGGCCACCGGCCGACCCGCGTTCCGCGAGGCCGCGCGCCGCGCCGGCCGCGCCCTGCTCTCCCTGGCCGACGACGGGATCCCGACGCTGTGCTGCGGCGCGGGCGGCCGCGCCTACGCGTTCCTGGCACTGGAACGCATCGACCCCGGCCGGTGGCGGCGGCGCGCCGAGGCCGTCGCCGTCGCCGCCGTGGCGTGGTCGCGGCGCACCGCGTGGCCCAACGGCCTCCTGCGCGGTCACCCGGGTCTGGTCTGCCTGGCGCTCGACCTGCTCGCCCCCACCCGGGGCTTTCCCCTGCTGGAGGACTGACGCCCATGCATGCGCAACGCGTACTATCCTCTACCTACGTGCGAAGGATCGCCGGACGCTTCCGCATCCTGGAAGAAGTCGCCGCCGGCGGCATGGGGCGGGTGTTCCGTGCCGTCGACGAGATCTCCGGCGCCGACGTCGCGGTGAAGGTCCTCCGCTCCGAGGACGTGATGGAGCCCGACCGGTTCGCGCGCGAGGCGGCGCTCCTCGCCCGCCTCGACGATCCCGGCATCGTGCGCTACATCACGCACGGCGTCGAGGGCGGCTCGCAGTACCTGGTCATGGAATGGGTCGCCGGGGAGACGTTGGCGCGCCGCATGCAAGCCTCCGGGCTCACCGTGGACGAGTCGGTCGAGCTGACGTCCCAGGCGGCGCAGGCCCTCGCCGTCGCCCATCGCCATGGCGTGGTCCACCGCGACGTGAAGCCGGACAACTTCGTGTTCGTGCGCGCGCCGCGCATGCGCGTCAAGCTGGTGGACTTCGGGCTGGCCCGCGCCGCGCGCGATTCGCAGGCGCTCACCCGCTCCGGCGTGCTCCTCGGCACGCCCGGCTACATGGCGCCGGAGCAGGCGCGCGGGCAGCGCGACATCGACGCGCGCGCCGACGTGTTCGCCCTCGGCTGCGTCCTGTACGAGTGCCTCACCGGCCGCGCGGCGTTCGAGGGGGGAAACCAGCTCGCGCTGCGGACGAAGATCCTGCTCGGGGAGCCGCTCCCCGTCGCCGATTTCTGCCCCGAGGCGCCGATGCGCGTCGTCACCCTGGTCGAGCGCATGCTGGCCAAGGACCGCGAGCTCCGTCCCGCGGACGCGGGCGTCGTGGCGGCGGAGCTGGCGACGGTCGCGCCCATCGGCGCCACCATCCGTCGCGCCACCGCGAGCAACCTCGCCCCGACCGAGGCCGTCGAGCGCGAGCCGGACGAGCGGCCCGGGTTCGCCCCCGGAGGGATCGCTGCGGCCGCGCTCCTGTGCGCGGTCATCGCGGTCCCGCCCGAGGCGCTCGGGGGAACCGGCGGGGGCGGGGCGAAGCCCGCCGATCGCGACGCGCGCGAGGAGCGCATCGGGCGCGCGGTCGCGGCGATGCGCGCCAAGCTGATCTTCCTCGCCGATGGCTCCGTCGTCGCCGCCGTGTCCGCCGATCCGGGTGAGCCCGACGCGAGCGCCGTCCAGCGCGCCGCGCGCTGCGCGTCGGAGATCCGCCGCCTGTGGCCCGGGGCGGTGGCCGCCCTGTCGACCGCTCGCCGCGAGCGGCGGCCGGCGGCGCGCCCGCTCCTCGACGAGGCCATCGAGCGCGGCGTGCAGGTCGTCGAGGCCGAGGCGCTCCACCTGATGTTCGACGCGGGCGACGCGGGGCCGACGGAGGTCCGCGTCGACGAGGCCACGATGCGGATTCTGGGCGAAGGCTGGGTCCGTGCCGTCGGCGGCCGCCTCTACCTGCGGGAGAGCCCATGATCGACGAACCCCGCCACCCCCACCCGTCCGAGGCGCCCGACCCCGGCCCCGCCCGCTCCACGGTGCGTTCCGTGCGCGAGGACGTCGCCCCGGGGCGCATGCACCTCCTCGTCATCGGCGAGGGCTTCTACGCCACCCACCCGCTGCCGGGCGAGGGGTGCGTCGTCATCGGCCGCGCTCCGGGGTGCGACGTCCGCATCGACCACCCGTCGGTGTCGCGCCGCCACGCCACGATCCACATCGGCCCGCCCCTGCAGCTCGAGGACCTGGGGAGCGCCAACGGCTCGCGCGTGCGCGACACGTGGAGCGAGGCCGGCGGCGCGGTGGAGTTCTCCCCCGGCGAGGTCGTCGAGGTCGGCGCGGTGATGATCGTCGTGCAGCACCGGTCGACGCCCACCCGACCGTGGCGCGTGTGGGACCACGGTTACTTCGAGGCGCGGCTCGACGAGGAATGCGCGCGCGCCGCGCGCTCGGGGTCGAGCTTCGCCATGCTGCAGATCCCCTGCGGCGCGACGCTGCCGCCGTCGGCGGTCGAGGAGGCGCTCGCCGACGTCGTCCGCGCGGTCGACGTCGTCGGCTCGTACGCGCCCGGGGACTACGAGGTCCTCCTCCTCGACTCGACGCCGGGGCAGACCGCCGAGGTCGTGGCCCAGCTGCAGGAGATCCTGTCCCGCCAGGGCGCGCACGTCCGCATCGGCGCGGCCCACTTCCCCAAGGACGGGCGCGACGCGGACTCGCTGATCGCGTGCGCGCGCGCCGCCACGCGCAACGGCAAGGTCTACGGCGCGGGCGGCGAGATCGTCGTGTCCGAGGGCGCGATGCAGCGCCTGCACTGCGTCGTCGAGCGCATCGCCGCCGGGATGATCAGCGTGCTCATCATGGGCGAGACCGGCGTGGGCAAGGAGCTCCTCGCCGAGGCGGTCCACCGCCTGTCGCCGCGCGCGCAAAAGCCGTTCCTGCGGCTGAACTGCGCGGCGCTGTCCGAGTCGCTGCTGGAGAGCGAGCTGTTCGGCCACGAGCGCGGCGCGTTCACCGGCGCGGTGCAGACCAAGCCCGGCCTGCTGGAGACCGCGCAGGGCGGCACCGTGTTCCTCGACGAGCTGGGCGAGCTGCCGCAGTCCATCCAGGTCAAGCTCCTGCGCGTGATCGAGGCCCGCCAGGTCCTGCGCATCGGCGCGCTCAAGGCGCGCCCGATCGACGTGCGCTTCGTCGCGGCCACGAACCGCGACCTCGAGGCCGACGTGGCGCGCGGGACGTTCCGCCAGGACCTGTTCTTCCGCCTCAACGGGATCAGCCTCGTCATCCCGCCGCTGCGCCAGCGCGTGGGCGAGATCGCCGGCCTGGCGCAGGGGTTCATCGCGCAGGCGTGCCGCCAGAGCGGCATCGAGACCGCGCCGCCGCTGCGCCGCGACGCGCTCGCGCTGCTCGAGCGCTACAGCTGGCCCGGCAACATCCGCGAGCTGCGCAACGTGATCGAGCGGGCGCTCCTCCTGTCGGGCGGCGGACCCATCGCCCCCGAGCACCTCCCCGTCGAGAAGATGCGCGCGACGCTGGGGACGCGGCCGATCCACGACGCGCACCCGGCGACCGCGGTCCCCGTCGAGGCCGCGGTCCCGCCGCCGCCCGCGCCGGAGACCCACGTCACGCCCCCGGTGCCCCGGCCGCCCAGCCGCGTCGAGCCGCCGTCGCCCGCCCCGCCTCCTCCGCCGCCGGCGGCGAAGCACCGGCCCGCGGCGTCCGAGGCGCAGAAGCTCGCCGACATCCGGCGCGAGATGAGCGCGATCGAGCGCGAGCGCATCCTCGTCATCCTCGCCCGCTGCGGCGGCAACCAGACGGAGGCCGCGCGCATCCTCGGCGTGTCGCGACGCACGCTGATGAACCGACTCGATCAGTGGGGGGTGGCGCGGCCGCGCAAGCGGCCCAAGGCGTAACATAGGCGGCGCCATGGCGCGCGCGCCCCAGCCGCTTCCGGACTCGACCCTCGGCGACTTCGTGATCAAGGGTCGCCTGGGCGAGGGCGGCCACGGCGCGGTGTTCCTGGCGGAGCAGCGGTCGCTCGCGCGGCACGCCGTCGTCAAGGTCGCGCATGCGCGCGGGCGCGGCGACGATGCCGCGGTGCGGCGCTTCCTCCACGAGGCGCGCCTGGCGTCGCGCGTCGACCACCCCTACGCCGCCCACGTGTACGCGTTCGGCGCGGAGGAGGACGGCCTGCTGTGGATCGCCATGGAGCACGTGCGGGGCACGCCCCTCGACCGGCTCCTCCTCCTCCAGGGTCCGCTTCCGCTCGAGCGCTTCGTGCCGTTCTTCGAGCGGCTGTGCGAGGTCGTGCAGAGCGCGCACGAGCAGGGGATCGTCCACCGCGACCTCAAGCCCGCCAACGTGATGGTGATCTCGCGCTCGGGCCGGCTGATCCCCAAGCTGTGCGACCTGGGCATCGCCAAGCTGGTCGGCGCCGACGACGGCGAGCCGGCGGCCGGCGCGGTGGTCGGCTCGCCGCTGTACATGGCGCCCGAGCAGTGGGCCAACGCCGACGCGGTGGACGCGCGCAGCGACATCTACGCCCTCGGCGTCCTCGCCTTCGAGGCGCTCGCGGGGCGGGTGCCGTACGACGGGCTGACCCGTCTCGCCGTCGCCGCGGCGCACAAGTCGGCCCCGGTGCCGGCGCTCGGCCCAGGCTTCCCGCCGGCGCTCGACGACGCGATCGCGCGCGCCCTGGCGAAGAGGCCGGAGCAGCGCTTCGCGTCGGCGCTCGAGCTCGCCGCCGCGATCCGCGCCGCGTCGGGCACCGGCGCCGACGCGCCGCGGCCGCCCCAGCTCGACGCCGAGGTGCGCGAGCGGGTGCTCGCCGAGTCGCCCCAGCCCATCGCCGAGGCCGTCGCCGTCCTCGACTCGGCGCGCAACGCCCACCAGGCGCGCGACGCGGTGCGCGGCATCGTGCGCGCGACGTCGCGCTACCTCGGGCTCGTCGCCCTGGCGTGCCACACCCGCGGCCGCTCCCATGCCGACCCCGACGCCGAGCCGGTCGCCGAGCGCCTGCGCGCGCTCCGGCGGCGCCTGCTCGCCACCGACGAGTGGCTCGAGCTGGCGACGGAGCTCGTCCGCCGCTTCGCGCCCCACCGCGACGCGCACCCCATCCCCGAGCTGGTGTCGCTGTTCTTTCCCTTCGGCGACGAGGGGCGCGGGCCCGCGCCGTTCGGCGAGCTCGCGCGCCTCGACCGGTCGTGGGAGGACGATGCCGCGGCCGACGACGCCCGGCTGCGCGGGCTCCTCGAGACGGCGATGGCCGACGTGGCGCGGCTGCTCCGCGCCACGCTGTTCCTGTGCGACTACCGCCTCGTCGTCCCGCGCCGCGACGGCGGCGAGAAGTGGATGGGCATCCGCCGCAGCCCCCGCGCGGCTGTGCCCCTCGGGCCGCGCGCGCTCGAGGATGGCCGCCCCGTCCTCGTCGACGCGCTCGGGCATCCCGTGGTGTCGCTGTGGCCGTTCATGCAGGTCGCGGCGCCCACGCCCGGCGCACCCGACGAGCTGTTCCTGCTCGCCGGGCACACGCCGCGCGGCGCCCGCCTCGTGTCCCCGCCGACGGGCTTCGAGCGGCACGACCCGGAGCTGTGGGACTGGTGCCTCGAGCACCTCGTCGCCGGCGACGGCGCCGAGGCGGCGCTCGCCGCCGAGCCTGAGGCGCCGTACCGCGGGTTGGCCTCGTTCCGCGCCGAGGACAGCGCGCTGTTCCTCGGGCGCGAGGCGGAGATCCAGGCGTTCGTGAATCGCCTGCGCGTGCAGCCCCTGCTCGCGGTCCTCGGGCCGTCGGGCGTGGGCAAGAGCTCGTTCCTGCACGCCGGCGTCGTCCCGGCGCTGCCGCCCGACTGGCTCGTCCTGTCGTTCCGCCCCGGCTTCGCGCCCCTGGCCGCGCTCGCCGCCCGTGTCGGCGGCGCGCCGGCCGACGCCGCCGCGCTCGTCCGCGCCGTGCGCGACGCGGCGCGCAAGGGCGGGTGCGTCCTCTTGATCGTGGACCAGTTCGAGGAGACGTTCACGCTGTGTCCCGACGCGGAGGAGCGGCAGCGCTTCGCCGCCGTGCTCGCCGAGCTCGTCGACGGAGCCGGCGGCGCGGTGCGCGTGGTCCTGACGATGCGGGACGACTTCCTGCTGCGCGCCGAGCGGCTGGCGGCGTTCCGCGACCGGCTCGCGCCCGCGCTCGAGCTTCTGACCGTCCCTGCCCCGGACGATCTGCGCCGGATCCTGGTCGAGCCGGCGCGCCGCGCCGGCTACGACTTCGACGACCCCCGGCTTCCCGACGAGATCGTCCGGGCGGTGACCGACCATCCCAGCGCGCTGCCTCTCCTGTCGTTCACCGCCGCCGAGCTGTGGAAGGTGCGAGACCGCCATTTCAAGCAACTGCGCCGCAAATCGTACGAGGCGATGGGCGGCGTCGGCGGCGCGCTCGCCCAGCACGCCGAGGCGACGCTGGCGCGCCTGGCGCCGGAGCAACGGCGCGTCGCGCGCGAGGCGTTCCGCCACCTGGTCACGAGCGAGGGGACGCGCGCGGTGCTCGAGCGGGCGGAGCTGGTGCAGATCCTCGGCGGCGGCCACGCCGAGGCCGTCATCGAGGGGCTCGTCGGCGCGCGCCTGCTCACCGCGCAGGAGACCGACGACGGCATGGTCGTGGAGATCGCGCACGAGGCGCTGCTCGACGCTTGGCCCCGTCTGGCCGAGTGGCGGCGCGAGGACGCCGAGGGGGCGCGCTTCCGCGCCCAGCTGCGGCAGGCGGCGCGGCAGTGGGACGAGCGCGGCCGCGCCCCCGGCCGGCTGTGGCGCGGGGAGGCGCTGGCCGAGTACCAGCTGTGGCGCGCGCGCTTCGAGGGCACGCTCAGCGACGCCGAGGAGGGCTTCGCCGCCGCGAGCCTGGCCGAGGCGGCGCGCGGCCGCCGGCTCCGGCGCTTCGCCCTCGCCGCGGCGTTCGCGTTGCTGGCGGGCGCACTCGTCGTCCTGGTGTCGGCGAACCGCCGCGTGGTCGAGCAGAGGGCGCGCGCCGAGGCGGCGCTGTCGGAGGAGTACGCCGACGAGGGACGCCAGGCGCTGCTGCAGGGCGACGTGGTGCGCGCGATGGTGTTCCTCGACGCGGCCTATCGGCGGGGGCTGCGCCGCCGCACGGTCGACTTCCTCCTGTCGCGCGCGTGGCGGGACGTCGACGGCGTGCGCGCGACCCTCGCCCACGGCGACGCGGTGCTGTCCGCGAAGTTCAGCCCCGACGGCCGGACCGCGCTCACCGCCAGCCGCGACGGGACCGCGCGCCTGTGGGACGCGGCGTCGGGCGCGCTCCTGCGCACGTTCTCGGGCCACCGGGGCGGCGTCGGGGGCGCCGACTTCAGCCCCGACGGGCGGCGCGTCGTCACCGCCGGGCTGGACGGAACCGTCCGCGTGTGGGACGCGCTCGCCGGCGACCAGCTCATGTCGATCCCCGCCCACACGGGCGGGGTCTGGCGGGCGAGCTACAGCCCCGACGGCGCCCGCCTGGTCACGGCGGGCCGCGATTTCGACGCCAAGCTGTGGGACGCGGCCGATGGGCGCGCGATCGCGTCGCTGCGCGGACACCGGGCGGAGGTCTCGGCCGCCGGCTTCAGCCCCGACGGGACGCGCATCGCCACCGCGAGCCTCGACGGGACCGCCCGGCTATGGTCTGCCGACGGCCGCGCGCTCGTCGAGCTCGTGGGGCACGCCGCGCCGATCCGGTTCGCCACGTTCGGCCCCGACGGAAACGTCGTCGTGACCGGCGACGCCCGCGGCACGGTCATCCTGTGGGACGGGCGGACGGGGGCGCGGTTGCACGTCCTGGCGGCGCACGCCGGCCACGTCCTCGGCGCGGCGTTCGGCCGCGACGGCCGCCGCCTCCTCACGTTCGGGCAGGATGCCACCGCCAAGGTGTGGGACGCCGCCGGCGGGACGCTGGTGCGCTCCCTCGGCGGGCACCGCGCCGAGGTGTCGAGCGCCGCGTTCAGCCCCGACGGCCTCACCATCCTCACCACCAGCTTCGACGGGACCGCGCGGCTGTGGGACGCGCGCAACGGCGCGCCCTTGCGCACCCTCGCCGGTCACACCGGCACCGTGTGGAGCGGGACGTTCGACCGTTCGGGCGAGCTCGTCCTGACCGCCGGGCTCGACGGCTCGGCCCGCGTGTGGGAGGCGCGGGTGCAGGCCGCGCCCGGTCTGGTGGGGCACGAGGGCGAGGTGTGGTCGGCCTCGTTCGGCGGCACCGGGGCGCGCGCCGTCACCGCCGGCGGCGACGGCACCGTGCGGGTGTGGGACGCCGCCTCCGGACGGCAAGTCGCCGCGCGCAAGATGGACGGCGCGGCGTTCTACGCCGCGCTCGCCCCCGACGACGGGCGCGCCGCGATCGCGTCCGGGTCGGAGGCCGTGGTGTGGACGATCGGCGGCGGCGCGCCGGACGTGCGGCTCGCCGGCCACGGCGGCGTCGTGGGCTTCGCCGCGTTCAGCCCCGACGGCGCGCGCGTCCTCACCACCAGCGACGACGGCACCGCGCGGACGTGGGACGCGGCGACGGGGCGGCAGCTCGCGACCTTCCGCGGCCACGCCGCGCCGCTGTCGCGCGCCGCGTTCAGCGCCGACGGCGCGCGCATCGCCACGGCGGGCTACGACGGCTCGGCGCGCGTGTGGGACGCCGCCTCCGGCGCGCTGCTGGTGACGCTCGCCCCGCATGCCGGCCCGCTCCTCGGCGCGCGGTTCGACCCCGGCGGCGACCGACTCGTCACGGCCGGGACCGATCGTCTGGTGCGGGTGTGGGACGCGCGCACCGGCCGGGAGCTGCACGTCCTCGGCGCCCACAAGGACGTCGTCACCGCGGCGTCGTTCAGCGCCGACGGTCGCATCGTTCTCTCCTCGTCGCGGGATGGCACCGTGAAGCTGTGGGACGCGGACGCGGGCACCCTTCTGTGGTCGCTGGGCGGGCAGATCCCCCTCAACGACGGGTCGTTCGACCCGACCGGCGCATCGATCGTCACCGGCGGCGAGGACGGCAGCGCCCAGATGTGGGACGTCGCCGACGTGGCCGGCGCCGCGACGCTCGTCCACCAGTGGCTCCCGTGCCACGCCAACTACCGGCTCGAGGACGGTCACCTCGTCGGCCGGTCCTCCCCGGCGGGGGACTGTTCGTCGCAAGACGCGCCGCGGCGCCTCACTCCATGACGTGTCGCCCCCCGGTGGTCAACGGGCAGCTGTAGGGACACGAGTCGTTGGGACACTGGGTGGGGTGGTCCCAGGAACCTCCGACGACCATCGAGAGCTGGCCGCTCGTGAGCTTGCGAAGAGTCTGGCGGCTGACGGTCAGTTTGGGATTCGTCTTGGGCCGACGTGCTTGCATCGCTGCTCTCCTCGTGACATCGGGCAAGCACGCGGCGTGCCCGGTGGGGCCACGAGGCGAAGGTACCGAATTCCGTGGGTGGGAATCTACACTGAACGCGAAGGGCGCCGGCTCGAAGTGAAGCCGATTTCACTTCGAGCGCAGATGGGTGATCACGACGTGCTCACGGGTCGACCGGCGGCGGATCCGGATCCGGGTAGCTGCCGTTGTCGCAGATGTTCTCGTAATTCATGCCGTAGTGCGCGAGCGCGAACTCGCGCAGCGTGTCGGGGTCCACGCAGCTCGCGGTGTACGCGTACCCCCAGGCGACGGCGGCGATGGTCACGTCGGCGGGCAGCAGCGGATCCGGCGCGACGAGCGTGCGCCGCAGGATCGGCGGCGTGCACCGCGGATCCACCGGCATGGACGCCTCGACGGCCTCGAGGGCGGCGACCTGGTCGGCGCAGCCGCGCGGGCAGTTGTAAAGGAACACCATGCCGCCGTGCTCGGCGTTGTGGAGCCAGTAGCCGCGCGGGACGGGCGTGGGGTACGTGCGTCCCCACTTGGCCCAGAAGAAGTAGTGCGTGCCGGTGGCGGGCGGGTTCGAGGTCCAGGTGGTGATCTCCGCGCCGGGCATCACGTGGAGGCCGAGCTGCAGCGGCACGTCGACGGTGCGCGCGCCGCAGGGGCCAATGGGATCGGGCGCGGCGCTGTCGGGCGCGCCGCAGGCCAGAACGGAGGCGACGCAGGCGAGGGCGAACCGAGTCATTAGTCGCACCGCTCGCTCGCGCCGGCGCGGCGCTCCAAGTCGCTCGGCTGCGCCTCGCTCCAGGGTCGCGTACCTCCGCGCCGGCGCTCGCTCGCTCACGGGAAGCACAGCCGCTCCAGCCGCAGCTCCACCGCGGGCGCCGTCGGCCCAAGGACGGTCACGGACACATCGGCGCGGTAGCAGGCCGTTCCGTCGGCGCCGAAACCATCGGCCAGCACGTGGAAGGGGCCGCGCGGGACGGTGGCCTGCGCCGTCGTCGGCCCGGGGCGCGCGCAGGGCACGGTCATGTCCACCGACGGGTACGCCTGCGCCTCCGGGGTGAGCCGCAGACGGACGTTGGCCAGGTCGGCGGCGACCGCGCAGGTGGTCAAGTCGAGCGTGACCGGCGTCGCCGGCCAGCCGACCAGGTCGCCGCGGGCGAAGTCGACCACCAGCGGCGAATGGCTGGCCAGGAAGGGCAGGTGCCGCTGGCCGCGCGGGCTGCCGGCCGACGAGAACAGCGACACGTCCACGCGATACCAGTCGCCGAGAAGCCGATCCAGCACCAGCGGGCCCGACGGCCCGCGCTCGAAGCCGTCGAACATGAGGGTGGGATCGTGCATGCAGGGGGTCGCGCGAAAGGTGAAATCTTCGGGGCCATCGCCCGTAACGTGCACGTCGGCGTAGGCGACGTCGGCGTAGTCGCAGACGCCGGCGATCTGCGGAAGGACGATGTACATGGTCACGTCGTGCTCCTCGGCGCAGCCGGCCGCGAGGAGGAGCAGGCCCAGCGGGAGCGTCTTCACCATGCCAGCCTCCAGGCGAGGCCCGCGCGCGCATAGATCTCGGCCCGCACGTCGCCCGTGTCGTCGCGTCGCTCGAGACCGGTGATCCCCGCTTCGATGGTGATCGCGATCGGCCCGAGCTCGTGCGCCACGAGCAGGTTCCACGCCGGCAGCAGGGGCTCGTGCTTGAGGTAGGGGCGATCGCGGCCGGCCACGATATGGACCGCGCTCAGCTCCACGAAGTCGCCCGTGCGCGAGTCGGCGTAGTACCAGCGCGCCCCGGCCAGGGCGTAGGCGCGGGTGTCCGGCGAGAGGCCACCCTGTCCGGCGCGGGCGCCGGCGACCGCGGCGACGGGGCCGAGATGGAGCCCGGCGAGGACCGTGGCCTCGCCGCCGGCGGCGTCGTCGAAGACGTGCTCGCCGCGCAGCGCGAGCAGCGCCGGGCCGAAGCAAAGCTCCAGCCGCGCGATGGCCGCGAGGCCGCGCTCGCCGACGCCGGCGCCGACAGAAAGCTCACCATCCGCGCGCGCCGCCGCCCCCAGGCCGATCGTCGCGAGAACCGCAAGGGCGCGCATCGCCCGGCCGGGCTTCACAGATCGTGCCTGCGCATGAAGTGAATCGGGATTCACCTCGTGGGACGGCATGCCGCGTGCTGTCCCGCCGGCGCATGCTCCGCCGCTATGCCTGCGTGCGCCAGACGGATCTCACGGACTGCGGACCGGCCGCGCTGGCGACCGTGGCCTTGCACCACGGGGTGCGCCTCGGCCGCGAGAAGCTGCGCGACCTTGCCGGCACCGATCGGGTGGGCACGAATCTGCTCGGCATGCTGCAGGCGGGCGAGCGCCTCGGTTTCTCGGTGCGCGCGGTGAAGGGCCCGTACGAGGAGCTTCCAGGCGTGCCCCTCCCCGCCATCGCCCACGTGCGCACCGACGAGGGCCTCGGCCACTTCGTGGTGCTGCACCGCGTGCGGCCGCGCGGCGTGGTGGTCGCGGACCCGGCGCGCGGCGTGGAGAAGCTGTCGCGCGAGACGTTCTCGGCCCGCTGGACCGGGTACCTCCTTCTTCTATCTCCGCGCGTCGAGCTGCGCGCGGCGGCGGGCGCGCCCGCGAGCCCGGCGCGCCGGCTGGCGGCGCTGCTCCTGCGCTACCGCCGGATCCTCGTCGAGGCGTTCGCGTGCGCGCTGCTCATGACCCTCCTCGGGATCGCGAGCTCGTACTTCGTGCAGCATCTCGTGGACTCGGTGCTCGCCCGCCGCGAGGGGCGGCTGTTGACGGCGCTCGGCACGGGGATGCTCGCGGTGGTGACGTTCCGCGCGCTGTTCGGGGCGCTGCGGCAGTACCTCATGGCCTACGTGGGGCGGCAGGCGACGCTGTCGCTGGTGGCCGAGTACGCGCGGCACATCCTGCGCCTGCCGATGCGCTTCTTCGAGACGCGCGAGGTGGGCGAGATCCTGTCGCGCGTGCAGGACGCGGCCAAGGTGCGCGACGCGGTGAGCGGCGTCACCCTGACCGCAGTCGTCGACGGGACGATGGTCATCCTGTCGATGGCCGTCCTATGGCTGCACGACGCGCGGCTGGCCCTGGTGTCGTCGCTGTTCGTGCCCGCCCTGTGGCTCAGCGCGCTCGCCCACCAGCCGGCGGCGCGGCGCCGTTCGCGCGAGGCCATGGAGCGGGCGGCGAAGCTGTCGGCGCACATGGTCCAGGACGTGGCCGGGATCGAGACGGTCAAGGCGCTCGGTCTCGAGCGCGCGCGCACCGAGGAGGGGGAGACGCGGCTCGTGCGCGTGGTGCAGGCCGTGTTCTCGTCGCAGAAGCTGGCGGTCAGCGCCGGGGCGGCGGCCATGCTGGCCACCGGCGCCGCGGGGATCATCGTCTTGTGGTACGGCGGGCTGCGCGTCATGGACGGCGCGATGTCCGTCGGACAGCTCATGTTCTTCAACGGCCTGCTCGCGTACATGCTGCAGCCGCTGGAGCGGCTGGCGTCGGTGAACCTGCAGATCCAGGACGCGCTCGTCGCGGTGGATCGGCTGGATCAGGTGATGGACCTGACGCCGGAGCTTCTCGACGCCGAGCCGCGCCGCGCGCCGCTGGCGGGGATCCGCGACGGCATCGAGCTGCGCGACGTATCGTTCCAGTACGGCACGCGCGGCAAGGTGCTCGAGAAGATCGCGCTGCGCATCCCGGTGGGCAAGAAGGTCGCGATCCTCGGCGAGAGCGGCTCGGGAAAGACCACGCTGCTCAAGCTCCTGCTCCGCTTCTACGACCCCACCGAAGGGCAGGTGCTCCTCGACGGCGTGGA
>DATFWE010000360.1:0-17453 GCA_035259575.1 Haliangiales bacterium
CAGGACGATCATAATCTCGAGGAGCGTGATGCCCCGCTGGGCCAGAAGGCGCTTCGTCAGTTCCTTGTTCTCCATGACTTCCCTCTTTCACACCGGATTCATGTCCAAGATCGGCATCAGGATCGAAAACACGATGAACGCCACGGCGCCGCCCATGGCCACGATCATCAGCGGCTCGAGGACGGTGGTGAAGCGGGCCAGCTTCATGTCCGTCTCGGCGTCGTAGGCGTCGGCGACGTTGCGCAGCATCTGCTCGAGCTGCCCCGCGCGCTCGCCCACGGCGATCATGTGCGTCACCACCGACGGGAAATGCCCCGTCTTCTTGAGCGTCACCGCGATCGACGCGCCCTGCTGGATCTGCTCGCGCGCCTCCTCGATCGCCTTCTCGAGCGTCACGTTGCCGAGGATCTCCTTGGACGTGTCGAGCGCGCGCAGCAGCGGCACGCCCGACGCCAGCATCGTCCCGAACGTGCGCGCGAACCGGCCGATCGCGATCTGGCGGGCGAGCTTGCCGACGAGCGGGAGGCGCAGGACGAACGCGTCCCACGTGCGCCGCCCGCCGGGCGAGCGCACCCACCGCCGGAACCCCCACCCCAGCGCGATCGCCAGGATCGGGATCATGTAGTAGTACTCGCCGATCGCATTGGAAACCGTGATGAGCAGGACGGTATTCCACGGCAGCTGCCGCTCGGTGTCCTCGTAGATCGTGGTGATCTTGGGGACGACCGCGACCATGAGGATGATCATCACGATCGTGGCGATGGTCGCCATGATCGCCGGGTAGATCATCGCGCCGGTCACCTTGGAGCGGATCTTCGCCTGCGCCTCGCCGAAATCGGCCAGCCGCACCAGCACGTCGTCGAGGTTGCCGGCGGTCTCGCCGGCGCGCACCATCGACACGTACACCCCCTCGAACACCTTGGGGTGCTTGCCCATGGCGTCGGCGAGCGACGAGCCCTCGTTCACCTTGGAGCGCACCTCGCCGACGATGGTGCGCAGCTTCGGGTTGTCGATCTGATCGAACAGCGCGCCCAGGCTCTCGGCCAGGGGGATCCCCGCCTTGAGCAGCGTCGCGAGCTGGCGCGTGAACGTGGCCACCTCGGCCTTCTTGATTCCGCCCAAGAGGCTCCCCAGGTCGACCTCGCGCCGCAGCCCCTTGCCGTGCGCCGCCGCCGCCGACTTGCCGGCGCGCGCCTCGCTCACGTCGGTGACGAGGATGCCGTCGCGCTTGAGCATGATGCGCAGCATCTTGGGCGAATCGGCCTCGCGCGCGCCCGTCACGGACTTGCCGTTCGCGCCGATCCCCTTGTAGGCCCACAGCGCCATCGCTAGACGACGTCCTCCGCGGTGACGAGCATGACCTCTTCGATCGTGGTCATGCCGGCGAGCACCTTGTACGCGCCGTCGAGGCGGAGCGTGCGCATGCCCTTGGCCACGGCGGCGCGCTTGATGATGTTGGCGTCCTCCTTCTTGAGCGCCAGCGTGCGCACCTCGTCGGACATGTGGAGGAGCTCGTAGATGCCGGTGCGGCCGGTGTAGCCGGTATCGAGGCAGGCGTGGCAGCCCTTGGCCCGGAACACCTTGCCCGGCGGCAGCTTGACGCCGCCCTTGAGCTCGGGGATCGCGAGCGTGCCGCGGTAGAACGCGTCGGCGTGGAGCCCGAGCGCCTCGATCTCCTCGGGGCGCGGCGCGTAGAGGTGCCGGCAGTGGGGGCAGATGCGCCGCACGAGCCGCTGCGCCATCAGCGCGAGCACCGACGAGGTGACGAGGAACGGCTCGACGCCCATGTCCTCGAGGCGGGTGATCGCGCCGGCGGCGTCGTTGGTGTGGACCGTCGAGAACACCAGGTGGCCGGTCAGCGACGCCTGGATCGCGATCTCGGCCGTCTCGATGTCGCGGATCTCGCCGACCATGATCACGTCGGGGTCGTGGCGCAGGAACGAGCGCAGCCCCGACGCGAACGTGAGGTCGATCTTGGGGTTCACCTGCGTCTGGCTGATCCCCTCGAGCTGGTACTCGACCGGGTCCTCGATGGTGAGGATGTTGAGGTCGGGCGAGTTGATGCGCGCCAGGCAGGCGTAGAGCGTCGTCGTCTTGCCCGATCCGGTCGGCCCGGTCACGAGGAAGATCCCGTGCGGGCGGTTGATGAGCTGCTCGAGCTCCGCCAGGTGGTCGGAGGCGAAGCCGATGTCGGCGAGCCCGAGGAGCACCGACGAGCGATCGAGGAGCCGGATGGTCACCCGCTCGCCGTTGGCGATGGGCGCCGTCGCGACGCGCATGTCGATGTCCTTGCCGGCGATCTTGCGGCGGATGCGCCCGTCCTGGGGCAGGCGCTTCTCGGCGATGTTCAGCCCGGCCATGATCTTCACGCGCGACAGGATCGACGGCATGTACTGCCGGTGGGCGCGCTTGGCCTCGCGCAGGACGCCGTCGATGCGGTAGCGCACCACGACGTCCCTCTCGCCCGGCTCGATGTGGATGTCCGACGCGCGCTCCTTCACCGCCTGGAAGATGAGCGAGTTGACCCAGCGGATGATCGGCGCCTCGTCGGTGAGGTCGAGGATGTCGACGAGCTCCTCGGCGTCGCCGAACTCGTCGCCCTCCTCGCCGCGCTGGTCGGCGAGCTCGACGCCGGTCTTGAGCCGGGCGAACACCTTGTTGATGAGGTCGAGGATGCGCGCCGGCGCGGCGATGGCGGGGAGCGCCTCGAGGCCGAGCAGCGCGCGCACGTCGTCGAGCGCGTGCACGGCCAGCGGGTTGGCCAGGGCGACGACGACGGCGTCCCCCTCGCGGCGCAGCGGCAGGAGGTGCTGCTGCTTGGCGAACGCGACCGGCAGCTTCTCGAGCAGATCCGGGTCGACGTCCTCGGCGCGCGGCAGCTCGGCAAGGTACGGCAGCCCCATCTGGATCGCGAGCGCCCTGGCCAGATCCTCGTCGCGGATGGCCTTCTGGCGGAGGAGGATCTCGCCGAGCAGGCCGCCCGACTGCGCCTGCTCCTCGAGCGCCTTGTCGAGGAGCTCGGGCCTCATCCCCAGGTCGCGGATGAGGATCTGGCCGATGTAGCGCTCCTGGTTCATGGTCGCGGGGGCGGCGCGGGCTGCGGGGGCGGCGGCCCTTGCGGCGCCGGCATCTCGATCGCGCCCGGCTCCATGCGCTTGCGGTTCTTGATCGACTCCTGGTACATACGCTGGTCCTCGTCGGCCTGCCCCACCGCCTTGTTGATGTCCTCGAGCAGGCCGTGCTTGCGCCGGTAGTCGACGTTCGCCTCGAACTCCATCGCCTGGAAGCTGGAGTAGGCCTCGATGAACTCGCGGCGCTCTTGCATCTTCTGGTCGAAGATCCGTTGCAGGTCGGTCTGGTCCTTGACGATGTACGGGGTCAGGAAGATGAGGAGGTTCGTCTTCACCTTCTCCCGCTTCGTCTGCTTGAAAAGGTAGCCGATGATCGGGATGTCGCCGAGGAGCGGCACCTTCGTCTCGGCGATCGTGTACTTGTCGGAGATGAGCCCGCCGATGACGACCGGCTGCTGATCCTTGACGACGATGGGCGACTTCACTTTGCGCTTCGACCACTTGGGGCCGAGCTGGGGATCCGAGCCGGCGAGATCGTTGACCTCGAGCTCGACCTCGAGGCGCATGTAGTCGGAGTCGTTGATGTGGGGCTTGAGCTTGAGCGTGAGCGCGACGTCCTGCCGCTGGATCGACTGGAACGGGAACGAGCCGAACCCGGGCGTCGTGGTCCCGGTCGTGCCCGTCGTCGGCGTGGCCAGCCCCGGGATGCCGGTGACGCCCGCCTGGTAGGGGATGTTCTGCCCGACAGTGATCTCGGCCTGCTCGTTGTCGGTGGTGAGTATGTTGGGCGACGACAGGACGTTCACGTCGCTGTTCGACTGGAGGATCTGGAACAGCACGCCGAACGACGGGATGGAGAACCCGGGCACGTTCGGGCCGAGCGCGCCGCCGATGAACCCCGACAGCGTCGGCGCGGTGCCGATGATGTTGAGGGAGTTCAGGCCGTCGCCGCCGGCCGGCCCCTCGACGCCGGAGAAGATGAGCGCGTCGCCCTTATCGGTGCTGATGGTGGTGCCGCCGTGGTAGGCCGCGCCGATCTTGGTCGTCTTGGAGATCGTGACCTCGAGGATGTGCGCCTCGACGTAGACCTGGCGGCGCGCGATGTCGAGCCGCTTGATGACGTCCTTGAGCGCGAGGAAGTCCTTCGCCGACGACACGATCACCAGCGAGTTGGTCGACTTGTCGTGCGTCACCCGCACCGTGCCCTCGAACGCCGGGGCGGTCTGCCCCGGCTGCCCGGTGGGCGTAGGCGCGGGCGGCCGCGGCTGCCCCGGCTGGCCGGGCGTGGTCGGGCGCGCCTGCTGCTGGCCGGTGATGAGCGCGTTGAGCGTGTTGCCCAGCTCCTCGGCCTCGGCGTAGTTGAGGTAGTAGACGTGGATCTGTCCGCCCGCCTCGGCGTCGCCGTCGAGGCGGCTCACCAGGGCGAGGACGCGCTGGTAGGCGCGCTCCGAGCCGATGACAATGAGCGAGTTCGTGCGCTGGTCGGCGATGATCTTCGACGGGGTGGCGCCCCCGCCGGCCCCGCCGCCTCCTCCTCCGGCGGGGGCCGGGGCCGGCGCGCCCGGCGTGGGGGGCGGCCGGCCCGGGACCGCGGGCGCGCCCCCGCCGCGCCCGACGCCGAAGATCTCGGTCAGCTTCTGCGCCATGTCGACGGCGTCGGCGGTCTTGAGCGGGATGAGGTAGACCTTCTCCGCCCCCAGCGGCGCATCGACCTCCCTGAGCACGTCCATCATGCGGCCGATGACCGAGCCGTAGTCGGTGACGATGAGGATGCCGGCGCTCGACACGGGCTGGATCACGCCCACCGACGATTTCATGGACGTGAAGATGGCGTTGAGATCCTCGACGGAGACGAACTCGGGGCGGATGAGCAGGCGCACCACCTGGTCGGACGCCGGCACCGCGCCGCCCGACTTGTAGACGGGGAGCGGCGTCTCGCGCCCGCGCTGCGATTCGACGATCTCCATCGCGTTGCCCTTGGGGACGACGGTGAGACCCATCGTCTGCAGCGACACGAGGAACAGCCGGTAGGCGTCGCGGGGCGTCATCTCCTTGGGCGCGATGACGGTGACCTTGGCGGCGCGCCCGGAGATCGCATTGCCGAAGATGAAGCTCCTGCACGTGAAGCCCATGACCCAGGCGATGAGGTCCTTGAGGTCGGTGTCCGGCTTGAGGTTGACCCGGATGCGCACGTCGGGCGGAAGGTTCTTGCAGCGGTAGAGCTCGTCGTCGGGCGTCGGCTTCTCGGGCGACGGGGGGACTGGCGGCGGGGGCGTCGCCGCCGCCGTCGTCGGGGCGGCGCCGGGCGGTGCCGGTGCCGGCGCCGGCGCGGGGGCGGGCGCGGGCGCGGGCGGCGGTGGGTCCGGCTTGCCCGCGTCCTTCTTCCGCTGCTCGATGGCCTTCTTGACCCGATCGGCGGGTTGGTCTTGAGCGGCGGCCGTCTGCGCCAGGACGGTGGCGCACACGATCGTCGCGGCGGAAGCTCGTCGTAGAGTCATATTTGCACCGTTCGCTCGCTCCGGCTCGGCGCTCCAAGTCGCTCGGCTGTGCCTCGCTCCACGTCGCGTTCTCCTCGCCTTCGCTCGCTCACTTGATCCCGTACTCCATGGTCACCGGCTGACCGCGCCGGACGATCGACACCGACAGGTTCGAGGCCGACCGGACCTTGGTGTAGACCTCGAGCGCCTTGTCGGGCGACGTCATGTCGAACCCGTTGATCGAGGAGATGGTGTCGCCGTTCTGCAAGCCGATCTTGGCGAACACCGAGGTGGGGCGGATCGCGTACATCTTGAAGCCGTTGGGCTTCCCGTTGACGATCGACGGGACGATGCGCGCCTGGCGCATGACCGTCGCCGGATCGCCGAGGAGCTTTTCCACGAGCGAGCGATCGATCTCGTAGTGGCCGTCGTCGATCCGCTTGACGCCCTTGTCCACCGCCGCGGTGAGCTCGGCCTCGGGGTTCGCGCCCTCCGGCGGGGGCGTCGGCGTGGGCGGCGGCGGCGGCGCGGCGGCGACCACCGGCGGCGGCGGCGAGCTCGTCCCGCCCAGCTCGACGCGCTCGATGCGGTTCGTCGCCTTGTTCCGGAAGTCCACCCACTTGGGCCTGATGAGGACGATTGTCCCGGCGTCGGGGATCTCGTCGTCGACGCCGTACGAGCCGGACTTGAACGTCTGCGTGTTGATGATCGTCGCGGACGAGAACTCGTGGCGTGACGCCACGACCGTCGCCGACAGGAGCAGCGGCAGCGACGTGTTCGGCGGGCGCCCGCTGGTGTCGACCGGCCCGGCGGGCGTGTCCGCCGGCTTGGGCGGCTCGCAGGTCGAGCAGAACATGTTGCGCGCGATGACGACGTCGGCGTCCTTGGACGCGAGCGGCTTCTGCGGCGCGATCGGCTTGCGCGGCCGCGGCGCCTGCTTGGGCACGACCTCGTCCTCGCCGAGCTTGGCGTCGGCGATCGCCGTGGCGGCGCGCGCCGCCAGGTACGAGCACAGCATCGTCGTCACCAGCGGGACGATCCAGAAGTACCGCTTGAACCAGATCCCCATGGCTACTCCTCATCCTCTCGCCCTGGCTCTCGCCCTGGCCCGGGCTCGGCGTCCTGCGCGCCGTCCGATTCGAGCTTGCGGTAGATCGTGCGGGTGGCTATGCCGAGGAGCTGCGCCGCCAGCCGCTTGTCGCCGCGGGTGTGGCGCAGCGTCTCGTGGATGAGCAGCCGCTCCACCTGGTCGAGCGGCGTGCCCACCGGGAACGACAGCACGCGCGCGCCCGGTTCGAACGCCGCCTGGGTGCGCACCTCGCGCGGGAGGTCGTCCTCGCCGATGTGGGGCGAGCGCGACAGCACCACCGCGCGCTCGATCGCGTTCTCGAGCTCGCGCACGTTCCCCGGCCAGGAGTAGCCCTGCAGGAGCTCGAGCCCGCGCCGCGACAGGCCGACGATGTTCTTGCCGTTCTTCTCCCGGTAGACCTGGATGAAGTGCTCGGCCAGGAGGGGGATGTCGTCGCGGCGGTCGCGCAGCGGCGGCACCGCGACGCTGATCACGTTGAGGCGGTAGTAGAGGTCCTCGCGGAAGCGGCCCTCGCGCACCGCGCGGAGGAGGTCGCGGTTGGTGGCGGCCACCAGGCGGATGTCGATGCGCGTGGGGCGGCCGCCGGCGCCGAGGCGCTCGACCTCGCCCTCCTGCAGGACGCGCAGGAGCTTCACCTGCACGTGCGACGGGATCTCGCCGATCTCGTCGAGGAAGAGGGTCCCGCCAGAGGCGGCCTCGAAGCGCCCCTCGCGCCGCTGCGCCGCGCCGGTGAACGCGCCCTTCTCGTAGCCGAACAGCTCCGCCTCGAGGATCGTCTCGGGGATCGCGGCGCAGTTGACCGGGACGAACGGCCCGGCGCCGCGCGGCGAGTGGTCGTGGATCGCGCGGGCGAGGAGCTCCTTGCCCGTCCCGCTCTCGCCGAGGAGCAGCACCGTCGCCTCGCTGGGCGACGCCTGCATCACGACCTCCATGGTGCGCCGCCACAGGAGCGAGTTCCCGACGACGGCGCGGCGCCGTTTCTCCTCGAGCTGGGCGCGCAGGGCGCGGTTTTCCACCACCAGCGCCTGCTTGTCGAGCGCGTTGCGGACGATGCGCACCACGTGGGCCCGCTTGAGCGGCTTGGTGACAAAGTCGTATGCGCCCTCCTTCATCGCCTCGACGGCCGTCTCGACGGTGCCGTAGGCGGTCATGAGGACGACCTCGACCTCGGGGGCGACGGTCTTGCTGGCGCGGAGGAGGTCCATCCCCGACAGGCCCGGCATCATGAGGTCGGTGAGCAGAACCGAAATCCGCTGCCGCCGCAAGATCTCCAGCGCCGACGGGCCGTCGTACGCCGCGACCACCGCGATGCCCTCCCGCTCGAAGATCTTCGCCAGGGACTCGACGATGCTCTTCTCGTCGTCGACGACCAGCACCACGGGGCCCCCGGCGGTGTCGGGGGAGGCGGTCTTCTCGGCCACGTTCATGACCTCCACTAGATCAAGGGGTATGCCACCCGGAACCTCGAGGAAAAACGCCTACCTATCTGCGGAATGAACATTCATTCCACGACAATTTGGCACGCACTTTGTCATTTTGTCACAGAGGCGGCTCGGTGGGTAGCGTGACGGTGAATGTGGTGCCGACGCCGATCTCGGTGTCCACGGCGATCTTGCCGCCGTGCCGCTCGACGATGCCGTGGGCGATCGACAGGCCGAGCCCCGATCCCTGCCCCACCTCCTTGGTGGTGAAGAACGGGTCGAAGATGCGCGGCACGATCTCGTCGGGGATGCCCGGGCCGTTGTCGGCGACCTGGATGACGATCTCCTCGCCGCGGCGGCGGGTCGACACGTCGATGCGGGCGCCCTCGCGGCCGGCGAGCGCCTGCGCCGCGTTGGTGAGCAGGTTCATGAACACCTGGTTGAGCTGGCCGGCGTGCGCCTTGATCCGGCCGACGTCGGCGTAGCGGCGCTCCACGGCGATCGCGCCCTTCAGGTGGTGGCGCAGGAGCTCGAGCGAGTCGTCGAGCCCGCGGTTGAGATCGAACTCGACCACCCGCTCGTCGTCGGCGCGCGAGTAGTTGTGCAGCGCCTGGACGATGTCCTTGGTGCGCCGCGCCCCGCTCTGGATCACGCGGATCATGTGCTCGATCTCGTCGCGCGTCCCGCCGTCGGCGAGCGCGTCGCGCAGCGGCCCCACGGTGTTGGCGATCGCATTCACCGGGTTGTTGATCTCGTGGGCGATGCCGGCGACGAGCTGGCCGATCGAGGCCATCTTCTCGGCGTGGAGGAGCTGCGACTGGGCGAGCGTCAGCTTCTCCAGCGCGTCGGCGAGCTCGCGGTTCTTGGTCTCGAGGTCGGCGGTGCGGCGCTTGACCTCGCGCTCGAGGTCGAGGTTCACCTCCTCGGTGGAGCGGATCTTGTCGCGCAAGGCGCGGCGCATCTCTTCCAGGGCGTAGGTGAGGCGGCCGACCTCGTCGCCCTCCCCGCCGGACGTGACCGAGCGCGCGAGCTCGCCGCGCGCCATCTCGTCGGCGCGCTGCTCCAGCTTGCGGATGGGCGCGGTGAAGTCCGACACGGTGAAGATGACGATGCCGGCGCACATGCCGACGAGGACCAGGAAGAACACGCCGAGCTCGAGCAGCGGCCGCTCGATCCCGGGGCCGCGCCCGCGGTACCCCGGGTAGAGGACGGCGATGGTGCCGAGCCCGTTCACGTGCTGGTAATTCCCCGCGAGCTTGATGGCGTTGATCTCGATCTGGCCGCGCGCGGCGCCGCGCATGCGCAGGACCGCGTACCAGGGGAGCGCGGGGGCGCCGAGCGTCGCGCCGCCGAAGCCGGCCGGCCGGTCGTCGTCGGGGATGAAGTAGTAGACGGCGCCGTCGGCGGCGGCGTCGCCGGCGCCGGTCAACACCTCGCGCACCACGTCGCCGGGGGCGCGGCGGCTCTGCGACGCGCGCGCCGCCACCTCCGACGCGACCCACTCCAGGCGGACCTGCGCCTGGCGCGACAGGTAGCTGGTCGCGAGCGTCTTGTACTGGATGAAGCCCCATGCGAGGGACAGGCCGCAGGCGAACAGCACGAGGCCGCCGAACGACACGAGCAGCTTCACCCGCAGCGACAGCGTCGTGCGCACCTCGCGCACCGGCACGCGGTGGCGGACGGTGACGTGGACGAGCAGGGGCCGCATGGTGTCGCGCAGCCAGATCGCCTCGTAGAGCGCGGCGCCGACGCTGATGACGAGCGCGGCGCCCAGCATGAGCACCGCGTTGTCGGTCTCGACGCCGTGGACGCGGCGCGCGATCAGCGCGACCACGCCGGCGGAGATCACCCAGGCGAAGACCTTGGCACCGGCGAGGCGGTAGGGGAACGTCTGCGCGCTGCGGTAGGCGTCGAGCGCGCGCGGATCCTGCATCGACGCGACGGCGCCGCCGGCGAGCTGCCAGTCGAGGTAGCCGTCGAGGACGCGGCGCGCGCGGCGCGCGTAGAGGTACCAGCCGAGCGTGGTGACGGCGAGGAGCGGCGGCAGATAGGTCTGGATGGCGAGGTACTCCTCGCGCTTGATGGGGAGGAGGAAGAAGATGAACGCGGTCAGCGCGCCGGCGGCGCCGGCCTGCACCAGGAACGAGATGAGCAGCGTGCGGCGGAACCAGCGGTCCTTGAGCTGCCGCAACGGCTGCACTGCCGGGAACATCGGCGCGCGCAGCGCCGCGCCGATGCGCGCGTACCAGGCGGCGCGGAGGACGTTGACCAGGGCGGCGTGGAGCCCGGTCAGGCTCACCAGCGCGACGATGCGCGCGTCGTTCCAGTCGCTGTAGCGGGCGAGGAGCACGCCGAGCACGGCGGCGACGACGATCCACAGCCCGGTGCGGAGGAAGAACGAGCGCAGCGGCACGGCGCCGAGCGCACGGTAGGCGTCCTCGGTCGCGGGCAGGCCCCGCCGCCGGTCGCGGAGCGCGCGCCACACGGGGAGGAGCCACGCCCCCATGGCGGCGAGCCACAGGATCCACGCGCCGGCGAGGATGGGCAGCGCGGCGCGGAGGAGGAGCTGCTTCTGCTCCTCGGTCGGCTGGAACACGGGGATGAGGAGCAGGGCCGCGCCGAGCTCGAGCGCGGTGATGAGCAACCCCGGCAGGAGCAACGTCCGCCTGGGCGCGAGCATGGGTTCGGTCGAGCTCATTGTCGCAATGGCCCTCTCAAGAGTCTACCGCGCCGCCGTGGTAGCGTAACGTCCGTGCGCGCCTGCCGCCTCCACCGGCCGGGGCCCGTCGCCGAGCGCCCGCTCGCGGTGGAGGACGCGCCCGATCCGACCCCCGGGCTCGACGAGGTCCTGGTGACGGTGGCAATGTGCGGCATCTGTCGCACCGACCTCCACGTCGTCGAGGGCGAGCTGCCGTCGCGGCGGTCCCCGGTGATCCCGGGGCATCAGGTGGTGGGGACGGTCGTCGCCCGCGGCGCCGGCGCGGACGCGCCGCCCGTCGGCGCGCGCGTGGGCGTGGCGTGGCTGCACCGCACGTGCGGCGTCTGCCGCTACTGCCGCGCCGGCCGGGAAAACCTGTGCCCGAACGCGGCGTTCACCGGGTGGAGCGTGGACGGCGGCTACGCGGAGCTCGTGACCGCGCCGGCGGCGTTCGTGCATCTCATCCCGGATGGCTACGCCGATCGGGACGCGGCCCCCCTCCTGTGCGCGGGGATCATCGGCTACCGCGCGCTCCGCCTCGCCGGCATCGCCGACTGGCGCGGCGCGCGGCTGGGGCTCTACGGCTTCGGCGCGGCCGGGCACATCGCCATCCAGATCGCGCGCGCCCGCGGCGCCGACGTCTACGTGTGCACCCGCGATCGCGCGAAGCACCGAGCGCTCGCGGAGGAGCTGGGCGCGGCCTGGGTGGGCGGCCCGCTCGACCCGCCTCCCGTCGCGCTCGACGCGGCGATCGTGTTCGCGCCGGCGGGCGAGATCGTCCCCGCCGCGCTGGCCGCGACGGACAAGGGGGGCACCGTCGTCCTGGGCGGCATCCACATGAGCGACGTCCCGCCGCTGCGCTACGAGCTCCTCCACGGCGAGCGCGTCGTGCGCAGCGTCGCCAACAACACGCGCGACGACGCGCGGGCGTTCCTCGCCGAGGCGGTGCGCGCCGGCGTCCGCACCCACGTCGAGACGTTTCCGCTCGATCGCGCCAACGACGCGCTGTACGCGCTGGCGCACGACGGCATCCGCGGGGCGGGGGTGCTTGCAGTTTAACCCGCTCGGGCGGTTCATCTCCGCGCGCGCCCTGTTCGTCACGGCGCGAGAGCTGCTCAACGTCGCGGTCGGGTGGGAGCTGTGGGAGAGGACGCGGTCGCCGCTCGCGTTGGGGCTCGTCGGGCTGGCGCAGGTCGTGCCGGTGGCCGCGCTGTTCGCGCCCGCGGGCATGCTGGCCGATCGCTTCGACCGCAAGCGGCTCGCGGCGGCGGCCTCGGCGGTGTCGACGCTGGGGACGCTGGGGCTGGCGGTCGCGTCGGCGACCGGCGCCCACACGGTCTGGTTCTACGCGCTGCTCGTCGTGCTGGGCAGCGCGACGTCGGTGCACTCCCCGGCGGCGTCTTCCCTGCTCCCCGGGCTGGTCGCGCGCAGCGAGCTGGCGCGGGCCAATGCCCTCGTCTCGTCGGCGTTCCAGCTGGCGAAGATCGGCGCCCCGGCGCTGGCCGGCGTGATCCTCGCCGCGTCGTCGCCGGCGGCGTGCTACGCCGTGGCGGCGGTGGGGTCGGCCGGGGCGGCCGTCGCCTACCTCACGCTGCCCTCGCGCCGCGCGGCGGCGCCCGAGGCGCGCCCGACCGGCGAGTGGCTGTCCGGACTGCGCTTCATCCTCCGCTCGCGGCGGCTCCTCCCCGCGATCGTCCTCGACATGCTGGCGGTGCTGTTCGCCGGCGTGACGGCGCTCCTGCCCATCTTCGCCCAGGAGGTGCTGCGCGCGGGCCCTGTGGCGCTCGGCGTCATGCGCGCCGCGCCGTCGGCGGGCGCGATGGTGGCGGCGCTGGTCGGTCGACGGCTGCCGCCGTGGCGGCACCCGGGGCGCGTCCTCCTCGGTGTCGTCGTCGCGTTCGGCGCGGCGACGATCGCGTTCGGCGCGTCGCGCTCGCTGGGTCTGTCCGTGTTCCTCCTCGCGGTCGGCGGCGCGCTCGACAACGTCAGCGTGATCATTCGCCTCACTCTCGAGCAGATGCTCGTCCCGGACGGGATGCGCGGGCGCGTGAGCGCGGTACACTATGTGTTCATTGGCGTGTCGAATGAGCTCGGGGAGCTGGAATCGGGCCTGGTGGCGGCGTGGCTCGGGGCGATCGGCGCCGTCCTCGCCGGCGGCGCGGCGGCGATCGTCGTGGCCTGCGCCGTCGCGTGGCTCGCGCCGGAGCTGCGCGAGCTGCCGCCCCTGCCCACGCTCGAGCCCGAGGCATAAGAAGTCTTCATCGATGGCAACAAAACTGCGCCCGATGGAGACGATTTCGGGCGCGCGGGGGGGCAACACGCGGAGCTCGGCGGCGGTCCAATTCTTGCTGGCACGCAAACCATGGCCGAAATGCTCGCAGCGCTGGTGATCGACGACGACGAGGACGTCCGCCAGGCCATTGCCCAAGTCCTGGAGGAAGCCGGATACGTCGTCGTCCAGGCGCCGAACGGCGAGGAAGCGCTGAAGGTCGCCCGCGAGCAGATTCTCCCGGACGTGATCCTGCTCGACATCGCCATGCCCGTGATGAACGGGTGGGAGTTCATGTCGGCGCGTCTCGCCTGGCCCGAGCTGGTGGAGACACCCGTCATCTTGATGTCCGGGATGGGCTGCGCCATGCACGCGGCGCCCCGCGTCGGGGCCGTCGCGCTCCTCAGCAAACCGTGCAGCTCCGACGATCTGCTCCGCACGGTCGAGCGCGCGCGCGCGAGCGTGCAGTAACACCGGCAAGTCCTCCGACCACTGGACCGACCGACCCCACCTCGTGGTCCACACCCGCGGCACAACCGGCCGAAATCGCTGGGCGGCGCTCGGGCACACCGCCTGCACCTCGGTCCTCCTCGTGGCGACCGCAGCTGCCATGCATGCCGACATCGCGCCGGGACCGTCGCGGCGCGAGCTGGTCTTCCGCTGGCCGAAGCTCCACGCGCAGCCGCTGGCCGAGCTCGAGGCGCTGTGGCGCCGCTACGGCGACGTCGTGCGCGTCCCGGTCGTGCGCGATTACTTTCTCCTCGTCGATCCGGCCGCGATCCGCCGCGTCCTCCGCGACAACCGCAAGAACTATGACAAGGCGGACTCGTTCGACGATCTGCGCCTGCTCGTCGGCGACGGGCTCCTCACCGCGCGCGCCGACGCGTGGGTCGCGCAGCGGCGGCTCCTCGCCAAGGTGTTCTCGACGCGCGCGGCACACGGCGATCTCCCGGTCGTGACGCGGGCCGCCGAGGCGCTGGCGGCGACGTGGGACGCCGCGCTCGCTGGGACGACGTCGGTCTCGCGTCTCGTTTCGGCGGATTTCGCGCGGCTGACGCTGCGCGTCGCCGGCGAGTCGCTCCTCGGCGCGGACGCGAGCGCGCAGGTGGCGGCGCTGGGCGACGCGCTCGACCGCGCCCAGGCCGCGCTCATCGACCGCATGCGCTCGGTGTCCAAGCTGCCGATGGCCGTCCCCACGCCGGCGAACCGCGGCCTGAGGAAGGCGATCGCCGCGCTCGACGGCATCCTCGCCGACGTGCTCGCGCGGCTGCCGGCGGCGTCCGACGCCGCGCCCGGCTTCCTCCGCCGCCTGGCCACGATCGGCGAGGGCGCGGCGGTCCGCGACGAGGCGATGACGTTTCTCCTCGCCGGTTACGACACGACCAGCAACGGCCTCGCCTGGATCGTGCACCTCCTGTCGCGCCATCCCGACGCGCAGGAGCGCGTCCGGGCGGAGATCCGCGCGGCGGGCGGCGATCTCGACCAGATGCCGCTCCTCGACGCGGTCATCGCCGAGGGGCTGCGCCTGTTTCCGCCGGTGCCCATCATGCTGCGCGACGCGCGCGAGGACGACGTCGTGGGCGGCTTCCGCATCCCGGCTGGCTCGACGGTGGCGTGCGTCGCGTACCTCGCGCACCGCCACCCGCGCCACTGGCCCGATCCCGAGGCGTTCCGCCCGGAGCGCTTCGCCGGCGGCGGGTGCGACGCCTACATGCCGTTCGGGATCCAGCCGCGCGGGTGCATCGGCGAGCCGATGGCGCGCCTGTGGATGAAGGTCGCGCTGGCCGTCCTCGTCGGCCATTTCCGTTTCGTCGCCGATCCCCACCACCCCGTCGAGCCCCACGCGCTCATCACCCTCATGCCCCGGCACGGCCTGCGCGTGCGCCTGGCGCGCGCGTGACATGACCCACCTGCCCCGCCCGCGCTACCGGCCCCGGATCGGCGTGGAGATCGCCTACGAGGCGGCGCTCGTCGCCGCGTTCGTCGCCGGGTTCGGAGTCATCGCCGCGGCCGAGTCGCTCGCCGCCTGCGTCGGCGGGGCCGCGGTGATGACCGTGGTGACGATCCACGCGATCCTCCTGTTTCACGATTGCATGCACCAGTCGGCCTTCGGGCGCCGGCGGCTGGAGGGCTGGATCGCCCGCGCCATCGGCGCCTACTACGGCTGCCCGTTCCACTTCCTCCGCGCCGAGCACCTGCGCCACCACCGGCGCGCCGGGCTCGTCGAGGACGATCCGGAGGCGCTGCACCTCCACGCGGCGGACGCGGCGCGCCGGCCACACGGCCCCCTGCTCGCGCGCATCGCCAACAGCGCATGGGACGCGCTGGCCTACACCTGGCTCCTCCAGCTCGGCCAGTTCGCGCGCTGGATCCGCGGGCGCGCCGGCCGCCGCGACCGCGAGCTCGTGCGCCGGACCGCCGTCGACGTCGCCTGCATCCTGGCGCTGTGGGTGCCGCTGACCGCGTTCCTCGTGTCGCGCGGGGCGTACGCGCGCGTGCTCGTGTGGGCGTTCGCCGTGCCGGCGGTGGTGGGGCTCGCGGTCGTGTACAAGGCGGCGAAGCCGCTGCACACGCTCATGCTGCCGTTCCGCCTGACCGGCGTGCCCTACGCGCCGCGCCAGCTGTGCGTGACGCGCACGTTCGAGACGCACCCGCTCGTCGCGCTGCTCCTGTGCAACTTGAACTATCACCTCGAGCACCACCTGTACCCCCACGTGTCGCGCTGGGACCTGCCGCGGCTCGCGCGCGAAATCCGGCCGGCGCTCGAGGCCTACGCGGCCGCGCACGACCTGCCGCTGGCGATCCACGACGGCTACGCCAGGTGGGCGCGGCGCTACCGCGCGGTCGCGTCGACGTACAACCCGATCGGCGAGTGGAATCGCTGGGCGGAGCTCAATCGCGGGTTCGCCTACCGGAGCTACCACGCGCCCCGGGGGACGCGATGATGCCGCTCCTCCTCGCGCTCCATGCGCTCGCGCTGGCGCTGGCCGCGCTCGGCGTCGTGCCGGCGGGCGGGCCGCCGATCTTCTACGCGTTCCTGCTGCCGTTCAGCCTGACCCACGCCGCGGGGCGTTTCGGCGCGCGCAGGGCGGCGCTCTTGTTCGGGGCGACGTTCGCGGTCACGCTCGCCGCCGAGCTGTTCGGCACGAACGTCGGGCTCTTCGGCGCGCGCTACGCGTACGCGCCCGCGGCGTGGGCGCCGCTGCCCGGCGGCTTCATCCTCGCCGCCGTGCCGTGCATGTGGTTCATGATGATGTACCCGAGCTACGTCGTCGCGCGCCTGATGGTCGGGCGGCGCGCGCACGCGGCGATCGCCGTCGTCGGCGCGCTGGTCATGACGGCGTGGGACGTGGTCCTCGACCCGACGGCCGTCGCGGCGGGCCTGTGGCGCTGGAGCGGCGGCACGCCGTCGCTCCTCGACATCCCGCTCGAGAACTACCTCGCCTGGTTCGTCGGCAGCGTTCCGACGATCGCGCTCTACAGCGTCGTGGACCGGGACGACGAGCCGACGCTGCACCCCGTCGCCGCCTACGGGGCGGTCGCGCTCTACTATGCCGCCACGAGCGCGCCCGGCGTCGGCCTGGCGGCGCTGGCGGCGATGGGCGCGCCGGCGGCGCTGGCGGTCGCGCGCGCCCTCGCGCGGCGCGCGCCGAGGCCCGCGGTCCTGCGGCTCGCGCCCGAGTGGGCCGGGCCGCCCGCGCCCGGCGACGTGGGGCGGCTCCGGCGCGCCGATTTCCTGCGCCACCCCGTCAAGAACCACTTCGTCAACTCGCTCCACGTCGTCGTGGCGCACGGCGAACGGTACATGATCGCCAACATCCGCCGGGTGCGCGCGCGGCTGCGCTCTCCCGAGCTCGGCCGGCAGGCCGACTGGTTCGTGGCGCAGGAGGCGAGCCACGCCGCCGAGCACCGGCGGTTCTCGGCGCAGCTCGCGCGGCTCGGCTACGACGTCGGGCGCCTCGATCGGCTGTGCCGCTTCGCCGGGCAGCGACTTCTGCCCCGCGTGCTCGGCGCGCGCCTGAACATGGCCGTCACCGTGGCCATCGAGCACTGGACCGCGTGCGTGGCCGAGATCGTGCTGCGCGACCGGCTGCTGGCGGACCTCGACCCGGCGGCGCGGCGGCTGGTCGAGTGGCACTGCTTCGAGGAGCTCGAGCACCGCGCCGTCGCGTTCGACGTGTGGCGGGACGTCTGCGGCAGCTACCTCGTGCGCCTCGCGGGCATGGCCATCGGCGTCCAGCTCATCGCGCTTCTGTCGCTGTACGGCCTGGTGTCGTTTCTCGCCCAGGACCGGCAGCTCCTGTCGTGGCGCGCGTGGCGCGAGGGGCTCCGCTTCTTCTACCTGCGCGAGGCCCTGGTCGTGCGCACCCTGCCGCGCGCGCTCGCGCTGGCGCGTCCGGGGTTCCATCCCACGGCGGGGTTCTGCG
>DATFWE010000361.1:0-20403 GCA_035259575.1 Haliangiales bacterium
AGCCGACACCCCCGCCGGCGCCGCCGCCGACGCCGCCCCCGGTCGGGACCGCGCCCGCGGCGCAGCCCGAGGCGACCACGCCCCCGCCGCTCGAGGAGGAGAAGACGGTGGAGGAGCCGGGGGCCATCGGCGTGGCCGCGCGCCTCCGGTTCATTTTCTTGCCGTCGGCGATCCTGAACCTTTTTCTCGAGCACTCGACCTCGATGTCCCAGTACTCGGTCGGCGCGGCGTTCGTGCGGCGCAAGGGCAACTTCGACATCGAGTTCGCGCTGGAGTACGCGAATGTCTCGCCCAAGGACGGGTTCTACCTGGAGAAGGGCAACGACCCGGGCCAACAGGGGCAGTATCCCGACAGGATCCATTTCGACAACCTGTCGATGATCAGCGCCGACGCGACGTTCATCTGGCACGCGAACATCGTGCCGACGGTGCAGATACGCTATGGGGCGGGCATCGGCATCGGGTTCCTCCTCGGCAACATCGTCGGCACGAAGCAGATGTGCAGCGCGGGGACGAGCGTCGGCGATCTCGACAACCCCACCGCGAACGGCAAGTGCAACGACATCCCCGGCACGACCACGAACAAGAGCAAGCCGCCGGTGGTGCCGATCGTGCACCTCCTCGCCGGCGTCCGCTTCAAGCTCATCGATCAGCTCAGCCTGAACATCGAGGTCGGCATCCGCGACCTGCCGTTCGTCGGCGCGAACATCGGCTACTTTTTCTAGCCGCGCCGCCGGTACTCGATGACGAGAACCGGCGTCCAGGTCGTTCCCCCGTCGGTCGTCCGCTCCCACCGCCACACAAGGGCGTTCGCCGTGATGTCGGTGAACACCATGCGCATCTGGCGCGTCTTGCCGTCGATCTTCTTCGGCTCGCCGACGAGGATCATG
This sequence comes from Haliangiales bacterium, assembly GCA_035259575.1. Taxonomy (GTDB): domain Bacteria; phylum Myxococcota_A; class Polyangia; order Haliangiales; family SHYZ01; genus DATFWE01. The sequence continues at coordinate 891 of DATFWE010000361.1, forward strand.
TCCTTCCCGTCCATCCCGCCGACGAACGTGAGATAGCTCCCGAAATCGTCCACCCAGGTCTGACGCCAGCGCTTCTCGGTCGGGCTCCACAGGGACAGGCTCTTTCCCGCCCAGGGTTTGGCGGGCCCATCGGCGGTGAAGTCCTCCTCGATCGAGCAGCCGCCCAGCACGGGCGAGATCCGGTTCCTGCCGCGCGCCGTCGCCCACTCGTCGACGTCGGGCGACTTGCGCGCGCGGATCGTTAGGTCCCAGTCGCCGACCCAGAAGTCGAAATCGCGCGCCCGCCCGTCGCACGCGGGCGGCCGGCGCGCGTACAGGCCCTCCCACGCCTCCCAGGTGGTGCCGTCGTCGCGCGACACCTCGATCCGCTGGCGCACGCGGCCGTCGGGCAGTGCGGTCAGCGTGGTGCGATCCAGGACGACGCCGCCGCGCGGGCGTGGCACGTGACCCTGGAAGCGCAGCGCCCCCGCCGGCGCGTCGACCTGCGTCTTCTCCTTCCACGTCCCCTCGGTGGTGACCCACACCTGCTTCCAGCGCGTGAGGGCCCGGTCGTAGAAGAACACGCTCTCGCCGCGATGGCCCGCGACGTCGGTCCACGCCTCGCGCACGGCGCACCCGCCGAGGATCGGCGTGATGTCGTTCGTTCCGCCGACGGAGCCGTCGGCGTTGCGCACCTCCCACTGGCCGAGCCAGAAGTCGAGGGCGCGGTATTCCGGACCGGAGCAGCCGGAGAGGGCGAACGGCGCGCCGGTCGCGGGGGCGCGGCCGGCGCAGGCGGCCGCGAGACAGGCGAGCAGAGCTGGCCAACGCATGCGGCGATCCTGCCCGGCGGCGCGGCGCGCCGCTGTCACGATCTTGCTCAGCGCGGCAAGCGGTCGGGGAATCCGGACGGCGGCACGCCGTAGGCGCGGCGGAACGCGAGGGTGAAGTGGCTGTGGCTGGTGTAGCCGAGCTCGAGCGCGAGCGCGGTCAGATCGCCGCGCCGCTCGGGGACGAGCTCGAGCGCGCGCCGCAGCCGGAGCGCGTCGATGTAGGCGTGCAGCCGCCCCCCGGTGGCGCGGCGGAACGCGCGGCACAGGTGGAACGCGGAGCAGCCGGCGGCGCGCGCCAGGTCCGCGAGCGTGAGCCTCTGGGTGAAGCGCGTCGCGAGATGCTCCTGCACCGCCGCGGCGAGATCGCGGTCGCGCGCGCCGGCGACGTCGCGGGGCGGCCGGCGGTAGGACAGGGCCACGGCGCGACGCAGGACGTCGAGCGCGGCCTCCTCGACGCGGACCGGGTCGGCGGCGCGGACCGAGGCGAAGATCGCCCGCTGCCGCGCGTAGAGCGCGGCCGTCCCGGGCCCCCACACGAACGCGAACGGGCGGGCGGGCCGATCGGCGACCGCGGCGTCGAACGGGCGCACCGCGTCGGCGACGTCTTCGGGGTGGAATGCGAACCACTCGCAGCGGTCGCCCTCCGGCGCGACGCGGGCGCGGCGATACTCCTGGGCGAGGTTGTAGAACATGACGCGCGTGGGGTCGGCGACCACCCATGGGGCCCCGGCGTGGGCGATGCGCACCGCGAGACGCGGGAACACGACCAGGAACCCGCGGGTCGGCCCGCTGTCGGGGAACCACGCGTCGGGCGGCCGCGCCGTGAACTGGCCGATCGCCACGCGCCCGCCCTGGAACACACGCTCGCGGCGGGGATCGGGTTCGACCATCGCTCACCCCCGCGCCTTGCGCACGTCGCCGATGCGCAAGGTCACTTTCTCCGCGTCGAAGTGCTCGGCCAGCGGGATGGCGTACTTGCGCGACACGCCGGTCAGCGTCTTCCAGTCCTGCGCCGTCACCTGTCCGTGCGCGCGCAGGGCCGCGCGCAGCTTGTCGCGCAGCGCGTCGAGGACCGACTTCTCGACGTAGTAGTCGGGGCGCACGCGCACGAGCCGGCCCGCCCGCAGCGCGGTGTCGAGCGCCGCGCGCGTGTCGGCCGCCGGCGCGGTCAGGGCCCCGGCGACGTCCTCGGGGCGCGGCGTCTCCAGCCCCCACGCGCGGTACTGCTCGACCACGCGGTCCACGAGCGGGTTGTCGCGGCGCTTCCGCGCGCGCCGGACCAGCTCGAGCTCGGTCTCCACGGCGCCCCGCGCGACGAGGCCGTCGATGGCGCGATCGAAGAAGCGCGGCGGCAGCGCGCGCGGCAGGCGGGTGCGCAGCTCCTCGCGCGGCATGCCGTCGCGCAGGGGCTCGGCGGCGTGGAACGCGTCGAGCGCGGCGAGCGCGGCCGCCTCGGCGCGGGCGAGCACGGTCGCGTGCAGGTAGGCGTCGCCGTCGCGCACGAGCTCGCGCGCGTCGACCAGGCGCCCGAGCGCGGCGTCGATCGCCGCCGGCGACAGGCCCAGCCGGCCGAGGAGCGTCGCGCGCGGCATCGCCGCGGGCCCGGCGCCGGCGACCTCCAGGGCGACGCGTTCGGTCGGCTCGGCGTCGGCCAGCGCCTGCAGCGCCGCGGCGATCTCCGCCGACGAGCGCCGCACCTTGGGGGCGTGCACGCGCAGGATCTCGCCGCCGCCGATCGTCGTCCCGTGATGCTCCTGCACCACGAACCCGCGGGCGATGAAGCGGTCGCCGGGGAGCGCGGCCACCGGCACCTCGAGGTGGAGCTGCACCAGCGCCTCCTCGCCGGGGCGGAGGATCTCGCGGTCGGCGAGGACGATCTGGGCGTTCTGCTGCAGCGTCGCGTGGTGGAGCAGCACGCGCGCGCGCCGCTCCAGCGGCTGGCGCACCACGGGCAGCAGGCGGAAGCGCGCGTCGCACAGGTGCGCCGGCTCGATCGCGCCCGGGTGGACGAGGATCTCCCCGCGCCGCACGTCGTGGCGCTCCACGCCGACGAGGTTCGCGGCGCAGCGCATGCCGGCGCGGGCGTGGGGCGCGCTCTCGCCGTGGACCTCGACGGTGCGGACCTTGGCGACGCGCCCGCCGGGGAGCGCCGCGACGTCGTCGCCGGCGGCGAGCCGCCCGCCGAGGATCGTGCCGGTCACCACCGTGCCGAACCCGCGCAGCGTGAACACGCGGTCGAGCGGCAGCCGGAACGTTCCGTCGGCGGGTCGCGCGCGCACCCGCCCGGCGAGGCGGAGGATCTCGGCGCGCAGCTCGTCCAGGCCCTCGCCCGTCGCGGCCGACACCGCCAACATGCGCGCCTCGGCGAGAAACGTGCCCTTCACGAACTCGCGCACGTCCGCCTCGACGAGCGCGAGCCAGTCCGCCTCGACGAGATCGCGCTTGGTGAGCACGATGACGCCGCGCTCGAGCCCGAGGAGCTGGCACACGTCCAGGTGCTCGCGCGTCTGGGGCATCACCCCCTCGTCGGCGGCGATGACCAGCATCACCACGTCGATGCCGGCGGCCCCGGCCACCATCGACTTCAGGAACCGCTCGTGGCCCGGCACGTCGACGACGCCGAAGCGGCGCTCGCCCACGTCGAGATGGGCGAACCCGAGCTCGATCGTGATCCCCCGCTCCTTCTCCTCCTTCAGGCGGTCGGTGTCGATGCCGGTCAGCGCCTTGATCAGCGACGTCTTGCCGTGATCGATGTGCCCGGCGGTGCCGAGGATGATGGGCTCCGTCTTCACGTGCGCCTCAGGCTCCCCGCAGCTCGCGTTTCAAGACCTTTCCGGTGGGGTTGCGCGGAAGCGCGTCCACGAACTGGAACTCCTTGGGCGCCTTGTAGTTGGCCAGCGCCTGCTTGCAGAAGGCGCGCAGCTCGTCGGCGGACACCGCCGCGCCGGGGCGCAGCACCACGAAGGCCTTCAGCGATTCGCCCCATTCGGCGTCGGGGACGCCGATGACGGCGCACTCCAGCACCGCGGGGTGGGCGTGGATGCGCTGCTCGACCTCGAGGGGATAGATGTTCACGCCGCCGGAGATGACCATGTCGATCTTGCGGTCCGCGAGGTAATAGTAGCCGTCGGCGTCGACGCGTGCCATGTCCCCGACGGAGAAGAAGCCGTCCTTCATGGCGCTGCGCGTGGCCTCGGGGTTCTTGTGGTACCCGGCGACGAGCATCGAGTTCCTGACGTAGAGCTCGCCCACCTCGCCCGCGGCGACGTCGCGCCCGGCGTCGTCGAGGAGGCGGATCTCGTTCCCCGACAGCGCGCGGCCGATCGTCCCCGGCCGCGCGGTGTGCTCGCCCGGGCAGGCCAGCGTCACCAGCCCGGTCTCGGTCGCGCCGTAGAAGTTGTAGACGACCGGACCGAACCGCTCCTCGACGCGCCGGGCCGTCTCGGTGGGGAGCGGCGCCGCACCCGAGGCGAGCCAGCGCAACGAGCGCGTGTCGGCGTCGCGGTCGACGGCGGCCAGGCGCGCGAGCATCGTCGGGACCATGAACGCCGAGGTGATGCGTTCGGCGGCGATGGCCGCGAGCGCCTCTTCGGGGTCGAAGTGCGGCAGGAGCACGATGGTGCCGCCCATCGCGAACAGGAACGCGCAGAACGCGGGCGCGGCCGAGTGATAGAGCGGGCACACGCACAGGTGGCGGTCGTCGTGGCGGATGCCGACCTTGGCGATGAAGTCGGCGACCGACTCGTGCATCGACTCCTTGAAGCCGCGCGCCGCGCCCTTGGGGCGGCCGGTGGTGCCCGACGTGTAGATCATGACGCCGGCGGCCTCCCGCGGCGGCGCGGGGACGGCGGTCGGGTCGCCGCGGTCGAGGAGCTCCTCGTAGGGCTCGCCGAGCGCCACCAGCTCGAGGCGCTCCGGCTGGGCCTCGGCGACCGCCGCGCGCACCGTGGTGTCGTCGCCGCGCTGGTAGAACAGGACGCGCGGCTCGCTGTTCCCCAGGATGAATGCGATCTCGGGCGCCTTGAGGCGGTAGCCGATCTGCACCGCGACCGCGCCGAGGCGCGCGATCGCCCACTGCGCCTCGACGTACTCGTGGCAATTGCGCAGCATCAGCGCCACCCTCTCGCCCGGGCGGATGCCCATGCCCGCCAGCGCGGTCGCCAGGCGGTTCACCCGCTCGTCGAGCCGCGCGTAGGTGAGGCGCGTCGCGCCGTCGACCAGGGCCTCCCGGTCGGGGGAGTTCAGCGCGTGAAGGCGGAGCACACCCGTCGGATTGCGCGGCCGGCCCAGCGTGCTCCACATGTACGACGCGACCTTGCCGGGGCGCAGCGTGCCGAGGAGCCCCGACTGCCGGACCGCGCCGGTGATGACCCGGCCCTTGCGCAGGACATCGCGGAGGCCCATGGTCACGGACACCCGGCGTACAGTCCCTTGACCTCACCCTTCATGCGGTCCGTCGGCTCGGCGATCTGCAGGTATTTGTCGAACGCGTCGCACATCTCCTTGTGGCGGCCGTCGGTGCGGTAGCGGTAGCCGAGCAGGCGCAGCGCATCCGGGCGCCAGGGGGCATTCGGCGCGCCGCGCTCGAGCGATTGCCGGTACGCGTCGATGGCCGCGCGCCCGTCGCCGGCGGAGTCGTGGGCCTTGCCCAGCTTGAACACGATCTCCGGCGCGTTCGGCGACCGGGCCAGCGCCTGCTTGTAGGCCGCGACGGCCTCGGCGTACTTGGTCAGCACCGAGTACGCGTCGCCCATCATCGCCCATAGGTCGGGGTTGTCGGGCTCGATCTCGGCGGCGCGTCCGAGCTCGCGCACCGCCGCGCCGAACTCGCGCCGGATGAAGTGGATGCGCCCCAGGCCGACGATCGGCTGGACGTAGGTGTCGTCGAGGCGCGCCGCCTCCCGGAACGCCGCCTCCGCCTCCTGCAGCGAGCTCGGCTGGAGCAGCAGCGCCTCGCCCAGGTAGTTCCAGTGCTCGGGCTCCGAGGACGCGTTCACGGCATCCTTGAGCGCCTTCACCGCCTCCAGGCCGCGCTTGTCGCGCAGGAGCTCCACGCCGTGCAGGAACGCCACGGCGGGGTTGGACGGGTCGGCGGCCTCGAGCGACGACCGCTGCGGCAACGCCGCGTCCACCTTGCCGGCGCGCATGAAGTACCTCGCCGCCGCGGCGCGCACGCGCGGGCTCGGCGTCGCTCCGCCCTCCGTCGACAGGAGCCTGTCGAACAGCTTGTCGGCCTCCGGGTAGCTGCGCATCTTCACGTAGACGCCGGCGAGGCCGAGCGCGACGTCGTCGCGGCGCGGCGCCGTCTCGAGCGCGGCCCGGTACTCCACGACGGCGTCGGGGAGCCGCTTCTGCTGCTCGAGCGACTGGGCCAGCGCCAGGCGCGCGTCCACGTTCGCCGCGTCGAGCGCCACCGCGGCGCGGAACCAGCGCTCGGCCATCGCTGGGTCGCGCGCCCCCAGGTAGGCGTTCCCGAGCGTGAGCGCGAGCTTGGGGTCGGTCTTGGCCGCGTCGGCGACCGGCGCGAGCACTTTGAGCACCTGGTCGTTCAGGGCTTTGGCTTTGTCGTGCTTGCCGTCGCGGTCGGCCTTCCTGGCGTCGGCGCTGAGGAGCTGCGCCAGCGCCACGTGCGCGACGAAGTCCCCGGGCGCGAGCTCCATCGACTTCTGGTACGCCGCCTGGGCCGCCTCGCGCTCGTCGAGGGCCTCGGCCACCTTGCCCAGCCAGTAGCGCGCCCGCGCGTAGGTCGCGTCGGCCTCGACCGCGACGTCGATCGCGCGCTTGGCGTCCTCGAGCTTGCCCTCCAGCAGGGAGATGCGCGCCAGCCCGACGAGCGCGTCGATACGCTTCGGCTCGAGCTCGACGGCCTTGGCGAGGACCTGGCGCGCCTGCGTGAGGTCCACCGCCGCGCCGTTCGTCTTGAGCTCGATGTCGACGAGCGCGCCGCCCAGCGTCGCGTCGGAGTTGCGATCCCAGGTCTCGCGCGCCTTGCGGAAGCGATCCGCCGCCTGATCCCAGCGACCCGCCGCCACGGCCTCGCGCGCGTAGAGCGTCCACGCGCGCGACACGTCGCGGGGGTGCGCCTTGCCGCGCTCGGCCGCGCTCTCGCACAGGACGCCCAGCTCCTTCTCGCGGTCGGCCGTCGCCGCGGGGCGCTCGATCTCGGTCAGCGCCAGCCAGGCGCCGTAGTGCTTCTGCCGGTCGAAGAGCTGATGGAACGTCTCGCGCGCCTTGTCCTTGTCCCCCGCGCCGAGCTGCGCCCGACCCAGGCCGTAGAGCGCGGCGACGCGCCCGGGCGTCGCCTGCAACGCCGCCGAGAACGCCGCGGCGGCGGCGGCGAAGTCCTTCGACTCCAGCGCTGCCCAGCCGCGGTAGAGGGGGACGTTGGGATCGCCGCCGCCGAGCCCGGCGAGGAGCCGGTCGGCGTCGGCGGGCTTGCCGTCGACGAGCGCGCGCAGCGCCTGCGCCTTCTGCGTGTCGGCGCGGGCGGCGCCCTGCACCTTCTGCAACAGCGCGTCGGCGCGCGCCTTGTCCGTCTTCTCGTTCAAGCCCAGGTCGATCGCCGCGGCGAGGTAGGCCTGCGCCGCCACGCCCAGGAGGTCGTTCCCCTTGGCGTCGAGCGCGGCCGCCCGCTCCGCGGTGGTCGCGGCCTGGTACCAGTCGCCGGCGGTGAGGAGCTTGCGCGCGGTCGCCAGCGAGGCGTCGATCTTGTCCCGCCGCTCCTTTGCCGGCGCGGTCATGAGGCCGAACGCCTCGAGCTCGACGTTCTGGTAGGCGTAGAACGCGCCGCCGCCGAGCGCGGCGACCGCCAGCGCGGCGAAGAGCAGACCGCGCCGCGACACCGGCGCGCGGCGCCGGGCCGGTCGCTCCGGCGCCTCGGCCAGCGATCCGGGTCTCTTCCGGCGCGCCGGCTGGGCGAGGTCGAGCGTGTCGGCCGTGGCCGCCTCGCCCGGCTTCCCGAACGACACCACGCCGGGGAGCTCCTCGGTGGGCGCCTCGGGCAGATCGACGTTGCCGAAGCTCGGCGGCTCGGGCGGAATCTCGTGCGGCGTCTCCATGGTGAGCGCGTCCATGGAGAACGACGCCTCGTTGGCGGCCGTGGGGAACTCCATCGCGGCCTGCCGCGCGGATGCGGGCTCCGCCGGGACGACGTCGAGCTCGTCGAGCGACAGCTCGGAGGGTCGCGGGCGCGTGCCCGACGCCGGCGGAGGCGCCTCGTCGAAGAAGCCCTTGGGCGCGGGCAGATCGACGCCCTTGGTGGGCACGGGCCCGACGGGCGTGGGAAAATCGATTCCGCGAGTCGGGACCGGTCCAACCGGCGCGGGCAGATCGAATCTCGGGCGCTCGCCGACGGGCGCGGGCAGGTCGATGCCCTTGGTGGGGACGGGCCCGACGGGCGCAGGAAAATCGATTCCGCGCGTCGGGACCGGTCCGACCGGCGTCGGCAGATCGACGACGCCCTTGGTGGGCGTCGGCCCGACGGGCGTCGGCAGGTCGACGATGCCCTTGGTGGGGACCGGGCCGACGGGCGTCGGCAGGTCGACGATGCCCTTGGTGGGCGTCGGGCCGACGGGCACGGGCAGGTCGGCGATCTCGGGCGGGCGCGGGAGCGCGCCAGACGGGCGCTTCGGCGCCGGCAGATCGACCACCTCGCGCGGGGTGGGCGTCGGCCCGACGGGAGTCGGGAGGTCGGTGATCTCCAGCTCCGGCGGCGGCTCCGGAACCGGCGCGGAGACCTGCGCCGCCGGTTGGGCAGCCTTGGCGGCCTTGCCCTTCTTCCGCCCCTTCTCGAGCAGGGCGGGCGGACCGCCCACCTCGCCCCCGCCCGCGGGTGGCATCACGATCATCTGTGCCCCGCACCCCGAGCACTTCATCAGGATCCCCGAGGGGGGAATCCGCGCCTCATCGAGACGGTGGATCTTCTTGCAGCTTGCGCAAGACGTCGAGAACATCCAAGTTCAAGATATCATGGCTGCCATGAAGCGCTTTGTCCTCGTTGGCTTCCTGGTTTCCGCCTGCGGCGCCGCATCCAAGCCCGCCGCGCAGGGTCCGCCGACCGATCCACACGTCGTTGCGCCCAACGTCGCGGACGACGCTAAGCTCACGCGCGAGCAGTGCCTCGAGCTCGTCGATCATGCGTTCGAGCTCTACGTCCAGTCGAACCCGTCGGCCGAGGACCTGGCCAAGGCCGAGCAGGACCGCGACGCCCAGAAGTCGGACGACAGCATGAACCAGTGCATCCAGGACGTGAACGGGAAGTTCTACAAGTGCGTGGTCATGGCGACGACGCGCGAGGCGATCGACAAATGCGCCCCGTAGCGTAGCTACGGCGGCGGCTCGGTCCCCGCCGCCCGGCGGATCTGCTGCTGGATCTCGCGGTTGATCTCGGGGAGCACCAGCACGAGCCGGCCCACCTGCGCGGGGCCGAGCACCTTGCGCACCTCGCGGAACAGGTTGTTCTCCAGCTCATCGATCTTCAGCTTGTCGGCGACCAGGCGGTCGACGAGCCCGTTGATCAGGACGGCGTCGTTCGATCCGGCGTCGAGGAGCCGGCGCAGCGTGCGCCGCGCCTCGCCCGCGTCGCGCGCGACCTCGCCGATGTCATCGTAGGTCTTGTTCACCAGCGGCATGAGGCGCATGGCGGTCCGCTCGTCGAGATCGAGCGCCTCCACCAGGCGCGTCACGCGGAGGACCTTGATCTTCTCGCGCACCCGGTCGCGCAGGTCGCCCGGTTTGGCGGCCGCCGGCGCGGCCAGCGCCACGAGCGTGCCCAGGATTCCGATCCGCTTCCACATCGTCAAAGCTCCGTGTCGAGCCGCGTCAGGGCGTCGTCGTCGAGTGTCTCCAGCGCGATCTCCGCGCCGCCGGGGGAGACGACGGCCATGTCTTCGTCCGCGACGCCGGGCGCCGGCGCCTCTCCCTCGAACGAGTGAAGCACGCGCGCGAGCTCCGGCGGGGACAAATCTTCCTGGTCCTCGATGACCGGGGGGACCGGATGGAGCACCGCCGGCCGGTCGGGCGCGCCCGCGCGCCGGGCCACGAGCGCGACGCCGAACGCGGCCGTGGCGGCGGCGCACACCGCCGCGATCAGCGCTGGCCGGCGGAGCCACGCCCACAACCCGGCCTTCTCCGCCTCGGCGGCCTTGTCGTAGGCCAGCCGCACGTCGCGCGAAAATTCGCGAAAAAACGCCTCGTCGCGCTGTTCCCCCGCGGGCGCGCGCCGCACGTCGGCGAGGAGCGCGCGGATGGCCTTCACCTCGGCCGTGCAGCGCGCGCATCCGGCGACGTGCTCCGCCATGTCCTGGCGCTCGCGTCCGTCCAGACCGTCGTCCGCGAACGCCGCGAGCAGCTCTTCCGCCCTCTTGTGCGTCATGACCTCGATCCTTCCACGCTTGCGCGCAGTCGCCGCACCGCGTGGTGGAAGTTCACCTTGGCGGCGTTCTCGGTCGAGCCCACCGCGCGGGCCACCTCGCGGAACGACAATCCTTCGTACACCCTGAGCTCGAGCACCATGCGTTGCTTCGGCGGCAGCTCGTCGATGGCCGCGCACAGGCGCGCCCTGTTCTGCGACTCCTCCATGCGCTCCGTTCCCACCGCGTCGACCGGTACGTTGGCGCCCGCCCCCTCGTCGCGGAAAAGGCGCGCGCGATCGCGGATGTGGTTGAGCGCCAGGTTGGACACGATCTTGTAGAGCCACGTCTTGAACGCGCCGGCGCCGCGCAGCCTTCCCAGCCCCTGGAAAGCCTTGACGAACGCGCGCTGGGCGAGATCTTTCGCCTCGTCGTCGTCCTTCACGTACCGCCGCGCGAAGTAGAAGAGCGGCCGCTGGTATTTGCGGACGAGCTCGTCGAACGCGCTGCGGTCTCCCCCACGAAAGCGCTCGACGAGTGCTTCGTCCTCGTCGCAGGTCATGACCTGGGCCAGGACCAACACAGCGTATGGGACCCTACTTTGCACACCAAGTTAAGCCGCGCTATCGTACGGCCGAACTGTCGGGATTCCTGGGACTTTATGCGCCCAATTTTCCCTTTACAAGCGGGCATGGGTCCTTATACTTCCGCATCCCGAGGAGGAGTGGCCGAGCGGTTTAAGGCAGCGGTCTTGAAAACCGCCGCGCGCAAGCGCCGGGGGTTCGAATCCCTCCTCCTCCGCTGGCGTCGATTGACAACTGAATAGTGACGAGACCGGGTCTTTGTACGAGAGGCTACGAGAGGGTAACGAGAGGGTATGGAGAGGTGGCCGAGAGGCCGAAGGCGGCAGTTTGCTAAACTGTTGTACGGTCAAAAGCTGTACCGCGGGTTCGAATCCCGCCCTCTCCGCCGCGGAAAAAGCAGCCATAGCTCAACTGGATAGAGCATCGGTCTACGGAACCGAGGGTTAGAGGTTCGAATCCTCTTGGCTGCGCTGGCCCCCAGCATGCCCCCCACGAATCACGACGAGACCTACATGCGGGCGGCGCTCGACGAAGCGCGGCGCGCGGCGGACGCCGCGGACGTGCCGGTCGGCGCCGTCGTCGTCGCCGACGGAGCGATCGTCGCGACCGGACGCAACCGGCGCGAGGCCGCCGGCGACCCCACCGCGCACGCCGAGATCGAGGCGCTGCGCGCCGCGGCCCGCGCGATCGGCCACTGGCGGGTCGAGGCGACCCTCTACGTGACGCAGGAGCCGTGCCCGATGTGCGCCGGAGCGCTCGTGAACGCGCGCGTCCGGCGCCTGGTGTACGGCTGCCCGAACCCCAAGGCCGGGGCGGTCGCGACGCTGTACCGCATCCCGACCGACGCGCGGCTCAACCACCGCCTGGAGGTCGTGGGCGGCGTCCTCGCCGACGAGTGCGCGGCGCTGTTGACGAAGTTCTTCGAAGACCTCAGGAGAGGTGGCAGAGCGGTTGAATGCACCTGATTCGAAATCAGGCGTACTCGCAAGGGTACCGGGGGTTCGAATCCCTCCCTCTCCGCAATCTCCGGGGCCCCATCGGGTTCTGCCCGATGGGGAGGGGCGGCGTCACCAGTCCTCGCAGCCGCCCGGTAAAGGAGAGATGACCGAGTGGCCGAAGGTGCACGACTGGAAATCGTGTGTACCGAAAGGTACCGGGGGTTCGAATCCCCCTCTCTCCGCAAAAGAGGCCGCCCGTCTCGTCAAGTTTATGGTCCCGGGCGACGCAACGTTCGTGAACCCCGCCAGGCCCGGAAGGGAGCAACGGTAGCGAACCGAGCGGGTGCTTGGGGCCACCTTTTCGAAACGCCGGGTCATCCCGGCGTTTCTTTTTCGACCGCAAGTGGTAGATACAAGCAAGCGCGTGTCGTATCTCGTCCTCGCCAGGAAGTACCGGCCGCAGACGTTCGAGGAGATCGTCGGGCAGGAGCACGTGACGCGCACCCTGGCGAACGCATTCGCCAAGAAACGCGTGCATCACGCGTTCCTGTTCTGCGGCGCGCGCGGCGTGGGCAAGACGACCGCCGCGCGCGTGCTGGCGCGCGCGCTGTGCTGCGAGAAGGGCCCGACCCCCACGCCGTGCGGCGCCTGCGGTCCGTGCACGACCATCGCCGAGGGGACGGCCGTCGACTACTTCGAGATCGACGGCGCGTCCAACACCGGGGTCGACAGCATCCGCGAGCTGCGCGACGGCGTGCGCTACCAGCCGGCGCAGCTGCGCAAGAAGATCTACGTCATCGACGAGGTGCACATGCTGTCGACGGCGGCGTTCAACGCCCTCCTCAAGACGCTGGAGGAGCCGCCGCCCCACGTGACGTTCATCTTCGCCACCACCGAGGTCCACAAGATCCCGGTGACGATCCTGTCGCGCTGCCAACGCTTCGACTTCAAGCTGGTGCCGGCGGCGCGCCTCGCGGCGCACCTCGAGGGCATCCTCGCCGCCGAGAAGATCGACGTCGAGGCGGGCGCGCTGCGCCTGCTCGTGCGCGAGGCCGGCGGCTCGGTGCGCGACGCGCTGTCGCTCGCCGACCAGGTCATCGCCTACTCCGGCGGGGACCGCATCACCGAGGCCCGCGTCGCCGAGGTGCTCGGCGTCGCCGACCAGGCGCTGCTCCACGATCTGCTCGCGGCGGTGCTGCGTCGCGATCCGGCGACGCTCCTCACCACGTTCGACGCCGCCATCGCCCGCGGGGTGGATCTCTTCCACCTGGCGCGGGCCATCCTCGGGCTCCTCCGCGACGCGACGGTGGTCCACGCGGTCGCCGATCCGACCGGCCTCGTCGACGCCGCGCCTGAGGAGATCGAGGTGCTGCGCGCGCTCGTCAAGGACGTGCCCCGCCCCCACGTGATCCAGCTGTTCGAGCGGTTCGCCAAGGCGTGCGAGGAGCTGCAGAAGGCGCTCGCGCCGCGCCTGCTCCTCGAGGTTGCGCTCGTCGACATGGCGGGTGCCGAGCCGCTCGTGCCGATCGCCGAGCTCGTCGATCGCCTGGGCGAGATGACCAAGGGCGCGCCGCCGCGCCGCCCGGCCGCCGCGGCGCCCGCGCCCGCAAGGGCAGCGGCCCCGCCGCCCGCGCCGGCGGCGCCGAAGCCGCGCGCCCCCGGGCCCTACCGGCCGCCCGCGGACTCCCTCGCCGAATGGGAGCGCCTCGTCGGCACCCTGCCGCCCGGCCTCCAGGCGCGGTGCCTCCAGGCCAAGCTCCTCGGCTGGAGCGACCGCGCGGTCGAGCTCGGCCTGGCGCCCCGCGGGCTCGGCCTCGACGTCGAGGACGTCGGGGCCCTCAAGCGCGCGCTCGCCGCGGCCGGGCATCCCGTCGATGTGAAGACGCAGACCGTCGAGGCGTCCGCCCCGTCGCTCGCCGACGTGGAGGCCGAGCGCCAGCGCCAGACGCAAAAGGCGCGCGAGGACGAGGCGCGCAAGCACCCCATCACCGAGGCGGTCATCCAGACGTTCGGCGCCTCGATCAAGGAGATCAAAGTCGATGGGTAACGAGGACATGCTCTCCGGCCTCCTCGAGGCCGCACAGCGGATGCAGAAGGATCTCGCCAAGGCGCAGGAGGATCTGGCGCAGAAACGCGTCGAGGCGTCGGCGGGCGGGGGCATGGTCGTCGCCGTCGTGACCGGCAAGCTCGAGCTCGTCGAGCTCAAGATCGAGGCGACCGTGGTGGACCCCAAGGATATCGGCATGCTGCAGGATCTCGTGGTCGCGGCCGTCAACCAAGCGCTCGCCAAGGCCAAGAGCATGGCCCAGGCCGAGCTGTCCAAGCTCACCGGGGGTATGCAGCTGCCCGGGATGCCCAATCTCTTCTAGTGTCCGATCCGATCCAGCGCCTCATCCAAAGGCTCGCGCGCCTCCCCGGCATCGGGGAGAAGACCGCGACGCGCCTGGCGTTCCACATCCTGCGCGGCCCCGAGGCCTACGCGCGCGAGCTCGCCCAGGCGCTCCTCGAGGTGCGCGAGAAGGTCCGCCTGTGCTCGGTGTGCTGCAACCTCACCGAGGCCGATCCCTGCGCGATCTGCTCCGACCCCCGCCGCGATCCGCACCTCCTGTGCGTCGTGGCGCAGCCGACCGACGTCCTGGCGATCGAGCGCTCCGGCGACTACCGCGGCCGCCACCACGTGCTCCACGGGGTCCTGTCCCCGCTCGACGGCGTCGGCCCCGACGACCTCCGCATCGCCGAGCTGGTGCGGCGGCTCGACGGCTCCGTGCACGAGGTCATCCTCGCCACCAGCCCCAACGTGGAGGGCGAGGCCACGGCGATGTATCTCGCCAAGCTCCTCAAGCCGCTCGGTCCCCGGGTCACGCGGATCGCCTCCGGCGTGCCCATCGGGGGTGAGCTGGAATACGTAGATCAGGTTACGTTGACGCGCGCAATCGAAGGGCGACGCGAGGTTTAGCATTCGCTTGAGTAATGCCGCAAAGCTTGATAGGTTGCGGACTTAGCGCACCGTCGGCTGCGCGTTGTATCAGAGGTAGCAGGTAAGGAGAAACGCGGGATGGCGAGTCCCCAGATGGTCATGTACGACGAGGAGGCCCGGCAGATCCAGCTGGTCTGCGACCGCCTCTCGCGCGACGCCAATGCCAAGGCGGTGCTGGTCATCGACAAGAACGGGCAGCCCATCGCGCAGTCCGGGGAGACCGATCACCTCGATGTCACGTCGCTGTCGTCGCTGACGGCGGGGAACGTGGCCGCGACCGGCGGGATCGCCAAGCTCCTGGCGGAGAACGAGTTCTCCGGGCAGTTCCACGAGGGGCAGAAGACCAATGTCCATATCTCCATCGTCGCCCAGCGCGTCATCCTGGTGGTCCTGTTCGACGAGCGTTCGTCGCTGGGCCTGGTGCGGCTTCGCGTGAGAAAGGCCTCCGACGAGCTGACGCGCATCCTCGACGCCCTGGTGAAGAAGGCGGCGTCGTCCAACGCTCCGTCGGTGTTCGCCGAGATCACCGACGAGGACATTGACAATTTGTTCAACGACTGACGATGAGCTTCATCAACTACTCGTCGCGTGAAATCAACTGCAAGATCGTCTACTACGGGCCCGGTCTCTGCGGGAAGACGACCAATCTCCAGTACATCTACAACAAGACCAACCCCGAGGCGAAAGGGAAGATGATCTCTTTGGCCACGGAGACCGAGCGGACGCTGTTCTTCGACTTTCTCCCGCTGTCGCTCGGCGAGATCCGCGGGTTCAAAACGAGATTCCACCTCTATACCGTGCCGGGCCAGGTGTTCTACGATGCCAGCCGAAAGCTGATTCTCAAGGGGGTCGACGGGGTCGTGTTCGTGGCGGATTCGCAGATCGAGCGCATGGAGGCCAATATCGAGTCGCTCGACAACCTGCGGACGAATCTGCAGGAGCAGGGGTACAACCTCGACAAGATCCCTTACGTGGTGCAGTACAACAAGCGAGATCTGCCCAACAGCGCGCCGCTGGAAGAGCTGCGATCGCTCCTGAATCCCCAAAAGGTGCCCGATTTTCCGGGCATCGCCGCGATGGGGGACGGCGTGTTCGACACGCTGAAGGCGGTGGCCAAGCTGGTGCTCACCGAGCTCAAGCGGGGCGGATGACGGAGGACTACGGTGCAGCCGGCGCTCGAGAGACCGCGCTTTCGCAATGACCTTGTGGCCCAGCCGATCGAGGAGGAGGGGATCCGCTACGTCGACGTGACCGATCCCAACTCGGGGAACACCTTCCGTTTCTACGACGTCGAGTATTCGATCGCCTGCGCGATGGACGGGGAGAGGAGCATCGACGCGCTGGCGCAGTGGACGGTCTCGGAGCTCGGGATCGAGACGAACGCCGACGAGCTGCAGAACGTGGTGTCGACGCTCGCGGAGCTGGGGTACCTCGACGTGGCGCGAACCACGGGCGAGATCGTTCACCAGGAGGTGTCGGCGGCCTACGACCAGGCGATGGAGCTCGGTCCGCCCGGCCGCTCGCCGCTGGAAGAGCCGGCGCCGCCGCCCCGGCCCGTCGAGCCGGTCGAGCTGGGGCCGTCCGGCGGCACGTTCGCCGCCGAGGGCGAGGGGCTCCGCATCGAGCCGGCGCAGGCCGCGCACGAGCTCGAGGAGCTCGATCTCGAGGAGATGGCCGAGCCCGAGGAGCGGATGGGGACGGTCCCGCCGCCGATCCCGGCCGACGTCAAGCCGAAGCCGGTGCCGGCGGAGCAGGAGATGTCGTTCGCCGGGCTCCTCGACGAGGAGGAAGCCGCGGCCGCGGCGGCCGCCGCCGCGGCGGAGGCGCCGCGCGAGGTCTCGCTGGTGGCGGAGGAGCCGCCCCACCCGCTCGACGACGAGGATCCGACCAAGCTGCCGCGCCCGGTGGCGGCGGCGCCCGACGAGGAGCCGGACGTGATCGGCGGCGACCTGCGCGTCGATCTCAGCGCCCATCTCCCCGTCGGCAGGCAGGAGGTCGAGGAAGCGGTCCGATCGTCGCGCGTGCACGCCGTCCCGGACGTGCCCAAGGATCTGGCCAAGGAGCTGTTCCAGGAGCCGCCCAAGGAAGAGCCGCGCGCGGTCAGCGTCGCCAGCATCGCACCGACGGCCACGACGCCGATCCCCGATCGCCTCCCCGAGCGGGCGACGCCCCTTCCCGATCGGCCGCCGATGGCGCGACCGTCCCGGCCGCTCGCGCCGATCGAGCCTTCGCGCGTTCCCCCGGCCATCCGTCCGCCCGAGCGGCGCTCGTCGGTGGGGCTGTGGGTCGCGATCCTCCTCGGCGCCGCCGCGATCGCCGCGGTCCTGTTCGTGTTCAAGGATGCGATCTTCGGGCCCGACAAGTATTCGTCCAGGCAGGCGACGCCCGTGCACGAGGCGGCGACACCGCCCAAGCACGAGGCGACGACCGAGCCGAAGGTGGAGACCAAGGCCGAGGGAAAGGCGGAGACGAAGGAGCCCGGGGTCGAGGGGAAGGCGGGGCCCAAGCCGGAGATGACGACGCCGGAGGCGGCGCGCCTCACGGCGACGGTCCGCGAGGACACCGCCGGCGGCGGGGAGGTCAGGGCCCCCGCCGAAGGGCCGATCGTCTGGGTCGCCGAGGAGGGCGCCGCCGTCGAGGCCGGCGCCGCCGTCGCCAAGTACCAGGGCGCCAAGAAGGAAGAGGCCAAGCTGCTCGAAGGGCAGCAGCGCGGCGAGTACTACGCGAAGGTGCTCGCCGAGGCGGAAAAGGCGAACGACGAGGACAAGATCGGCCTGGCCAAGGGCAAGGTCGAGGAAAAAAAGCGCATGGTCGAGGAGGCCACCGCCGCCCTCGATAAGCTCGTCGTCAAGGCGCCGGCCGCCGGCAAGGTGACCAAGACGTCGAAGCCGCGCGAGGTCAAGGCGGGGGACATGCTCGTCGAGATCGGCGGCGACGGCGCGAAGGTCGCGCGCGCGACGTTCGACGCCGGAGCCGCGGCGTCGCGGTTCAACGAGCGGCAGGAGGTCTCGCTGACCTCGAAGGACAAGGCGGTGTCGGCGATGGTGGAGACCATCGCCGACGGCAAGGTGACCGTGCGCATCGCGAGCGGCGCCGCCGCGGGCGACGAGGTCGTCCTCACCGTTCCGAAGTAGTCACACGATCCGCCCCGCGCGCAGGCGCAGGGTGCGGCGCGCGACGCGCTCGCAGAACGCGACGTCGTGGGTCGCCACGACCGCGATGCCGCCCCCGGCGACGTGACGCTCGAGCGTGCGCGCGAGCGAGTCCGTTCCCTCGGCGTCGAGTCCGTTCGTCGGCTCGTCGAGGACGAGCAGCCACGGGCGCCCGGTCAGCGCGGCCGCCAGGCAGGCGCGCCGCCGCTGCCCCAGCGACAGCGTGCCGATGCGCTGATCGAGGAGCGCCCGCAGGCCCAGCGTCTCGATCATGTCCTCGACCACCGGCGCCGCCTTCACCGCGGCGACCAGCGACAGGAGCTCGTGCACGCTCAGGAACGGGAGCGGATCGGCGGCCTCGGGCACGAAGCCGACCGTGTGGCGCGCGTCGGCCACCGAACGGCCGGCGACGGTCACCGCGCCGGCGTCGGGGCGGATGAGGCCCACCAGGATCTGCAGCAGCGTCGATTTCCCCGCGCCGTTCTCGCCGAGGATCGCCAGCACGCCCACATCGTGCTCGAAGCTCACGCCGTCGAGCGCCTGGGTGGCGCCGAGTCGCTTCGACACGCCGGAGACGGAGAGGTTCACGAGATCGAGAGTGCCGCAAGCACGGCCAGCGGTGCCAGCGCGATCTCGCCCGCCAGCGCGAACGCGATCGCCGCCGCGACCGCGGTCGCGAGCATCGCGCCGAGCATGCGCTCGAACGAGCCCGCCCGCCACAGCGCGCCCGCGGTCCAGGCGCCGAGCAGCGCGCCGAACGCCGCGGCGGCGGCGACGACGCGCGGCGACCCCGGGGCCGCGGCGAGGCCGTGGAGCGCGCCGGCGACCGCGCCCACGCCGGCCGTCGCGGCCGCCGCGGCGCCGCGGCGGCGGCGGAGGGGGGCGCCGGCGAGGTCCAGCAGCCAGCCGTCGCGCTCGTCGAGCCGCAGCGTCGCGGCGGCCGGGCCGGCGAGGGCGGCGGTGAGCGTGACCGCGCCGACGGCCAGCGCGAGCCGGACCTGGCTCCCCGTCGCGGTCACGTCGTTGTTGCGTGCGGCGAGCGCGGCGATGCCGCCGCCCGTCCCGACGAGGAACAGCGCCCGCCACAGGAGCGCGCCCTCCTGCCGCACCATCGCGGCGAGGTTGGCGGTGATGGGCCCGCGCACCCAGCGGCGCAGGCGCGGACGCCGCCGCTCGGGCGCGCGATCCCAGGCCGACAGCACCGCCGCGCCGGCGGCCAGCGCCGCGGCGATCGGCGCCGCCGTCGCGGGCGCGCCGGGCGTCCACGGCAGCACCATCGCGGCGACGAGCGTCGCGGCCGCGACGGCGTCGCGCGCCCCGCGCACGCCGGCAAACAGGAGCGCGTGCGCCCCCGCCGCCGCGGCCCCGGCGCGCAGCGCGGCGACGGGGCCGGCGCCCAGCCCGAAAAGGATCGCCCACGGGGCCTCGACGGCGATGAGGAGCACGGCCGGCACCCACAGGAGGGCGCGCCGCCCGAGCGGAAGCGTCCGCAGGTAATGCGCATCGGGCGCCTCCCAGATCGACCGCGCAGCGTGGGCGACGGGAACCAGCCATACCAGCCACACGCAGGCGCGCGCGCCCCAGCCGAGGTCGAGGATGCGCACGACGTCGCGCGGGTGCATGCCGTTCCCGCCGAACACAACGGCGGCCGCCAGCCCGAGCGCGGCGCCCAGGCGCAGGACGCGCGGCCCGAGGCGGGG
>DATFWE010000362.1:0-12352 GCA_035259575.1 Haliangiales bacterium
CCCCGCCTACTACTCGGCGTCGTGCGGAGGGTTCGGCGAGTCGAACGAGAACGTGTGGGGCACGCCGCCGGATCCGTCGCTGCGCGGTCGCCTCGACGGCGACGGCGCCGCGCTCGCCGCGTTCGCCGGCGGCGTCACCGAAGCGAACCTGAAGGCGTTCCTCGGCGCGCCGGCCGACAAGTTCGCGTGCGGCCGCACCAAGTCCGCCAAGGGTCGATTCCGCTGGCAGGTCACGCTCGCGGCGGCGGAGCTCGACCGGCTGGTGTCCGCCGAGCTTCCCCAGGTCGGCGCGGTGAAGGCGCTCGAGCCCCTGGCGCGCGGCGTATCGGGGCGGATCACGCGGCTGCGCATCGCCGGCGACCGCGGCAGCGCGACCGTGGAGGGGGAGCTCAAGATCCGCCGGCTCCTGGGCGGGCTCAAGTCGAGCCTGTTCCTGGTGACCGGCGACCGCGCGAGCGGCTTCACCCTCGACGGCGCCGGCTTCGGCCACGGCGTGGGCCTGTGCCAGACCGGCGCCATCGGCATGGCCGAGGCGGGCGCGGACTACAAGAAGATCCTCGGGCACTATTATCCGGGGAGCCACGTGAGGAGGCTGTACTAGGCTCTCCGGGGCGCGCTCCCCCACCGCCTGCGGCTTGCGCTGTGGGTTTGTGGACAAGCGCGGGGCGCATGCGCGCGATCGCAACCTCGGGCGCACGGGCCGCGCTTGCCCACAAGCCCCACAGCGCCTGGCCCCCCGGGAGCCCCCCAACAACGCCCCGCCCCCGATCAAAACCGGAGCGGAGCGACGGTTTTGTTCTTGGGGGGGCGGGTTGTTTTTCAAAATCTGGCACTAGCAGTAACCTGTGGGCGGTGTGAGGCGCCCGCGACCGTCGGTGACGGGAGGCGGACGGGCGCCGAGCGGTCGCGGGCGCGTCAAGCGACTGTGGGCGGCCCTCCCGATCGCACCGTCGGGAACGAGTCGGGCCGTCCACAGGCGCGTCAGGCGCGTCACCGTGCCACAGGGAATGCGTTTCCTATTGACTCTTGCTCTTGTGTGTGTGAATATGCCTGAGCAAGATGAGCCGCCGCGCCCACCGACAGCTGTCGCTCCCGAAACCGCCCACCTGGGGCGGGCCGCGCGAGAACTCCGGCCGCAAGCCGACCGGCCAATTCGGCTGCGACCGTCGCGGCCGACCCCAGTCGGGGGTCAGCCACGGCGCTCGTCCCGAGCTCAACCCGCGCCACCCGCTCCACGTGACGCTTCGCGCCGTCAACGGCTCGCCGAACATGCGCAATGTCGCGGTCGCCCGCGAAATCGGGAAGCTCCTCAAGCGTCGCGCGCGGCGCGAGCTACCGTGCCGCGTCGTTCACTTCACGATCCAGCGCGACCACATCCACACGATTGTCGAGGCGGACGACCGTACGGCGCTGTCGCGCGGCGTCCAGGGCCTGGCATCGGGCATCGCCCGCGTCGTCAACCGGACCGCAGGCTGCGCGGGCGGCCTGTGGCGCGATCGCTACCACGCGCGCCCGCTGAGGACGCCCACGGAGGTCCGCAGGTGCTTGATCTACGTCCTCCGGAACGGCATCAAGCATGGATCGACCGCGTTTGCGGTCGATCCATGCTCCTCCGCGGCGTGGTTCGATGGCTTCGATGGCCATCCGCCGGCACGGACCGACCCCGCGCCCGTCGTGGCGCCGAACACGTGGCTTCTCGCAACGGGCTGGCGCCTGCGCGCGGGCGGCGCGCTCCGCGCCGACGAGGCACCCGTGCGCCCGCCGGACCCGGACTAGCTCAGTGTAAGACGATCTTCTCCGCCGCGTCGGCGTCGATGGTCTTTCCCGTCACATCGACGCCGTTGGCCTTCAGATCGAACGCCAGGATCGCGAAATACTCGTCGGGCTTGAGGCTGCCCGGGTCGTCGGCGGGCATGCTCTTCATCACGAACACGCCCACATCCTTGGCCGTGTGGAACTGCACCTTGCGCTTGGATCCCGGGCGGGGATCCAACGGCAGCGCCCCGGCGCCGACAACGGGCGGGGCCTTGTCGCTGCCTTGCCCGGCGTCGCCGTGGCACTTGGCGCAATGATCGCCGAAGAGCTTGCCGCCGCGGGCCACCTGGTCGCCCGCCTGGGCCATCTCCGCGGCCGCGGTGGTACTGGGCGTGCCCGCGCGCGCGCACGCTGCCATCAGCGCCAGTCCGGCGCATGCAAGGGTTCTGAGCGTCATCCTTATCTAGAGTGCCCCCGTGAAGAAAGGTTACCGGTAACCGGTTTTCGCGCGTACGCTCCAATGGGTATGGGCCCCCCGACCGTCGCCACACCATCGGCCGCCTTGCCCCAGAGCCTCCGCGATGAGGAGGTGGTGCGCCGGGTGTGCGCGGGAGAGACCGCGCTGTTCGAGATCCTCATGCGTCGCTACAACGCGCGGCTGTTCCGGGTCGCCCGGGCGGTGCTGCGCAACGACAGCGAGGCCGAGGATGTGGTCCAGCAGGCCTACCTGTCGGCGTACGCGAACATGAGCCAGTTCGCCGGGAGGGCCTCGTTCGCCACCTGGTTGACCCGCATCGCCCTGAACGAGGCGGTGTCGCGCAGCCGCCGGCGGGTGCGCTTGGGCGAGGTGGAGACCGCCGTGCCCGACCTCCCGGCGCGCGCGCAGCCTACCCCGGAGGACGACGCGTCGCGCCACGAGCTCGGCGGGCTCGTCGAGGCCGCGATCGACGACTTGCCCGACATCTACCGCGTGGTGCTCGTGATGCGCGCGGTGCAGGAGCTCGACACGGCGGAGACCGCCGAGTGCCTCGGGCTCACCGAGGAGGCCGTGAAGGTCCGACTACATCGCGCGCGCGCCCTCCTGCGCGAATCGCTCGTCCAGCGCGTGGACTCCGCGATCCTCGACGCGTTCCCGTTTGGCGGCGCGCGCTGCGACCGGATCGTGGCGGGCGTGCTGGCGGAGATCTCGTAGCCTACCGCGCCCTCGGCCCGTGCGCCCCGTGGGGGATCGGCGGGTCCCATCGCCCGTTGCCGTCGACATCGACGAACACGGGGTTCGTCAGCGCCAGGGGATACACGATGAACCGGTTGCGATCGCCGATGACCGGCGACATGGGACGGTCGCCGTCGGCGCGCGCCACCACGAACGCGTCGCGCGTGAGCTCGAGCTGCGCCACGCCCCGGAAGTCCACCACGCCGGGCGGCACGCGCCACCGCTGCCTTTCCTTCCCGTCGACGTAGAGCCGCACCAGGTTCACCGACACCCACGGCGCCGCGCGCACCTCGATCCCCGCCCGCACCTTGCCCCCGGGCGCGGCCACCAGGTCGCCGATCTGGACGCCCCCGACGGAGAGGGTGAGGAACGGCCCGGTCGTGAACGAGACGTGGTGCGCCTTGACCGCGCGCGCCACGTCCGCCGCCGAGACGTGCCCGGGGCGATCGTCGGCCACCCGGACGTAGTTCCGCGGGTAGCCGGCCAGGTTGTACGTAAGGTGGTGCGTGTCGGAGTTGCCCGTCGCCGTCACCGCGTGCCCGTGCGCGAGCAGCTCGAACCAGTCCTCGATCGTCTTGTCGATGTTCTTGCGGTCAGGGTCCTGGTAGCCGTTCAGCACCTCCACGGCGTCGAAGTCGAACGAGAAGCCGGGACGGCTCGCCTCGTCCGACGGGCTGTCGAGCCCGCCCAGGTCGAAGTACCCGATGGCCTTTTCCAGCCGCGGGTGGTGCACGTTCACGATCGCGTCGGGCGCGACCTCGCGCACGCTGCGGAAGATCTCGTCGGCCGTGCGCGCCCCGGCGTGGATCGCGCCGTGCCCGCTGCGCTCGAGCGACTGCGGCAGGGGGAACGCGCCGAAGTGCCCCCAGGTCGCGGTCGTGATCTCGTCGCCGCACGCGCTCGCCAGATACTTGCCGAGGTCGAGCTCCTGGATGATGGGGGCGTAGTCCGACACCACGTTGTGGTCGGTCGACACGATCATGTCGATCCCCTCGGACACGAACTCGTGGACGCGGTCGATCATGGGCACGCGCGAATCGGGCGACGGCGCCGCGTGGACGTGGAAGTCCGCCGACAGCCACCCGCGCGTATCCACGACGTGGCGGATTTGCGCCCGTACCTCCGCGCCGCCGGGCTCCACCTTGACTCCGCGCGCAACGTAGAGCTCCCACTCCGGTCCGCGGCTCACGTAGATGTCGTAGGTGCCGACCGGGACGCGCAGCGCGCCCGTGCCGACGGCCGAGAACACGCGGTTGTACGCGGCGATGCCGCCCGGCTCCTCGCGCCCCACGTCGCCGTGGGTGAACCGCGGGTCCGGGGTCCCGGCGATCCCGTCGAACGTCAGCTTGCCGGGGATGATCTCGCCGGTGTCGCCGTCGCGGATCTCGTAGGCGAGCGCGCCGACCTCGGGCATGGTGGGGAGCGGCCCGCGCGATGGGGGCACGCGCGGCGCGGCGACGAGCGTCGGCAGCGTCGCCGCGGTGAGGGCGGCGCCTACGCCCACGAGCAGCCAGCCGCGCCCGCGCATTACTTCTTGGCCCTGGCCTCCTGGCAGAACTTCGTCGCCAGCGTGCACGGGTAGTCGAACGTGCCCTTCACGCCGATCTCCTCCGCTCCGCCGATCCGCTTCGCCTTGAGCTGGAACGTGCCCGCGAAGCGGTTGGGCTCGAACGCGGTGACGTCGAGCTCGCCCGGCTCGCTGACCCGGTAGGACTTCCCCTGGACGCTCATGAGCGCCTGGAAGTCGCCCGCCCCGGCGGAGCCCTTCGCGACCTTGTACTTCTTGGGGCCGAACGGAACGTCTGCGTACCTCGAGCCGTGCCCCGGCAGGAGCGACACGCGCACGTCCCCGGCGAGGCAGTTGAACACGAGGGCGTAGTTCTTGGGATCGGCCTGCATCGCCGCGGCGACCGCCTTGTCGGCGTCGGGGCCCGTCTTTCCGAGCGCGTGGAGCGCCTTCACCGCCTGCTCGAGCTCGTCGGGCTTGTACCAGTAGTCGGTGCCGACCTCGTGCGGCCCGCCGTTCGACTTCCCCGACGCGGTCACCGCGCCCTCGACCGCGATCGTGCACGCGCCCAGGTCGCCGGCCGACGCCGGGCCGGCGGCGGCAAGGACGCACGCGCAGAGGACCGCTCTCATGCGCGCATCATATCGCGGCGCGGGCGGACGGCGCGAGCCGCCTCAGCCACGCATCGAGGTCGCGCAGCGCGCGCGCGACCACCTGCGCCCGCCGGTCCTTCTTCTTCGTCGGGCGCGCCCGCTCGTCGGCCGGCGGCAGGAGCCCGAAGTTGATGTTCGTCGGGGCGAACTTCTCGCCCGGCGCGCGCCGCGCGGTGAGATGGTGGTACAGGCCCCCGAGCGCCGTCGTCGCCGGAGGCGCCTCGGCCACGCCCGCGGCGAACCAAGCGGCGAGCAGCCCGATCGCGCAGCTCTCGATGTAGCCCTCGACGCCCGTCATCTGCCCGGCGAAGCGCACGTCGGGGCGGGCGACGAGCTCGAGCGTCGGCCCCAGCAGCGCCGGCGAATCGATGTAGGCGTTGCGATGGATCGAGCCGAAGCGCAAGAACTCCGCCTCGCGCAGCGCCGGGATCATGCGGAAGATGCGCTTCTGCTCGGGGTAGGCGAGGCGCGTCTGGAAGCCGACCAGGTTGTACGAAGTGCCGTAGGCGTTCTCGGCGCGGAGCTGCACCACCGCGAACGGCCGCCGCCCCGTCCGGGGATCGACGAGGCCGACCGGACGCATCGGTCCGTGCGCCAGCACGTCGGGGCCGCGCTCGGCCATCACCTCGATGGGCAGGCAGCCCTCGAAGTAGCGCAGCTCCTCGAACGCGTGCGGCGCGACCTTGCGGCCGGCGCGCACCTCGGCGACGAACGCGTAGTACTCGTCCTCGGCGAGCGGACAGTTGACGTAGTCCGCCGAATCCTGCCAGCGCGCCGCGCGGAACGCGCGCTCCCAGTCGATCGTCTCGGCATCCACGATCGGCGCGATCGCATCGTAGAAGTACAGCCGGTCGCCGCCGAGGAGCCCGAGCACCGTCCTGGCCAGCCCGCCGCCCGTCAGCGGCCCGGTGGCGACGATCGTCGGCCCGTCGGGCAGCGCCGCGATCGCGCGCCGTTCGATGCGCACGTTCGGATGCATCGCCAGGCGCGCCGTCACCTCGCGGCCGAAGCCGAAGCGCTCGACCGCCAGCGCGTCGCCCGCCGGCACCCGGTGGCGATCGGCGCAGGCGATGACGAGCGATCCGGCGCGGCGCAGCTCCGCCTTGAGCAGCCCCGCCGGCGCCTCGGGATCGTCCGAGCGGAGCGAGTTCGAGCACACCAGCTCGCACAGCGCCGGCGTGCGGTGCGCCGGCGACAGCAGCGCCGGCTTCATCTCCACCAATGCGACCTTGCGTCCCCGTTCGGCGAGCTGCCACGCCGCCTCGCAGCCGGCGAGCCCGCCCCCGATCACGTGGACGTCAGGCCGCCACACCCTCCGCCGCCTCCGCCTCGCGCCGCTGGTAGCCGCACCCCTCCGTCGCGCAGCGGACCGTCGTCCCGCTCTTCAGCTCCTTCTTGACGAGGAACGGCGCGCCGCACTGCGGGCACGTCTCGGCGATCGGCAGGTCCCAGCTCACGAAGTCGCACTTCGTCTTGGAGTAGTTGGAACAGCCGTAGAACACCTTGCCGCGCTTGGACCGCTTGGCGGTGAGGAACCCGCCGCACCCCTCGCGCGGACAGGCGACGCCGATCGACACCGGCTTGGTCCCCTTGCACTCGGGGTAGCGCGAGCAGGCGAGGAACTCGCCGAACCGGCCGCGCTTGACCTTCATCGCCGCGCCGCACACGTCGCACTTCTCGTCGGTGGTCTTGTCCTCGATGATCTTGAGCGACCCGTCGGCGAGACGGAGGAACTCCTTGGCGTTCTTGCACTCGGGGTAGCTCGAGCAGGCGAGGAACGACCCGTTCCGCCCCCACTTGATGACCATGGGCGAGCCGCACTTGTCGCACGTGAACTCGGTGGGGATCTCCTCGCGCTTGACGTCGCGCATCGTCTTCTCGGCCTCCTCCAGGTCCTTCTGGAACGGGCCGTAGAAGCCGCGCAGCACCTTGACCCAGTCCTCGGCGCCGTCCTCGACCTTGTCGAGGTGCTCCTCCATCTGCGCCGTGAAATCGACGTTGAAGATGTCGGGGAACGCCGCCACGAGGAGGTCGTTCACCAGCATGCCGAGCTCGGTGGGATAGAACCGCCCCTCGCGCTTGTCCACGTAGCCGCGGTCCTGCACCGTCGACAGGATCGACGCGTACGTCGAGGGGCGGCCGATGCCCTTGTCCTCCAGCTCCTTGACCAGCGATGCCTCGGTGAACCGCGGAGGCGGTTGGGTGAAGTGCTGCTCCGGTCGCACCGCCCGGGCGACGACCGGGTCGCCCACCTCGAGCGGCGGCAGGACCTTGTCCCCCTCGCCCGGCGCGTCGTCGTCGCCCTCGGACTCCAGGTAGACCTGCGTGAACCCGGCGAACTTCATGATCTGGCCGGTGGCGCGGAGCGTGGCCCGCCCGGCCGCGATGTCGCCGGCCGTCTGATCGTAGACGGCCGGCGCCATCTGGCAGGCGATGAAGCGGTTCCAGATCAGGGCATACAGGCGCAGCGCGTCCTCGAAGTCGTCGAGCTTCTCGTGCAGCGTCACGTGGCGCGCGCCGTGCGTGTCCTTGTGGGTCAAGGGCTCGATGAGCAGGCGCCGCACCGTGTCCGGGTCGTACTTGAGCGACGTGGGGCGGATCGCCTCGTGCGCGCCTTGCGACTGCTTCGCCGACCGGTAGACGTTGGGCTCGGCGGGGACGAAGTCCTTGCCGAAGCGCCGCTCGATGTAGGCGCGCGTGTCGGCGACGGCGTCGTCGCTGATGCGCACCGAGTCGGTGCGCATGTAGGTGATGAGGCCGACCGGTCCCTCCTCGCCGAGGTCCACGCCCTCGTAGAGGAGCTGCGCCAGCGCCATCGTCTTCTTGGCGGTGAAGCGCAGCTTGCGTGCCGCCTCCTGCTGCAGCTTGGACGTGATGAACGGCGGCGACGGGTTGCGCCGCCGCTCCTTGCGCTCGACCTTGTCGACGACGAGGCGGGCGCGCTCGATCTCCCCCGCGATGTCGCGGGCCTGGGCCTCGGTGCCGAGCTCGAGCTTGTCGCCGTCCCAGCGGTGAAGCTTCGCCTCGAACGGCGGCGGCTCCTTGGCCTCGCAGTCGACGTCGATCGTCCAGTACTCCTGCGGGACGAAGTCCTTGATCTCGCGCTCGCGCTCGACGACGATGCGCACCGCCACCGACTGCACGCGTCCGGCCGACAGCCCGCGCTTGACCTTGTTCCACAGGACCGGGCTCACCTTGTAGCCGACGATCCGGTCGAGGATGCGCCGCGCCTGCTGCGCGTCGTACATGTTCGCGTTGAGCGTGGTGGGGTGCGCGAGCGCCTCGGTCACGCCCTTCTTGGTGATCTCGTTGATGAGGACGCGCTGGACGTTCCGGTTGACGTCCTTGATCTCGTCGGCGATGTGGAACGCGATCGCTTCGCCCTCGCGATCGGGGTCGGGGGCGAGGAACACCTGGTCCACCGCGCCGGCCGCCTGGCGGATCTCGTGGATGACCTTGGCCTTGCTCCTGAGGACCACGTATTCGGGGCGGAAGTTCTTGTGGAGGTCCACGCCCATCTTGGACTTGGGCAGATCCTTGATGTGGCCGACGGACGCCTTCACCAGGAACGCCGAGCCGAGGTACTTCTTGAGCGTGCGCGCCTTGGCGGGGGACTCGACCACCAGGAGCGATTTTCCGGTGGCCGGCTTCTTGCCTCTCGGCGCCGCGTGGGCCGACTTGATCGTCGTCCTCGTCGTCGTCGTCTTCTTGCGTCGCGTTTTGCTCTTGGCCTTGGCCATTCTATCCCCTTGTCAGGCTCGCCCCCACCGGCCGCCCGGGAGGGCGGTCGCGAGCCCGTCGAGCTCGAGCGCGGTCAGCGCCCGGGCCGCACGTACGACCGAGATGCCCGCGCGCGCCGCCACCGCCTCGGCGTCGCCGGGGTCTGACAGCGCCCCCCACGCCGCCGCCTCGTCGCCGTCCGCCGGCGCGCGGCGCTCCGGCCGGCGCGGCGTCCCCGCCAGCGCCGCGACGACGTCGTCGGCGCTCTCGATCCACGCGGCGCCGGCGGCGAGGAGCGCGTCGGTCCCGGGCGATCCCGGGCACGCCCCCACGACCTTTCCGAGGCGCATCGCGGCGCGCGCGGTGTGGAGCGCGCCGGAGCGGGCGCGCGCCTCCACCACGACGACCGCCGCGACCATCGCGGCGATGATCTCGTTCCGGCGGAGGAGCTGCCAGCGTCTGACCGGCGTCCCTACGGCGAACGGCGAGGCCAGCGCCCCGCCCGCCGCGACGATGTCCGCGAACAGCGCCGCGTTGCGAGACGGGTACGGCCGGTCGAGCCCGCTCGCGATCACCGCCACGGTCCGGCCGAGGGCGCCCGCGTGCGCCGCGGCATCGATGCCGATCGCGCCTCCGGACACCACGACCGCACCGCGCGCCGCAAGCTCCGCGGCCAGGCCGCAGGCGCGCTCCATCCCTCGCCCCGACGCCGCCCTCGACCCCACCACCGCGACGAGAGGGCCGCCGGCCGGGAACCGACCACATAGATGAAGGGGGGGCGGGGCGAGATGCATCCGAGGCTCGACCGTTTAGCCACGGTTCGCCTGCCCGTCAAGGACAAAACCTGGATTGATAGGAAAGTCGGCTACTTGGAAGAGGCGCGCATGACGACGTGATCGCCGATGAGGAGCTCCTTGTCCGTCCGGGTGCAAAGTCCCAGCGAGTGCGCGTCAGCGACGTCGAGGATCGAGATGTCGGCCAGGTACTTGTCGGGGTAGCGCCGATCGTCGAGACCGGCGGGAATCTTGCCGTAATCGCCGACCAGCGCGTCCCCGCGGCGCACCGCCAGCATCGTGTTGCCGACGGCCACGCCGTCGCGGCGCCCGCGATCGATGACGACGACGTCGCCTTCCCCCACGAGCGAATCCACGTGGAGAATCGCAACGATGACGCCCTCGACGCTCTTCTCGGCCTGCACCGGCGACACCGCCTGGAACCGCGTCTTCAGCGTGCCGACGCGGTTTCCGCGCTCGATCGTGCCCTCGTTGGTGACCTCGGTGATGACCGCGTGGGCATTCTTGCCCTTCTTCACGTCGAGCATGTGGAGCTGGCCGAGGAGCAGCACGTAGGCGCCTACCGTCGCGCCCGTGACGGGGTGCTGCACCTCCTTTTGGGGACTGTAGATGGCGTAGTCCTGCCCCACCTGCGGCGGCTGGCCCTCGGGGTACGTAAGATAGACCTCGTCCCCGGTGGCGAGCATGACCGGCTCCACCGTCGCCCCCACGATCTCGGCCGAGGTGGCGAGGTCGGCGACGCTCACGTACGCCAGGCGGCGGAGGCGCGCCGATTCGCGCGTGCGCGCCGGCCCCGTCGCCGTCGCCGTCGGGCGACCGGTCGTGGTCTCTGTCGGACGCGGAGCCGGGGGCGCGGCGCCGGGCTCGTGCAGGCGGATGACGTCGCCGGGGTAGATCCAGTGCGGGTTGGTGATGGACGGGTTCTGCGCCCACACCTTGGGCCAGAGATAGGGGTCGCCGAGGAACTGCGAGCAGATGTCCCACAGCGTGTCGCCGCGCTGGACGACGTAGGTCTCGGGGACGAGCGTCGCGGCCGGCGGCTGCTTCGCCGCCGCCCCGCGGTGCGGCGCGATCCACAGACCTTCGAGCTCCTTGGACTTGCCGCTCTTGCCCTCCTGCTCGACCTGACCGCCGGGCGGAACCACGACGCGGATCTCGGGCGGCTGGGGCGCGGGCGCGGGCCGATCGATGCCGTAGATGCCGCCGGGGACGCCGGTCGAGGAACCCGGCGCGGCCGTCGGCGGCGGCGCCGCGGGCTCGCGCCCAGACGGATCGACGGTGGGCATCTGCGCCCACGCGGCGGCGGGCAACAGCGCCAACAGGGCGAACGCAGCCCTCATGGATCCTCCTTCAGCCGCTTCTCGGCGAGCTTCGCGGCGTCGGTCTTCGGGTAGAGCTCCACCACCTGCGCGAGCGAGGCCCGGGCGTCCTTCGGGTCCCCGAGCTTGGTCTGGCAGTAGCCGACCTTGAGGAGCGCGTCGGGCGCCTTGTTGCCGTCGGGATAGCGCGACAGCACCTTCTTGAACTCGAGGAGCGCGGTCTTGTAGTCGGCCTGATCGTAGTAGGCCTCGCCGAGCCAGTACTGGGCGTTGTCGGCGTAGTCGTGATCCGGCCAGCGCTCGAGGAAACGCCGGAACGCCGCGATGGCGGCGGCGTGGTCGCGGCGGGACAGCGCCTCGGTGCCGGAGCGGTAAACGGTGAGCGCCTCGGGATCGCGCGGCTTGGCCTTGGCGATGGGCGGAACCGGAGCGACCGACAGGCGGTCGTGCGGGCCGTCGATCGGGGGGAGCGGCCGCGCCGCCCCGCGCCGCCGCGCCGGCTTCTCGCTGAGGTTGCCGCTCTCGTCGAGGGTGATGATGACGTCGGGGCCGGGCGGGTCCGGCTCGGGCTCCGGGGCCTTGTGCTTGGTGACGACGGGCAGCTCCGGCTCCGGCGGGGCGGCGTGCTTCTTGGCCTGGGCGACGGTGAGCGTCTCGAGCTTGTCCTCGACGATGAACAGGCGATTCTCGAGCTCGCGGATGGTCTCGCGGTCCTTGTCGGCCTGGCGGTTGAGCCCCTCGACGCGGCGGGCGAGGTCGTTCTCGGTCGGACCCGGCCGGACGCAACCGAGGAGCACGGTGAGGGCGAGCGCCTTCCGCATGGCCCGAAAATGGTATCGTGCCCGGCGGGAGAGCGCAAAAAAGTGCAGCGGCGGCGGTTCCGCGTCCCCCTCGAGGAGATCGGTTACATAAGGATGGTGGTCGAGGCCTACGACGGCCTGGCCGTCGTGGTCTCCCCGGCGGCGCGGCAGGGGATCATCGAGTGGTGGGTCGCGCCCGGGCGCGAGGCGGAGGCGGAGGTCCTGGCGCGCGCGCTCGCGGAGGAGACGGGGCTTCGACCCGTCGTCTAAGAGCGGGCGAGCTTCTTCCCGATCCAGTGGTCGAGCGACAGCGGGCCGGCGCCGGCCACGGCGAGCCACGCGCTCATGATCACGTACCCCGCCTCGGCGATGCCCAGCAGATTGAGCTTGTCGGGCACCTCCTTCCAGAAGTACGCGAACACCGCGACGAGCATGTTGATCATCAGCGCGATGGCCGCGAAGCGGGTGAGGAAGCCCGCCAGGAGGAGGATGCCGGACACGAATTCCACCGTGGACACGAACGGCGCGGTGATCTCCGGAAACGGCATGCCGAAGTTGTCGCGGAAGTTGGTGATGGCCGCGTCGAGGGCG
>DATFWE010000363.1:0-18695 GCA_035259575.1 Haliangiales bacterium
ACGCCTCGGCGGTGCTCGACGTCGAGTGGAGCGCGATGGCGCGCCGCGACAACGCCACCATCGACGGCGTCGGGCGCATCCTCGAGGAGGAATGGACGCTGCTGCACACCTACGAGCCGGCCAGCGCGTGCCACCAGTCGCTCCACGCCGACGCGCTGGCGCGCTTCCACGACCTGTGCGACGCGCGCACCGACCGCCTCACCAGCGCGTCGACCCGCATCCCCCTGGCGCTGTGGCTCTTGCTCATCCTCGGCGCCATCGTGCTGGTGGGGTCGTTCCTGCTCGTGGGCGTGGCGCGCTTCAGCGTCCACGCCATCGTCACCGCCGCCATGGCCGGCGCCGTGTCGCACATCCTCTATCTCATCTACGACCTCGACGCGAGCTTCTCGGGCGCCTGGCAGGTCCCGCGCGAGCCGTTCGAGCGAGTCCGCCGTTTCATCCACGACTACCAGCCGAACGGCGGCATCACGCCCACCGCGTCCTGAGCCACCACCCAGCCGTTGTGGAGCGCGTGGGCCAGCATGCCCGGCCACAGGCTGCCGCCGCGCGCGCGCAGCCAGCCGAAGTAGAGCCCGAGCGGCAG
Source organism: Haliangiales bacterium (assembly GCA_035259575.1). GTDB lineage: Bacteria > Myxococcota_A > Polyangia > Haliangiales > SHYZ01 > DATFWE01. The sequence continues at coordinate 584 of DATFWE010000363.1, forward strand.
GTGGGTGACGAGCGTGGGGACGGACAGGTGGAGGATCGCGAACGCGAACGCCGACAGGAGGAGCGCCTCCCATCCGGCGAGATGGCGGCGGAGCAGGCCGAAGATGACGCCGCGGAACGCCAGCTCCTCGACGATCGGGGGGCTCACGCACACGAACAGCACGCTCCAGGCGAGGCCCCGCTCGAGGACGCTCGTGTGCTCGTGGATGTGGAACGCGGTCGACAGGGTGTGGACGAACATCGCGACCAGCACGAAGACCGGGTACGACAGGGCGACGATGGCGGCGTAGCCGAGGGGGCCGAAGCCGGCGCGCCCGTAGAGCCCGCCGAGGTCGCGGCGGATGGCCAGCGCGCCGACGAGGACGGCCGCCGCGAGGAGGGCGTCCCCGACCCACATCAGGGTGAACTCCTCGACGCCGACGGCGGCCATGATCATCGTCGCCACCTGCACGCCGAGGAGGACGAAGTAGAAGACGAGGGCGGAGCGGATGTCCGGCCACGCCGGGCGCGCCGCCGGCCGCGGCGGCGGAGGCGGCTCGCCGGCGCGATGGCCGCACGCGCCGCAGAATACCGCGCCGGGGCGGAGCGCCGCCCCGCACGCGGCGCAGCGCTCGGGCGCCTCGGGCGGCGGCAGGTCCATCAGGCGGACGCCGCGGCGCGGCGCGCCTGTACCGCCGCCTGGACCGCCGCAACCAGCGCCGCGACGAACCCGATCTTGACGAAGATGCCCTGGTAGAGCGTCTTGGGCTCGAGCACCGCGCTCACCGCGATCACGGTGACGAACATGAGGAGGGCGATCACCGTGGCCACGAGCGCGTGCTTCCTGGCGACGAACGACAGCCCCAGGTAGATGACGCCGAGGACGATGTTGATGACGAGGAGCAGCTTGACTTGCCCGCGGTCGTGGGCGAGGGCTTCCTCGTAGGTCATGCCGATGTTCTGCTTGAACAGCTCGTCGCGCTGTTCCGGCGACATGTTGCGCAGCTGGGTCTCGACCTGGTGGATCTCGTCCTCGACCTGCGAGCTCTGCATGAAGTAGATGATGACGGCGCTCACCCAGGTGAGTAGCCCGACGACCACCAGCCACTTGCGCGCGGTCTCCATCTTCTTGTGCGCCAGCTCCAGCGCCTTCCGGTGGCGCACCTCGTCGGCGGTGTCGCCGATCTTGGTGCCGCAGGCGGGGCAGAACGCTTCCTCGGGGGTGACGGTCGCGCCGCACTTGGGGCAAGTCATGGGCCGATTGTATCCCGGCGGGCGCCGGCAATGGCTGACGCAGCGCACCATTGCCCGCGCCGGGCGATCGGCGTACTCTCCATAGCCGATCAGCGAGCGCATCGGCGCGCGCGAACCTTCTCCGACGGAGGTTTCATGTCCACGATCACCCTGAAGGTCAACAGTGAGACCCGGGCCGTCGACGTCGAGCCACGCACGCTCCTCGTGGAGCTCCTGCGCGAGCACCTCAGGCTCACCGGGACCCACGTCGGCTGCGACACCAGCCAGTGCGGCGCCTGCGTGGTGATGGTCAACGGCAAGTCGATCAAGAGCTGCACCATGCTTGCCCTCGAGGCCGAGGGGGCGGACGTCACCACCATCGAGGGGCTGGCGAAGGACGGCCTGCTCCACCCGGTGCAGGCCGCGTTCAAGGAGAACCACGGGCTGCAGTGCGGTTTCTGCACGCCGGGGATGGTCATGTCCTCCGTCGATCTCCTCCAGCGCAGTCCGAGGCCGTCGGAGCAGGAAGTCCGCCACTGGCTCGAGGGCAACCTTTGCCGGTGCACCGGCTACCACAACATCGTCAAGGCGGTGATGGCCGCGGGAGGTGGCACATGAGCCTTCGAGCGGAGGCGAGCATGAGGGCGCCCCTGGAGCGAGGCGCAGCCGAGCGACCCGGCGCCGCGAGCCGGAGCGAGAAGGCGGTGCAACAATGAGCATTCCCGATGGCATGGGCGCCTCCGTCCGGCGCAAGGAGGACAAGCGCTTTCTCGTCGGCAAGGGGCAGTACACCGACGACATCACCCTGCCGAATCAAAGCTACGCCGCGTTCGTGCGGTCGCACCACGCGCACGCGCGCATCGTGTCGATCGGCAAGGCCGCCGCGCTCGCCGCGCCCGGCGTCCTCGCCGTCCTTACCGGCGAGGACGTGGCCGCCGACCAGCTCGGCCCGCTCCCCTGCGGCTGGCTGGTGAAGAGCAAGGACGGATCCAACATGGTCGAGCCACCCCACCCGGCGCTCGCCCAGGGCAAGGTGCGCCACGTCGGCGATCCCGTCGCGATGGTGATCGCCGGGACCAAGGCGCAGGCAAAGGAGGCGGCGGCGCTCGTCGAGGTCGAGTACGACCCGCTGCCCGCCGTGGCCCAGATCGCCGACGCGATCGCGCCGGGCGCGCCGCTCGTCCACGACGAGGCCAAGGGGAACGTTTGCTACGACTGGCATCTGGGCGACGCCGCCGCCACCGACGCGCAGTTCGCCAAGGCGGCCAAGGTGGTGTCGATCGAGATCACCAACAACCGGCTCGTGCCCAACGCGATGGAGCCGCGCTCGGCCAACGGCTATTACGACTCCGTCAACGACCAGTACACGCTGTACACCACGTCGCAGAACCCGCACGTCATCCGCCTGCTCATGGGCGCGTTCACGCTGCACGTGCCCGATCACAAGCTGCGCGTGATCGCTCCCGACGTGGGCGGCGGGTTCGGCTCGAAGATCTACCACTACGCCGAGGAGCTCCTGACGGTGTGGGCGTCGCGCCGCGTCGGCCGCCCGGTCAAGTGGACGGCCGACCGCAACGAGGCGTTCATGTCCGACGCGCACGGCCGCGACCACGTGACCGCCGCGGAGCTGGCGCTCGCCGCGAACGGCAAGTTCCTGGGCCTGCGCGTGCACACGCTCGCCAACATGGGCGGGTATCTGTCCACGTTCGCGCCGGCGATCCCCACTTACCTCTATGGGACGCTCCTGTCCGGGCCGTACGTCATCCCGGCGATCTATTGCGAGGTGAAAGCGATCTTCACCCACACGGTGCCCATCGACGCCTACCGCGGCGCCGGCCGGCCCGAGGCGGCGTACGTGCTCGAGCGCCTGGTGGACAAGGCGGCGCGCGAGCTCGGCATCGATCGCGTCGAGATCCGCCGCCAGAACTTCATCCGCCCCGATCAGTTCCCCTACCAGACGCCGGTCGCGCTGCAGTACGACACCGGCGACTACCATTCCACGCTGGAGCTCGCGCTCAAGGCGATCGACTACGCCGGCTTCGAGAAGCGGCGCGCCGAGGCCAAGGCGCGCGGCAAGCTGCGCGGCATCGGCGTCTCCACGTACATCGAGGCGTGCGGCATCGCGCCGTCGGCGGTCGTCGGCTCCCTGGGGGCGCGCGCGGGGCTCTACGAGGTGGGCACGGTGCGCGTCCACCCGACGGGCGGCGTGACGGTGTTCACCGGCACGCACAGCCACGGCCAGGGGCACGAGACCACGTTCGCGCAGCTCGTCGTGGAGAAGCTCGGCGTGCCGCTCGACCAGGTCGAGGTGGTCCACGGCGACACCGGGCGGATCCCGTTCGGGATGGGCACCTACGGCTCGCGCTCGGCCGCCGTCGGCGGCACCGCCATCGTGAAGGCGATCGACAAGGTCATCGACAAGGGCAAGAAGATCGCCGCGCACCTCCTCGAGGCCAACGTCGCCGACGTCGAGTTCAAGGACGGCAAGTTCCAGGTGGTCGGCACCGACCGCGCCAAGGCGTTTGGAGAGATCGCCTTCGCCGCCTACGTGCCGCACAACTATCCCATCGAGACAGTCGAGCCGGGGCTGGAGGAGACGGCGTTCTACGACCCGAAGAACTTCACGTTCCCGGGCGGCTCGCACATCGTCGAGGTGGAGGTCGACCCCGACACCGGCGTCGTGCAGGTGGTGGACGTCGCGATCGCCGACGACGTGGGCACGATCATCAACCCCATGATCGTCGACGGGCAGGCGCACGGCGGGCTCGCCCAGGGAATCGGCCAGGCCCTCTACGAGGAGTGCCTCTACGACAAGGATGGGCAGCTCCTCACCGCCTCGTACATGAACTACTGCATGCCGCGCGCGGCGGATCTGCCGATGTTCAAGGTGGGGAACCACGCGACGCCGTGCACGCACAACCCGATCGGGGTGAAGGGGGTCGGGGAGGTGGGCGCGATCGGCGTGCCGCCCGCGGTGATCAACGCGGTGCTCGACGCGCTGGCGCCGCTGGGCGTCACCCACATCGACATGCCGGCCACCCCGGAGAAGGTGTGGCGGGCCATCCAGACGGCGAGGCATTGACCATGAAGAACTTCGCGTTCCACCGTCCCAAGAGCGTCGCCGACGCCGTCGCCCTGCTCCGCGCCAACGATGGCGCCAAGGCGCTGGCCGGCGGGCAGAGCCTCCTGCCGGTGATGAAGCTCGACATGGCGCAGCCGTCCGACCTCGTGTCCCTGGCGGGGATCGCCGAGCTGCGCGACATCCGCATCGACGGCGACCGCGTCATCCTCGGCGCGCTCGCGACCCACGACGACGTCAACCGCTCCGCCGACATCGCGCGCGTGCTGCCGGCGCTGGCGCAGCTCGCCGGCGGGATCGGCGACGCGCAGGTGCGCAACCGCGGCACCATCGGGGGCTCGCTCGCCCACGCCGATCCCGCCGCCGATTATCCCGCCGCGGCGGTGGCGCTGGGCGCGACGATCGCCACCGACCGGCGGCGCATCTCGGCAGACGATTTCTTCACCGGGCTGTTCTCGACCGCGCTGGAGCGCGACGAGCTGGTGACGGCGGTGCACTTCCCGGCCGCCGCCAAGTGCTCGTACGCCAAGTTCGCGCACCGCGCGTCCAAGTACGCCGTCGTGGGCGTGATGGTGGCCAAGACCGCGGCGGGCGTGCGCGTGGCGGTGACCGGCGCCGGCCCCAAGGTGTTCCGCGTGCCGGGCATGGAGGCGGCGCTGGCGGCGCGCTTCTCGCCCGCCGCGCTCGACGGCATCGCCGTCTCGCCCGCCGATCTCAACGGCGATTCCGAAGCCAGCGCGGAGTTCCGCGCCCACCTCATCGGAGTCATGGCCAAGCGGGCCGTCGCGAGTGCCTAGTGACGCGCGCAGCGACGGCGGCGCGATGAGGCCCCTGGCTGCAGCGATGCGTGCACCCGGACAATGGCGGTTACGGACCGTCCTTCGGGCGCCCTTTGTTGTGGGGGCCGAGTCGCATCATGCCGCCGGAGCGAGCACGGAACATCGATGATCGACCTTCCTACGTCAGTGGACGCGACCCGCGCGCTCCTCGCCGCCGGCCGCTACGTCGCCGATACCAGCCTCGCCACCGCGGTGTTCCTGGCGCTGCGCCTCGGCCGCCCCCTGCTCCTCGAGGGGGAGGCGGGCGTGGGCAAGACCGAGGTGGCCAAGGTGCTGGCCGAGACGCTGGGGCGGCGGTTGATCCGCCTGCAGTGCTACGAGGGGCTCGACGCGGCGGCGGCGCTGTACGAGTGGAACTATTCCCGCCAGATGCTGGAGATCCGCCTGGCCGAGCTCGCCGGCGAGGGGCGCGATGCGGTGGCGCACAGCATCTTCGGCGAGCGCTTCCTCCTCGAGCGCCCGCTCCTCGCAGCGCTGCGGCCCGACCCGGCCGGGGCGCCCGTCCTGCTCATCGACGAGCTCGATCGGACCGACGAGCCGTTCGAGGCGTTCCTGCTCGAGCTCCTGTCCGACTTCCAGGTGACGATTCCGGAGATCGGCACGGTGCGCGCGCCGGCGCCGCCGATCGCGGTGGTGACGTCGAACCGCACGCGCGAGATCCACGACGCGCTCAAGCGGCGCTGCCTGTACCACTGGATCGGTTTCCCCGACGCCGAGCGCGAGCTCGAGATCCTGCACCTGCGCGCGCCGGGCGTGCCCGAGCGCCTGAGCGGGCAGATCGTCCGCTTCGTGCAGAAGCTGCGGACGGCCGATCTGTTCAAGCTGCCGGGCGTGGCCGAGACGATCGACTGGGCGCACGCGCTGGTGGCCCTCGACAAGGTGGCGCTCGACCCCGAGACGGTGAACGCCACGCTGGGCGTGCTGCTCAAATACCAGGACGACATCGCCAAGACCGCCGGCGCGCCGGCGCAGGCGATCCTGGCAGAGACCGCCTGAGGGAGCGAGCGGAGGTGCGGATCCACGCGACCCTGGAGCAAGGCGCAGCCGAGCGACCTGGAGCGCCGCACCGACGCGAGCGACCGAAACGACGACGATGAAACTGGCGGAGAACGTCATGCACTTCGCCCGCGTCCTGCGACGGGCGGGGCTCAAGCTCGGGCCGGCGTCGATGCTCGACGCCGCGGCGGCAGCCGCCGCGATCGACGTGCTCCGCCGCGACGAGCTCTACTGGGCGCTCCACGCGGTCCTCGTGCGCCGCCCGGAGGACCACGCGATCTACGACCAGGCGTTCCGGCTGTTCTGGCGCGATCCGTTCGGCGCCCACCAGGCCATGGCGCTGCTCCTCCCCCATGCCAAGACGATGCGCGCGCCGGGCGTGTCGCGGCGGGTGGCCGAGGCGCTGGCGACGGCGCAGGAGGCGCGCGGGCCGACGACCGAGCGCATCGACGTCGACGCGGCGCTGACCTGGGCCGCCGACGAGGTTCTGCGCACGCGCGACTTCGATCAGATGTCGGCGGAGGAGCTGCGCCGGGCGCGCGCGGCCGTCGCCGGGATGGAGCTCGTCGTGCGTCCGGTGCGGACGCGGCGGGGGGAGCCGGCGCCGCGCGGGCGCGTGGACGTGGCACGGAGCTTCCGCGAGAGCGTGCGTTCGGGCGCGGCGACGCTGCGGTTCCGGCGGCCGGCGCGGCGGCCGCCGCCGATCGTGGCCCTGTGCGACATCTCCGGCTCGATGGGGCGGTACTCGGAGCTGCTGCTGCATTTCCTCCACGCGCTGACGGCGCAGCGGCCGCGGGTGTCGACGTTCCTGTTCGCGACGCGCCTGTCGAACGTGACGCGCGCGCTGCGCCGGCGCGACGCCGACGCCGCGCTGGCCCGCTGCGGCAGCGAGGTGCGCGACTGGGCGGGCGGCACGCGCCTGCGCGCCTGCCTGCACGAGTTCAACCGCGCCTGGTCGCGGCGCGTGCTCGGGCAGGGCGCGGTGGTGCTGCTCATCACCGACGGGCTCGACCGCGATCCCGAGGAGGGGTTGGCCCAGGAGGCCGAGCGGCTGCACAAGTCCTGCCGCCGGCTCGTCTGGCTCAACCCGCTCCTGCGCTACGCGGGGTTCGAGCCGCGCGCGGCGGGCGTGCGGGCGCTCCTGCCCCATGTCGACGAGCACCGGCCCGTGCACAACCTCGAGAGCCTGGAGGCGCTGGCGCGGGCGCTGCGCGCGCGGGTCTGACACCTACCGATCCTTGCCGGCGCCCGCTTCGCGCGGAGGCGCTAGCATGGGATCATGCGACCTCACCCATTTCTGCTCGTCTGCATCTGCATGGGCGCGTGCGGCGGCTCCGCGCCGTCGGGGTCCGTGAGCGTGTACGCGTACCAGGACTACGACACGCCCGCGGCGGGCATCGACGTCGTCGCGGCCGGAACCGACGGGAGCTTCGTCGCGTCGGCGAAGACGGGCTCCGACGGCAAGGTGACGCTTCCGGACGTGCCCGCCGGCGGGACGTTGACGCTCGCGTGGATGGATGGAACGTCGCGAAAGCTGGGCACGGTTTTCGGCGTGCAGCCGGGCGATCAGCTGACGATCCGCACCCGCGGCAGCGACGACGTGACGTTCAATCGGCTCGCGGTGACTCTCCCCACCTACGCGGGCGCCCAGGGCTACGAGATCGCCGACGGGTGCCGCCGGTCCATGCCGGCGGCGGCGGGGGCGCAGCTGCTCGACGTGCTCGAGTGGTGCGTGACGCCGGCGCGGACCGTTCGCGCCGTGGCCTATGCCCTCGGCGCGACGGGCGAACGCGTGGCGTACGCCACCACCGGCGACGTGGCGGTGCAGCCGGCCGCGACGCCGCCGCCCCAGATCGCGGGCACGCTGTCGGCGTGGAAGACCGACCTCGCCGGCGTGGGCGTGAACGTCAGGTCGCTGCCCGGGGCCGTGGACTTCGACCTCGCGTTCCGCCGCGGCGGCATGCGCGCCGCGTTCGTCGAGAAGCAGCACATCGTGACGGGCGCGGCCGGTTACTACGATGCCAGGATCGCGCCCGGGTTCTACGACGAGGTGATCGTGGCGCAGTCGCTCGGCTCGTCCGGGAAGGGCGTCCTCGTGTCGCGGGCGCTCCCCGCCGGCAACGCGCCCGTGGTGATCGATCTCGGCGCGCTGGCGCCCACCGTCGACACCGTGACCGTGGACGGGGCGGGCACGGCCCGGCCGACGCTGCGCTGGCGCATGGACCCGTGGTCGGCCGATCTGCAGGTAGGCTCGCTCGCCTGGCAGGGCGGCAGCTGGACGTTCGTGGCGCCGCCGGAGCTGCGCGACGCGCGCGTGCCCGAGCTCCCGGCGGCCCTATCCGCCTACGCGCCCGGCGCGGTCGTGGCGCCCGTGCTGGTCGGGGCCGTGGATCACTCGCATCTCGCGTCCTACGACGACGCGCGCACGCGCCTGCGCGAGACGATCCTCATGGCCGAAAGCGAGCGCGCGCTCGTCAAGGACGGGACGATCCTGTTCACGGCCTACATCGGGCATCTGTAGTCTCATTCCAGCTCGATCGCGCGGTACCGGCCCGCCTCGTCCAGCTCCGTCCCCCAGACCTTGTGCGAGCCCTGGTGCTCGTCGGGGCCCAGGTTGACGACCGTTCCGATGCCGACGTCGAGGTCCCGGATGCTCTCGAGCGCGTCCACGAGCTTCTCGGTGTCGAGCCGGCGCCCGGCGCGCCGCAACCCCTCGATCAACAGCTTGGCGGTCAGGTACGCCTCGAGCGAGATGTAGTCGGGTTTTTCCTCGGGGGCGTACTTGGCGAGCGCCGCCCGGTAGTTGAGGATGGTCGTCGAGTGGCCGTCCACCGCGGGGACGACCTGCGTCACGACGACGCCGCCGGCATAGCGCGCGCCGAGCAGGCTCAGCTCTTCGGCGAGCGCCGAGCTGTCGACGTAGGAGCCGGTGGTGAAGATCATGGACGGGTTGAGGTCGCGCACCTTCTCGATGAACTTCGCCGCCGCGCGGGACGTGGCCACCATCACCACGGCGCGCAGCGGAACCGACCGCCCCAGCGAGCGCGCCACCGCCGCCACGGCGTCGGCGACGTCGACCGTGTTGCGCTTGTACCCGATGCGCTGGACGAGACGGGCGTCGGCGCCGAGGTTGCGCATCGCCTTGGCCACCCCGGCGACGCCGGCGTCGCCGAACGCGTCCTCCTGGGCGAACACGGCGATCTGTTGCGGGCGCAGGTGGCGCAGCTTGACGAGGTACTTCACCAGCGCGCCCGTCTCCTCGGCGTAGCTGGCGCGGTAGTTGAAGACGTAGCGATCGGGGGGATCGCGGCGCAGGAGGCTCGCCCCGCTGAATGCCCCGAAGAACAGCATCTTGCGCTCGAGCGCGAACGGCAGGGCGACCGCCGCCGTCGGCGTGCCGAGGTTGCCGACGTAGCCGAACACGTGTTGCCCGTCGCACAGCTCCTGCATCGCCCCGAGGGTGCGCGCGGGCTCGTAACCGTCGTCGACGGGAAAGAGGCGGAGGCGGCGGCCGTGGACGCCGCCCGCATCGTTCTGGCTCTGGAAGGCCACCTCGAGGCCCAGCTTCATCTGGCGGCCGTATTCCTTGTGCGAGCCGGAGAACGCGCCCACCATGCCGAGGCGAATCTCCGCGTCGGTCACGCCCTGCACCGCCGTCTCCGCGGGGGCCGCCGGTGGGGGCGGAGCCGGCGGAGGCGGAGGCTCGCGCGACGGCGGCGCCGCCAAGGCGGCGGCCGCCGGGGCCGCGGCGGCCGCGCCGTGGTGGCCCGGCGATGCGCCGTCGTGCGGATCGCACCTCGCGATCGCCACCACGCCGGCGGCCAGGGCCAGCGTGGCGGTCCACGCCGCCCACGCCCGCTTCCGCGGCGCCCGCACGTGGGGGAACATCTCCGGCGGCGCCGGAGACTCCGCCGGCACCGGGTGCTGCGAGCCCGCGCGCGGCAGCGCCGGCACCAGCCTCCCACCGTCCTCGGGGCACACGTCGCCGTCGGCAAAATGCCTCCGGCAGATGGGACAGATCCGCCCGCGCGCTTCTATTGTCGTCATGTTGGCAGCGTCCCCCCGGGGCGTTGCGACAGTTTTTTCGTCCTGTGACCGATTGTTTCAGCCCGCGCGACGCCGTTGTCGCCGGAAAGCTTTTGACTCACTCGACTCTTGGGGCACGATTTTTCCGATGGCGCGCCGCCGTCGCTGGATCATCCGCATCCTGCTCGGCCTCGTCGGCCTGGTTGTGGTCTGCGTCGGGCTGGCGCTCCTCGTCGCGAACAACCTCGAGTGGGGGCCGGTCAAACGCTTCGTCCAGAAGCAGGCGCGCGCCCAGGGCCTCGAGATCGACTACGACGCGGCCGGCGCGACCCTGGGCGGCGTCAAGATGCGAGGGCTGCGGCTGCTCATGCCGCCCGCCGATGCGGGCCTCGCCCCGGCGATGGTGTCGATCGCGCGGATCGATGGGCGATGGTCGCCGTTCTCCAAGCGGCTCGATGAGCTCGTCATCCGCGACGTCGACGTCACCCTCGTCGTCGACGACGACGGCACCACGTCGATCGATCGGCTCGTCGCCGGGATGCCCAAGCGCCCCCCGACGCCGCCGCAGCCGCTGTCGGCGCTCCTGTCCGCCCTGCCGAAAGGTTTCGTCGCGAGCGCCCGCGTCGAGGGCGTGACGGTAACGCTCATCCCGCGCGGCAAGGGCGACAGCATCCGGCTCGAGGGCGTCGAGGTCGCGGCGCAGCTCGGCGCCGACGGCCGGCTCGCCGTCAAGCTCGGGCCGACGGAGCTGAAGCTCGCCCGCGGCGAGCGCGGCGCGGTCGCCAAGCTCGCCGCGGACGTCGAGGCCGACGCCGGCGGCCGGGCACGCGCCGGCCTGGACGTCACGCTCGTGCGGCAGGACCTCGCGCCCGATCTTCCCCACGTCGAGCACGTCGTCGCCCTGTCCGCCGCCGCGGACTTCGTGCCCGCCGACCGTCGCACCCGCGTGCGGGTCGATCGCCTGAGCCTCCTCGACGGCGCGGCGACGCTGGTCGTCGACGCCGACCTCCGCGACGTCGACGGCGGCGGCGTGCGCGCCGTCGTCCACGCCGCGTCGGGCACGGCCGACCTCCAGGCGCTGGCCAAGGCCGTGCCGCCGGACCTCGGGCCGCTCGCCGTCGAGGCCGAGCCGCTCGAGCTCACCGCGAAGGAGCTCGAGCTCGCGCCGCCGCGCGGGACGCTCGCGGCCGCCGGCAAGATCGGGCTCTTCCGCTGGCGCGACGTCGAGGTGCGCGGCGTCGACCTCGACGTCGACGCGCGGCCCGAGGGGGACGTGCTCCACGCGCGGGCGCACGTCCCCGTCGCCGGGCTGGCCCTGCCCGGCCTTTCCGCCGAGCGCGTCGATGTGACGCTCGCCGCGACCATCCGCGGCCCGCGCTCGCTCGACGTCGAGGCGGGCATCGACGTCGGCCGCCTCGCGGGGCCCGCGGTCGCCGAGCGCGCGCACGTCGACCTCCGCGCCGACGGGCTGGCGCTCGCCGAGCCGGCGCTCGCTTCGACCGGCAAGGTGACGGCGAGCGGGCGCGTCGCCGCCGCCGCGCTGCCGGGCGGCCCGCGCGCCGCCGACGTCACGTTCCGCGCCGGCGCCACCCTCGGCGCGCCCGCCCGCGCCGACCTCGAGGTCGACGCGGCCAAGCTCTACGTCCCCTCCGTCGCCGAGCTCGCCGGCCGCCCCGCGCACCTCGCCGTGGACGCCACCCGCATCGACATCGATGCGGCCGCGCCCGCGCGCAGCCGCGGCGAGGCGAAGATCGCCGCGAGCTGGGGCGACGCGAAGGTCGACGGGACCGTGGCCGGCTCGGTCGCGGAGGTCGTGTGGGACCTCGCCGCCCAGGCCGAGCGCTTCGGGCCGGCGCGGAAGATCGCCGTCGCGTCGAAGGGCAAGCTCGCCGCGGGCATCGAGCAGGACACGACCGTCTCGGCGGGGAGCGTCGCGGCCGGCGCCGGCTCGGTGCGCGGGCTGACGGCGCACGTCACCTCGTCCGGGACGCTGCGCCGCCACGAGGCCAAGGTTGCCGCGACGTTCCAGGGCGCATCGGTCGGCGGGCGCGATCTCGGCGCGGCCAAGCTCGACGCGATCGCCGCCGTGGATCTCGACGCGCGCCGCGCCGACGTGAAGCTCACTGGGGACAGCCCGCCGATGGACGTGCACGTCGCCGCCGAGCTCGATGCCGCCCACGCGCTCCGCTGGGAGGCCCAGGGCAAGATCGCGCAGCTGGGCCCGCTGGCCGCGTTCCTCCCCGAGGGAGTGGGCGGCCGGCGCACCGCCGTCGAGCTGTCCGGCAAGGGAACCGTCGCCGGCGTCGTCCGCGGCGTGCGCGACGGCGTGCCCGTGCTCGCGCCCCATCCGCTCGCCACGGCGCGCGGCCGGCAGTCGCTGGAGCTCAAGCTGCGCGACGTCCACGTCCGCCGCGCCGACGGGACCCGCGCCGACGTCGACGCGCTGGCGGCGCGCGCCCAGATCGACCTTGGCGAGGCGCGCCGCGCGGTCGTCGACGTCGACGTCCCGTCGGCCACGGCGGTCGCCAGCGGCGCGACCGTCGAGGTCGACGGTCTCACCGTCCACGTCGACGCCGCGCTGGCCAAGGGCCGCGAGGTGAAGGCGGCGCTCGGCCTGAAAGCCAGGTCGGCCCGCCAGACCGCGTTCGCCGCCTATCCCGTGCGCGACGCCGAGCTGTCGGTCACCGTCGCAGGCGATCCCCAGGTCACGCTCTCCGTCGGGGCGCGGCTCACCAACCCGGGCGCCGGCACCGCCCTCGACGTGGCCGGCAAGCTGGAGCAGACCGCCGAGCCGGCCGAGGACGCGCTGTTCGGGCGCCACAGCCTCACGCTCGAGGGCAAGATCGAACAGAGCCTCGACGACCTCAACGCGGCGCCCGATCAATTCCGCGCGCGGGGGAAGGTGAGCATGCCCTTTCAAGTCGAGTCGGGCGACCTGACCCTGTTCCGCGTCAGCGCCCGCGCCGCCCTGGCCGACGTGACCGTCGAGCTCCCCGACCGGAAAGTGCGCGTCGCCGACGTGCGCGGCGAGATACCCGTGGTGCAGGAGATCCTCGTCGCGCCCGGCGGCGTGCAGCGGGTCGGCAGCGGCGAGCGCGGCCTCTACCCCCTGCTCCGCTTCGCCGATCACCAGCCGTTCCTCGGCACCGCCGACTACCTGTCGGTGGGCGAGGTGCGCGTCGGCGAGCGCTCGTTCGGTCCCATCGCCGGGAACATCCGCGTCGACCACGACGTGTTCTCCGTGGATCAGCTGGAGATGTCCGCGCTGGGGGGCAAGATCGGCGGCCAGTGCCTGCTCGAGCTGGCGGGCAAGGACACCGCGCTGTCCTTCCGCGGCAAGGTCACCGGGATCCGTCCGTCGTCGGGCGACGATCGGCTCGACGCGAACGCGGCGCTCACCCTCGTCCCGTACCGCCTGGGGCTGGAGGGGCGCGTCGAGATCGTCCGCATCGGCCGGGACCACCTCTACGATCTGCTGGACGTGTGGGACCCGTACCACGCCGACGTGTCGGCGAATCGCATCCGTTTCGGCCTCAAGCTCGGCTACCCCAAGCAGGTCCGCCTGCACTTCCTGCGCGGATTCGGCAGCCTCGCGGTCGAGCTCGGCGGCCTCGCGGGCGTGGTGCGGATCGACGAGATTCGAGGCGTCCCGGTCGGACCGGCGCTGGAGCGGTACCTGGCGCCGGTCCTGGAGGAGAAGCGATGACGCGGACCTGGTTGCTTGCGCTGGGGGTCGGGTGCGTCGGCTGCGTCAGGGCGCCCGACGTCGTGATCGTCGACCGCCGCACCGCGCTGGAGCAGCAGGCCTCCGGCTCGTTCCGCGGCGTCGAGGAGGAGCTGGAGCAGGCGGCGCTGTCCCCCCGGCCGGAGCCGGTGACCGGGGCGCAGCTCGAGGCCGCCGGCGTATCCCGCGGCGGCGACGCCGGCGACGCCGACGCCGCTGGCCTGCCCGATTCTCTGCGCGTCGACACCTTGCTCGTCCGGCGGTGCGCCGGCGAGGCCCGCGACGGCACGCTCGTGCTCACCGTCGATCGCTGCACCGGCACCATCGACGTGCCGCGCGCGAACCGCCTGGTCGAGCGGGTCAACCGCAACCGCCGCCAGCTGTGGCAGTGGCTGGCGCAGCGCACCGGCCGCACCCCGGCCGAGGCGCAGGCCGCCTGGCGCGAGGTGCACCTCACCGGCGTGGTGTGCGGCGGGCAGGTGCAGAAACCCGACGGCGCGTGGGAGGTGAAGCGTTGCTGAGCGCCGCGCTCGCGCTGGCGGTGGCGGCGACGGCAGGCGGCGTGCGCGCGCCCGAGCGCCTGACCGCCGGGACGGGGAACCAGTTCCTGGGCACGCTGTCGCCCGACCGCGCCTCGCTGTACTTCGTCTCCGACGAGGAATCCACCACGCGCATCTACGTCCAGGACGTGGCGCGCGGCATCCCGCGGCTCCTGTTCGAGGAGATGGCCGACGTGACCTGGCCGCGCCCCAGCCCGGACGGCAAGCGCCTCCTCTACATCTCCTATCGTACCGACGCGGCCGGCGACGTGTGCGTCCGCGATCTCCCTGGGGGCGAGCGCCGCTGCCTCACCGACGAGAAGTCGGCCGAGCTGCAGGCGGTGTGGCTGCCCGACGGGAAGACGATCGCCGTCGTCACCCGCGCCGGCCTCCACGGCGACCTCGAGCTCCGCCCGGTGCAGCCGGGCGGCGGGCTGGGCGCGCCGCTCGCCTCCGGCAACGTGTCGAGCCCGTCGTTTTCGCCCGACGGACGCTGGCTGGCCTACATCCCCGTCGAGCGCGGCTCGCGCGACGTCGGCCCGAGCTTCCTCGCGCGCACCGGCGGGGCCATCGAGATCGTCCGCCTGGACGGCCGCGGCGAGGGGCGGCGGGCGACGGTGGACCTGCCCGGCACCAGCGCGTTCCCCGGCTTCTCCGTCGATGGGAAGTGGCTCTACTTCACCCAGTTCCTCAACGATACGAACCTCGACGGCACCATCGACGGCAACGACAACGGCGTGCTGTTCCGCGCGGCGTTCGCCGACGGCAAGCTCGGCCCGCCCGATCAGCTCACCAGCGCGCGGTGGAACTGCCAGTACCCGGTGCCCGCCGCCGACCGGCTCATCGCCACGTGCCTCCAGCACGGCTCGCTCGACGTGTTCTCCGTCCCCCTCGACGGCGGCGTCCCGCCGGAGTGGACGCCCGAGCGCATCGACGACGAACTGTCCGCGAGCCGCGACCGCTGGGAGCGCCTGCTGCTCCTCGCCCATCGCGGCGGCTCTCCCGCCGTCCTCGGGGAGATGATCCGGCTGCACCTGGAGCTCGGCGAGCTCGAGTCGGCAACGTTCTACGCCCGCCGGCTGGAGCGAACCGACCCGGCGGCGGGCGGGCTGCTCGTCGAGCTCGCCGCCCACCGCAAGGCCGACGCGGCGCTGTCCCTCGGCACGCTGTCGAGCGCGTTCGTCCGCGACGCGCGCGCCCGCCTCGACCGGCTGGCCAAGGTCCGCCACCCGCTGGCGGCCGTGGTGCGGAGCGAGATCTTCGACACGCTGGGAGACGAGTCGCCGGCGCGGGCCGCGCTCGACGGCGTCGACGTCACCGACCCGCTGGTCGCGTCGCTCTACGCCGAGCGCCTCCTCGCCCTGTACCGCGGCGAGCCGCGCTACTTCGAGCTGCTCCGCCCGCTCGCCGAGCGCGACCTCGACCATGCCGAGGCGTTCGTGCGCGAGCTCGGCCGCGGCGTCGGCGCGGCGGAGCGCGCCCGCCGCGCCGACGCGTGGTTGAAGCGGGTCGACCCCGACGGCGAGCTCGCGTTCCTTCTCGCGCTGGAGCGGGCCCTCGCCGACCTCACCCCCGAGACCCAGGAGCCGGTGCGCGAGCGCGTGTTCGACATCTACCGCCGCAACCGGGACTTCGCCCGACGCAAGGCGCTCGTCGCGGCGACGGTGCGGCGCGCGGTCGCCGCCGACAACGAGTATCTCCAGTACCAGTTCGCCGACACCTGGGTGAGCTTCGTGCCGCGCGAGCGCGCCGAGCGGCGCTACGCCGAGGCGCTGTTCCGCGACGCCGTGCTCGAGCGGGCGTACGTCGAGGAAGCGCGCAAGAAGATCGGGGACGCGCGCGGGCGGTTCTACGGCGTCACGCTGCAGGCCGATTCGCTCGAGGCGCACGCTGGCTTCATCGAGATGCGCCTGCGCGAGAAGATCGACCCCGCCAAGGACTACGCCAAGGACCCGCAGTCCGCGCCGGCCCGCTACGCGCGCGCGTACTTGCTGGCCAAGGGCCTGCCGGGCGAGCGGGACGCGGAGCGGCGCGCCCGCGCCGCCGAGGCGGCGATCGCCGAGCTCGAGGCGATCGCCGCGCGCGCGCCGCAGCGCGCCGAGGTGCACCTCCTGTGGGCGTACGTCGCGCACCAGCGCTGGCTCCTGGGCGGCAGCCGGCTCGACGCGGTCGAGGCCAACGCGCACTACCTCATGGCGCTCGACCTTGCGCGCGAGAGCCCGCGCGACCGCGCGACGATCCTCGAGAACGTGGCGCGGCTGCAGTCGTCGGTGGGGAACTACGCCATCGCGCTGGGGTTCCTCGAGGAGCGGCACAAGCTCCCCTTCGCCGGGGAAGTCGAACGCTTCGCCCACGGCCTGGCGCTGGCGCGGGCGCGCTACCACCTGGCCGACGCCGCCGGCGCGGCGGCGCTGGTCGACGAGCTCCTGGCCGCGACCGATCCGGCGCTCGCGCGCTTCCGCCCGCTCGCGCTCGATCGGAGCGCGCTCTATCATCTCGAGGCGGGCGATGCGGGCGCGGCGATCGAGCGGTACGCGGCGCTGTGGCCGCTCGTCGACACGGACGCCGGCCCCGACGCCGCGCGCAACCGCATCACCACGCAGCTCGGCTGGGCCGCGGCGGCGCTCGCCGCGCGGCGCGCCGACGAGGCGCTCCCCCACATCTCCGCCGCCGAGAAGCTTCTCGGCCGCGGGCCGCCCGCCCCGCGCGACGGTCCCTACGGGCGCGAGCGGCCGCCCGGCGGCGCGGTGCCCGGCGACTACGTCATGCTCCTCGAGGGGCTGCGCGCCCAGGCGTCGCTCGCGCTGGGCAAGCTCCCCGAGGCGGCGGCCGCGCTGACGCGCCGGCGCGACGCGCTGGCCGGGCGCCTCGCCCGCGACGGCGTCGACGAGGATCGACTCGAGCTGGCGCTGGTCGAGGCGCAGCTCGCGCTGGTGGCCCACCGCGCGCGCAACGACGACGAGGCGCTCCGCCGACTCGACGCCGCCCGCCGCAGCTGGGACGAGTGGTCGGAGCGCACCGGCACGCCCATGGATGACCTGGGGCTGGCGATCGTCGCAGGGTACGCCGATCTCCACCTCGGGGCCGGCGTGCCGCTCGCGCGGCTGGGCTTCGACCTGCCCGGGCGGCTCCGCGCCGCCTATACGCGGATGAGCCAGGTGCGCAACCCGACGTGGGAGCCACTGCGGTCGCGCTACGCGCTCTACCTGACCCTGATGAGCCTGAGGAGGGAGTAAACATGAGACGACTTGCTTTCGCGATGATGCTGGCCGCATGCGGCCAGGTAGGCGAGCAGAGCGACGCCGGGACGGTGACCGCGACGTTCACCAGCCTGTACGGCGATTACTTCTCGCACTGCTCGCAGTGCCATGCGCCCGGCGCGCCGGGGCGGACCTCGGACATCGAGCAGACGCTCGACTTCTCGACGCGCACCACCGCGTACACGACCATCAAGACCGGCATGGCGACCGGGCTCATGGGGAACTTCTCCGCGTGCAACACGGTGCCGTTCATCGACGCGCAGCCCGGCCGCTCGTTGATCCTGGCGGTGCTCGATCAGCCCACGCGGCAGCTGTTCGATCTGCCCGCCCACCCCAACTGCGACGTGAACACCATCAGCGACGAGACGGTCAAGGTCGGCAGCGCGCCGTCCGCGGCGTTCATCGCGGCGCTGAAGGGGTGGCTGCAGGCGGGGGCGC